>JADGBO010000178.1 GCA_015231465.1 Desulfamplus sp.
ATAGACCTCGAAATCCAGGCGTTTCATGGGCATACATGAAAAGAGAGCCATCATTATTGCAATGACGGGTATATAAAGTCCTGTGGAATGGTAATGAAAAAGCCTGGATAGATGTTTCATCTCAGTGTGGCTCCCTCCCCTTGCCTGACATAAGCCGGGGACCGGGAGGGATGCCGCCCTCCTTTTTTTTGTCAATGGGCCGGCTCAGCCCTTTTGAAGCAAAAAGATCATTCTATGGGGAGGGATGCCGCCCTCCTTTTTTGTCAATGGACCACCTGCTTGGGGGATGTCAAAAGCAGCATGGGACTTGCAACAAATATGGAAGAGTAGGTTCCTATGATTACGCCGGTTATCATTGCAAAGGCAAAGTCATGGATAATATCTCCGCCAAGGGTGAACAGGGCAATGAGAACCACAAGTGTGGTGGTGGACGTGAGTACTGTCCGGCTCAGGGTTTCGTTGATGCTGCGGTTTATGATCTTCTCTAAGGAGATTTTCTTTGAGTGGGATCTGTTTTCACGGATTCTGTCAAATACTATTATGGTGTCGTTGAGGGAGTATCCGATGATGGTGAGAAGGGCTGCAATGATGGGCAGTGAAAACTCCATGCCGAAAAGGGAAAATATTCCCACTGTTATGAGAACGTCGTGGATCAGGGCCACCACGGCTCCCATGGCATATTTCAGATTCAGATACCAGAACAGGGCAAGTGAGACCAGGAGGGCGGCTGTAATCAAAAACGGAATGCCCACATTGAAAACAGAGAGAAAATAGACGGCACTCATCATGGCTCCGGCAGTTATGCCGGAGAGCATCCATTTCATCTCGAATCTTCCCGATATATATATGGTAATAAAAAGAAGGGCGTAGAATATTGCAAGCAGTGCCTGTTTTCTAAGCTCCTGGCCCACCTGGGGCCCCACCATCTCAATACGCCGGATTTCGGTCTCGGCTCCTGTGGAGTCCGTGAGAACCTCTTTTATGGACAGGGAAAAACCCTCTCCGGTCATTTCCGGGGAAGGAGTTCTTATAAGGAATTCGTTGTCATTCTCCTTTCCAAAATGCTGGAGGGAAGCCTTTTCAAGTCCCATGGTGGAAAGTCCTGACCTTATGTTTTCAAGGTTCACGGCTTGGTTGAACTTTACCTGGACAAGGGTTCCACCGGCAAAGTCTATTCCGTAATTAGGGCCTCGGTGGAGTACAAGGGAAATAATACTTATGAGAATCAGGGCGGCGGAGAAGTAAAATCCCTTCATCCTTTTCCCTGTAAAATCTATATTTATGTCAGGTTTGATAAGCTGCATTGTATGGATTCCTTATTTTCATGAGTTCACTGTTATATGCTCAAGGTAGATGTTTTCTTCATGGAGAGAATATATTTAAAAATGTTTCTGGAGAGAACCAGGGCGGTAAAGAGACTGGCCAGGATCCCCAGGCCCAGGGTAACTGCAAATCCCTTTACGGGACCTGTGCCGAACTGAAAAAGAACCACCGCAGCAATAAGTGTGGTTACATTGGCATCCATGATGGTCAGGGCAGCCCTGTCAAATCCTGCCGTCACCGAGGCAAGGGGGGTCTTTCCCGCAGCGAGTTCTTCCCTTATCCGCTCAAAAATTATGACATTGGCATCCACAGCCATACCTATGGTGAGAATTATGCCGGCAATGCCCGGAAGAGTCAGGGTTGCCTGGAAAGCGGCCAGCCCGGCACCTATAAGAAGTATATTGGCCACAAGGGCAATGTCGGCTATAACTCCTGCACCCCGGTAGTAGATGACCATGAAGAGAATCACAAGGATTCCCCCGGCAACCATGGAGAGAAGACCCATGCGTATTGAGTCGGCACCGAGTGTGGGTCCCACGGTCCTCTCCTCAATTATCTCTACAGGTGCCGGAAGGGCACCCGCCCTCAGGACTATGGCCAGATCCCTGGCCTCCTCCATGGTAAAGTTGCCCGTGATCCTTGCCTGGCCCCCGGCAATGCGATCCTGGATAACAGGTGCTGAATAGACCGTCTCATCAAGGACAATGGCAAGTCGTCTTTTAATGTTCTCTCCGGTTATCTGCTCGAATATCCGGGCCCCTTTACGATCAAACTCTATGCTTACATAGGGCTCGTTGAACTGGGAGTCTATCATCACCCTTGCATCTGTGAGGGAGCTGCCGTCCAGAAGAACCCTTTTCTGGATAAGAAAGGGAGTTCTTGCACTTTGCCCCGGGGGCTCATCCTGTATCTGGTATAGAATCTCGTAGCCCGGCGGAGCCCCCGACGATAGAGCCGTATTTACATCGCCTTCATCATTGACAAGCTGGAAGTTAAGGCGTGCGGTTCTGCCTATAAGCTCCTTGGCACGGCTGGTATCATTGATACCGGGAAGCTGTATCTGGATTCTGTTCTCCCCCTGTATTCTTATATCGGGCTCGCTTACACCAAAGGCATCTATACGATTGCGTATGGTCTCCAATGCCTGGTCTGTGGCCATCCTTTTGATATTCACGGCTTCGTCATGGGGAAGCTTCAGGACAATGGTTCTCTGATCTCCATCCTTTTTTGTGGAAACAACTTCAAAATCACCAAAATCTTTAGATATGACAGCATTGACCTCGTCTATATCTTCTCCGGATACAATCATGGAAAGGGTATCATGGGAGTCGTGGGATATTCCAAGATGTTTTATCTGCTTTTTTCTGAACTCCTGCCTGATTTCATGTATGGTTCTTTCAACGGTACTTTCAACGGCTTTTTCTGTCTTGACCTCAAGAACAAGGTGCATGCCCCCCTGGAGGTCCAGCCCGAGGTTAATTTTTTTATGGGGCCAGCAGTCATAAAACGTAGGCAATATATAAATAAAGGCAACTATCATTACTGATGCAATTAATGCCCATTTCCAGTTAATTTTTTTCAATTTGGTTACTCCTGAATATTTTAATATCTCAAGGGTCACAAGCTCCCAGATAGTGGATGCCGCACATGGAAAATACCATTGTCGTCAATGCTCTCTAAAGTCACAAGTTCCCAGATAGTGGATGCCGCCCTGGCTGGTCCATTATTTTTTCTCTTTTTTAGGCTCTTTCTTAGACTCTTTCTGCAAAGATGGCTTCTGTACCAGTCCCGCAACATTGCCTCTGTTGATCTTTATTTTCACGTTTTCCGAAACCTCAAGGGAGATGGTTGTATCTCCAAGGGAAGTTATGGTTCCGTGAATACCTCCGGAGGTTATTATCCTGTCTCCTTTTTTAAGGTTATTGACCATATTCTGGTGTTCCTTGGCCCTTTTCTGCTGGGGTCTTATGAGCAGGAAGTAGAATATGACAAACATCAAAATCAGAGGTACAAAAGCTGTAAATCCACCTTGCCCTGCTGCACCGGACTCGCCCATTGCATATGCCACATCAATCATTTTAATTCTCCATTCTTTTTTACGTAAGTTAATATTCCGGCCAGTATAAACAGACAGCCCAATGCCGGAAATGGTTTTCGATTTTTAAGAACATACTCTTTTGAGATTTTTTTGAGAAAATATCTCATAATTGCGACTGTCCCAGATACACAAAATCCTGGTTTATGTCAAGGTTGCGTCTATCTTGTTTCCATAACACCCATGCCCTGGCGAAGACAACAAAGCATGAAATCTCTTATAGACTTCCAGAATAATATTTCAGCAAAACCATTATTAAGGGCAGCCACAGGGGGGCTGCCCCTACGGTACTGTTGCCATAGAGGGCTGCCCCTACGGTACTGTTGCCAATTTCATTATCTGGAAAACTATAGCTGATGACTTAGTACTGACGGCTTTCATAAAAATTCTACTCCTTATCACAGGTGATACTGCTCTCTCCCCGGACCATATTCTTATCAGAAACGATTGTAATAGTTACACTCCGGCGATTTTCCATCTCCACCAGCTCCTTGCGCCTGCTGTTAAGCATAAATTCGGCCAGTTCCCAGGGCAGGACAGCGGTAATGGATTTTATCCCTCCCTTGATTGTCTTGAGGTTTATCTGCCTCATAAATGCCAGTGCCAGGTTTTCAATGGAGGGGACCATGCCCCTGCCATTGCAGTGACGGCAAGTGGAGAAGCTGCCGAAGGTTATGGAGGGTCTCAGTCTCTGGCGGGACATCTCCAGAAGTCCAAAGCGTGATATCCCCCCCACCTTGGTTTTGGCTTTGTCCGATTTAAGTTGATTTTTAAGGGTTTTTGTAATCTCCGCCTTGTGCCTTGCATCTTTCATATCAATGAAATCAATGACAATGAGTCCCCCCATATCCCTGAGCCTTAGCTGCCTTGCCACCTCTTCCGCTGCTTCCAGATTGGTATGATAGGCTGTCTGTTCGATATTTTTCATGGATGTGGACTTGCCGGAATTGACATCAATGGCAACAAGGGCCTCTGTCTGGTCAATGACAATGGCCCCGCCGGATTTAAGCGATACGTGGGTTTCAAATATTGATGCAAGCTGCTCCTCAAGCTGATATTTGGTAAAGATGGGTTTCTCTCCCTTGTACAGCTTAACTATTTTCTGCTGTTTGGGAGCTATGATTTTTATGAAATCCTTTACCTCTTTATATACATCAACATCATCTATTAAGATTTCCGAAACATCGGCTGTAAAATAGTCTCTGAGGGAACGGACAGCAAGATTCTGCTCCTTGTAGAGCAGTGAGGGAGCAGGGCTTTCAATGCTTTTCTCGTTGATGTTCTTCCATGCCCTCAACAGGTATTTGAGATCGTTTGTCAGCATGGTCTTGTTGGCATCTTTTCCTGCTGTTCTGACAATCAGTCCAAACCCTTCGGGCAGTTTGAGGCTTTCAACAACGGATTTAAGGCGTTTACGCTCCTCTTCACAGTCGATCTGCCTTGAAACTCCCCGGGTGGAGCTTCCGGGCATAAGTACGGAGAGTCGTCCGGGAAGGGATATGAATGTGGTGAGCATGGATCCCTTGTGCATGATGGGATCTTTAACAACCTGAACAATAAGCTCCTGGCCTTTTTTAACTATATTTGTAAGATTTCTGTCTCCGGATTCATTGTCGAGAAAATAATCGCTGTGTATCTCCTGCCTCTGGAGGAATCCGTTCTTTTCCGTTCCGTAATCTACAAAGACAGCCTGAAGGCTGGGTTCCACCCTTACAATTATGCCTTTGTAAATATTTCCCTGGGTCATCTCCCTTGATGTCGTTTCAAGGTGAAGCTCTTCGAGTTTGTTATCCTTTACTGTTACGATCCGGCACTCGCCGGAATCCAGTGCGTTAATCAATATCTTTCTTGTCATTCAATGCCTGTTTTTGCATCCTCCTTCTTATTTAAAACTAATTTCTGAACGGCTGGAGAGCCGATATATAGGGGGCAGCCGCAAGGGACTGCCCCTACAGTATGTCTGCCGATTTTATTATCTGGAAAACCATCAGCCGCAAGGGACTGCCCCCTACAGGATGTTTGCCGATTTTATTATCTGGAAAACCATCAGCCGCAAGGGACTGCCCCCTACAGGATGTTTGCCGATTTTATTATCTGGAAAACTATATAACTGTTTTGTCTGCCTGGTTCGGACTGGAATCACAACTATTAAATTGTGACAGGCAAGTCAAATTATTTATGAAAAATATCCCATGGGGAGGTGCTTGCTATTTACAGGATATTGTGGCATTTATGTGTCTCTTAAAATTTTATTTTTTAACATAAATCATGGACAGTGCTTCTCTTTGCAGGGCACGGAGGTTTGAAAAAGTGATGATGGATGATCGCTATACCCCTGAGCAGGTTGAGTCTAAATGGCAGCAGTACTGGCAGGAGAACCGTATCTTCAGGGTATCTGAAGAGGGGCCGGGAAAAAAATATTATCTCCTTGAGATGTTTCCCTATCCATCGGGTAAAATCCATATGGGACACGTGAGAAACTACACCATTGGAGATGTGGTGGCAAGGTATAAAAGAATGAACGGCTTCAATGTCCTCCATCCCATGGGATGGGATGCCTTTGGAATGCCCGCTGAAAATGCCGCCATAGACAACAAAACCCATCCGGCGGCATGGACCTATGAAAATATTGCCGCCATGGTAAAACAGTTGAAAAGGATGGGATTTTCCTATGACTGGGACAGGGAGATCGCTACCTGCAAACCCGATTACTATCGCTGGGAGCAGTGGCTCTTTTTGAAGATGTTGGAAAAAGATATGGTTTACCGGAAGGAGTCCTATGTCAACTGGTGTGACCACTGCCAGACTGTTCTTGCCAATGAACAGGTGGAGGCTGATATGTGCTGGCGCTGCGGAGACCAGGTGAGACAGAAAAAGCTGTTCCAGTGGTTCTTCAGGATAACCGATCATGCCGAAGATCTCCTTTTGCACTGTGACAGACTGCCCGGGTGGCCGGAAAAAGTTACGGTGATGCAGAAGAACTGGATTGGCAAAAGTACCGGTTCGGAAATAACATTCAACATAGAGGGGAGGGGTGATCAAATAAAAGTTTTCACCACAAGACCCGACACACTCTTCGGTTCAACTTTCATGTGCCTTGCCCCGGAACATCCCCTGGTGGAGTCCCTTTCCAGGGGAACCGAGCAGGAAATTCCGGTACAGGAGTTTCTCAACAAGATATCCCGTCAGGAGCGATCATCATCGGCCATTGAAAAATATGAAAAAGAGGGGGTATTTACCGGCACCTGGTGCATCAATCCGGCAAGCGGAAGGCGTATGCCTGTTTACACGGCCAACTTTGCCCTGATGGAGTACGGTACCGGGGCCGTCATGTCCGTGCCTGCCCACGATCAGAGGGATTTTGACTTTGCAAAAAAATACGGATTGGAGATTGTACCGGTAATAAAGCCCGAAGATGAGACAACCCTTCGGGAATACTGGCCGCCCCCCCGGTCCCGGGATTCTTCGCCCCAGGATTCCCGGTCTCAGGATTCTTCATCCCAGGATTTCCGGTCTCAGGATTCTTCATTCGAGGATTCCCGGTCTCAAGAATCTTTGTCCCAGGATTTCCGGTCTCAAGAATCTTTGTCCCAGGATTCCATGCCCTTTCCGTCCAGCCTGGCCCCCGGGCACCTGGATGGAGGAACCATGACCCGGGCCTATACAGGGACGGGCAGACTTGTCAATTCCGGACCCTATGATGGAATGGACAACACCCTTGCCATGGATAAAATTACCAGTTGGCTCCAGGAGAGGGGCATGGGGAGAAAGACGGTGAGCTTCCGTCTCCGGGACTGGGGCATATCCCGCCAGCGCTATTGGGGAACACCCATTCCGGTTATCCATTGCCATGTCTGTGG
>JADGBO010000179.1 GCA_015231465.1 Desulfamplus sp.
TATTATTTTACACTCACTTCCCAAAGGCATAAAAGAATCTGCATCAAAAGCGGATGCTACGCTATCATATAAATCCCTTTCAAGTCAATGAGTGTAGCTCTGATTAGTTATTACTGACGGCTTACGGCTTTCATATCAATAAAATTTTGCAATCTTCGGAGTACACCTTCATGGCTGGAGGCACCACCCCCGATCATGGAAATAATGTATCCATTTCCACGGTAAACCTTCATGGTCGGGGTTCGGCCACCCCCGATCATGGAAATAATGTATCCATTTCCAAGGTAAAGATTTTTAGCAAAGATTTTGCATACAACCTCTCTATTGACAAGAGAGGGCTGTATGGTTAAAATAATTATTAACTCAGCAATAAACGGTAATGGCATATACCTTAAACGGTAATGACAGATACCTTAAACGGTAATGACAGATACCTTAAACGGTAATTGCATATACCTTGAACGGTAATGGCATATACCCTGGGCCATTCCAAAATGCTGAACAATCAATAACCACTAAGGAGAACCAATTATGATTGACATGACTGATGCTGCAAAAACGCAGATTGAGGAATATTTCAAGGGAAAAGAGGCTTCCCCCATACGAATCTTTCTGAATTCCGGCGGCTGAGGGGGCCCCTCCCTTGCAATGGCTCTGGATGAGTCAAGAAACAACGACAACACATATAACGTAAAAGGTTTTGAATTTCTTGTTGACAAGGATTTCATGAGGCAGGCCCAACTGATCAAGATAGACTTTACAGGCATGGGCTTTAAGCTGGATTCAAAAATTGATTTTGGACAGTCCGACTGCTCCAGTTGCGGCACAGCCGGAAAATGCTGCTCATGATCTTCTGGTGATATTTGAGCAAATCTTAAAAAAGGGTGTTTCTTTAGGAAGTGCCCTTTTTTTATTTCACATCCCAAGGAGTACCCTAAACCGTCAACTACCCCTACGGCACTTCGTGACCGTAGGGGTTTCCTTGAGGAGGTATTTATGAAATTGTTATATCATTTTTCACTCCGCCGCATGGTGGCGGTTTCTCTTCTGTTTTTTATTGCCATATCCTCTCTTTCGGGGTGCAAAGGCGATTCCGAAGAGATGCTCCAATTATCGCCTACCCACGAACTGCTTGTCGGCAGTTGGAACCGCTATAGCAACAAAATATATACCCTTTTGATCCTAAGAAATAACGGAAGCTGGTCATCTGATCTCAGAATAGAAGGCGGAGCTTCCAAGATTGTTGAGCGAAGAGGCTCTGCCACAGGCACATGGAGGCTTGAGGATGACGACACTCTTATCATCAATGTAATGGATTCCGAGATGGAAGAGGTATGGGCAAAGGGTAGCACATATGTACTTGATATTGTTGAAATCGACAAGAGACAAATTATCCTTAGATACCCCAATGCCAGGCTTATCACCTGGAAGCGCTCCCGGGTCAAAAGACAGGCAAAGGTCGAAGGCATCTTGTATCCTGTGCTGAACATGAAACCCCTCATCGTGAACATAAATAAATTGAGTTCCCATGACAAGGACAGATATCTCTGCCTTGCCCTGGATCTTCATCTTGAGGAGATAACCGATGACCAGGATATCCCCAAACTCCATCCAAGGGCCTGGGATGCAGCCATAATCTATTTGAGTTCCCTTGTATATAAAGATGTCAAAACCTTTGACGAGATGAAAGTGGTCACGGCAAAGCTCTTTGATCTGCTGAATCCCTATCTTGAGGGCCATCTCACTGAAATTGAAGTAAAACACGTAATGATATCGTCGAGCATGGACAAGGTGGATGAGTTCATTATAGAACACTCTCCTCCCCCGCCCCAGCCCACTGAAGCATAGGCCCAGGGATTACTCTCCATGCCCTGGGGGACACACTGTTTAATTTCCGGAGGTGCTTCTATTTGCATGATTACCCTCCATACCCTGGGGGACACAACGAAAAATGAAAGCTGCGTAGCTGATGACCGAGTACTGACTATTAAATAAGGAAAAAAAATGGGTAAAACAGTTGCAGAAAAAATATTCGATGCCCACCATGTTGACAATCCATCGGGCGATATTCATGTAATAAGCCTTGATGCGGTGTTCTGTCATGAAATAACGACCCCAATAGCCATCAACGACCTTGTGGCCCGGGGAAAGGACCGGGTCTTTGATCCGTCAAAAATAAAGGCGGTCATTGACCATGTCTCCCCTGCCAAGGACTCCAAAACTGCCATGCAGGGCAAAATTTTAAGGGATTGGGCAGCCCGTCATAAGATCAAAGATTTTTTTGACATCGGCAGAAACGGTGTATGCCACGCCATTTTCCCTGAACAGGGCTTTGTAAGGCCTGGTTTCACTATTATCATGGGGGACTCACATACATGTACCCATGGAGCCTTTGGTGCCTTTGCCGCAGGAGTGGGAACCACGGATCTGGAAGTGGGCATTTTAAAAGGGGTCTGTGCCTTTAAAAAACCCCAATCCATGAAGGTTGAGATTTTCGGCAGAATGCCTGACGGCGTATATGCCAAGGATGTCATTCTGGCACTTATTGGAAAAATCGGAGTTGACGGAGCCACCAACAGGGTGATGGAGTTCTGCGGTTCCGTTGTGGATGCCATGACCATGGACCAGCGCATGACCCTTTGCAACATGGCTGTGGAAGCAGGTGCCACAAGCGGAATATGCCCTCCGGACATGGTCACTGTGGAGTATCTGTGGCCCTTTATTCAGGATCAGTTCGGAACAAAGGAGGGAGCCCTGGAAGAGTACAGCCGTTTTTTGCCGGACGGTGACGCTGTTTACACAGATACCATCACCATGGATGTATCAGGCCTTGCACCCATGGCAACCTTTGGATACAGACCCGACCAGGTGAAACCTGTGAGCGACATGGAGGGGACACCGGTGGATCAGGTGTATATAGGTTCATGTACCAACGGAAGACTGGAAGACCTTGAGATTGCGGCATCCATACTCAAGGGAAAAAAGATTGCCCCATATGTCCGGGGCATTGTCTCTCCGGCAACTCCCGGTATCTACTCAAAGGCCCTGGAGACAGGCATCATCAAAACCTTCATGGATGCAGGTTTCTGTGTGACCAACCCCACCTGCGGGGCATGCCTTGGAATGAGCAACGGAGTTCTTGCCCAGGGCGAGGTATGTGCAGCCACCACAAACAGAAATTTCAACGGCCGCATGGGCAAAGGCGGCATGGTTCACCTTGTGAGTCCTGCCACAGCCGCTGCATCGGCCATTGAGGGGAAAATATGCAACTCTCCCCTGTATAGACTTCCAGAATAATATTTCAGGAAATCCATTCTTAAGGGCATCCGCAAGGGATTGCCCCTACAGTAGGGTTGTCAATTGCATTATCTGGAAAAATCCATTCTTAAGGGCAGCCGCAAGGGACTGCCCCTACTGTACGGTTGCCAATTACATTATCTGGAAATCTATAGATATATGCAAATGAATTGATACTCTTATACCTTATTATTATATGGTATCAATTCATATGAGAAGAACTGTAGTCAATGTCAAAAAATTAAAATTAAGGAAAACCCGATATGAAAAATTTCAATGGAGATGTACTTTTCCTTGACCGCTCCGATATTAACACCGATGAGATAATTCCTGCCAAGTATCTCACTGAAAACAGCAAAGAGGCTTTAAGACCTTATCTGCTGGAAGATCTGTCACTTGACGGCTTTGATCCCGGCCGGGATATATCCGGCAAATCCGTTGTTCTAACCCGAAGTAACTTTGGATGCGGATCATCAAGGGAACATGCGCCCTGGGCCTTTGAGGCAAACGGCATAAATATGGTAATCGCATCGGGATTTGCCAGGATATTCAGGCAGAACATGTTCAACTGTGGAATGATGGCGGTGGAGCTTCCCAGGGATACCGTGGAGATAATATTCAATAAATTTAACGGCCAAAAGACATCCATAACAACAGACATGGAGAAGATGGCCTTTACCTTCAATGTACCTACTGGTGAAGCACTTGAGATACCCTTCTCCATAAGCCAATATGATCTATCCCTTGTAAAGGCCGGGGGATGGGTTGAGTACGCGGATAAAAACTACTGAGCCCTTGGAAATCAGGAGTGAACGGATACAAACTACTGAACCCTTTGAAATCAGGAGTAAAGGGACACAAACCACTGAACCCTTTGAAATCAGGAGTGAACGGATACAAACCACTGAACCCTTTGAAATCAGGAGTCAAATTTTATGAAAATAGTTGATCCCGGCTTTGAAATACTGCACATGCCGGACAGGGACGAAATATATCGCCTTCTGGAGATTGCCGCACGAACATGCTACAAATCCGAAGACAAAATAACACCGGAGAGTGCGGAACCCCTCCTTCAAAGGGTTGTGAAATCGGGCCATGAAAGCGTAATTGAACACGTATCCATTTCTGTCCGGATTATTTGCGACAGAGGAGTGAGCCACGAGCTTGTAAGGCATCGCCTGTGTTCATTCAGCCAGGAGAGTACCCGCTACGCCAACTACTCTAAGGATAAATTCGGCAGCGAAATTACGGTTGTCAGACCCCTTTTCTGGCAGGAGGGTTCCGAGCAGTACAACAGATGGAAGTCAGCCATGGAGTCATGTGAAGCATCCTATATGGCACTTATCAAGAACGGAGCAAAGGCCCAGGAAGCCCGGGCGGTTCTGCCCAACAGCCTTAAAACGGAAATCATCGTAACCGCCAATATCAGGGAGTGGCGTCATATTTTCAACCTGCGCTGCTCCAGGGCATCCCATCCCCAGATGCGCCAGATAATGCTTCCCATTCTTGATGAGTTTCACAAAAGAGTTCCGGTTTTTTTTCAAACCATCCATGATGAGAAGTTTACCGTGGAAATGGATACATTATTTCCATGATCCGGGGTGGCCGAACTTCGACCATGACAGTTTACTAATATTGAAAAATGACTGCTCCTTGGCACTAACGAGGCTCTGGACAGGTTACAATCATCTCCGGCGGTTATCCAAATATCAACCTCCGGCGGTTATCCCAATATCAACCTCCGGCGGTTATCCAAATACAACCTCCGGCGGTTATCCCAATATCAACCTCTGGCTGTCACATCTCTCCCTCAAAAGTTCCAGCTCTTCCATGGTGGGGGGGACTGCCTGGCCTGCCCTGGAGATATCCACGGAAAACTCCATTTTTGCAAGAATGTCCTGGGGAGAGACCCCGGGATAAAAACCTGCAAGATACATCTCTTTTGTCTCATCATCAAACCCCATAACCCCCATGTCGGTTATTACCGCCACCGGCCCGCCCTGGGGCAGGCCGGCCATCTCCCTTCCCCGGGGGCCGTCGAGATACCCTGGACTTGTCAGGTAATCCAGTTTGTTCACAAATTTTCTCTTCTCATGCTGCATGAAGATAATGCTCCTCGGCACAAAGGATGCAACGTCACATCCGCCGCCGCTGCCTGAAAAACGTATTTCCGGAGAGTGGTAATCACCTATCACTGTGGAATTGAGATTGCCGAACATGTCAATCTGGGCTGCTCCAAGGATTCCTATGACCCTTCGGCCAGTTACGGGATTCTGCATGGCGGCAAAGGAGTCCAGAAGTCCTCCGTTGGCAGATGTATGGTACATGACCCTTGGGTCTGCCACTGCCAGGGGAATCTCCTCCAGTTTGGAATCCATGGCACCTGTTTCGAAAAATATGACACTCTCCGGAGCATTGATGTTTTTTGCTGCCATGGCCGCCAGCATGGAGATACCTGTACCGCAGAAGACAATATCCCCGTTTTTGATCTCCCTTGCTGCCATGATGGTCATCATCTCTCTTAATGTATAATCCATTTCCAGCTCATCACTCATCTTCTTCAGTTATCTTCTGTCCAGATTTTTTGCATATCCGGTAACACTTATTATACGTATAGAAACACTGTAGCTCCCTGCTATCTTCTGTCCAGGTCCTTTGCATATCCGGTAACACTGTCGGCACTTATAATGGCCATCTGCTCGGATCCTATCATTGCAATGAGATCGGCATGGTCCCGGCAGCCATGGATAAAGGTCTCCATGTAAGTTACATACTCTTCATCGTTCCTGGCTTTTAAGGCATAATTCTTCAGGTATTTAGGATCGTAATCATAATGGCGGTAACATGCCGTGGGATATGCTCCTTTGGGTATGTGAACCACGGCATCCACATGGATAAAGGGAATCTGATTCTGTTCGGAATCGGTTTTAAGCTCTTCGTTGTCACAAAGTGTCTCGCAGGTCACAATCACATGCTTTGCCGCTTTTGCCTGCTCCACATCTGCAAAGGCAAGACCATTGATACGGCAATTTCCCCTCCTGTCAGCCTTCTGGACATGAATTATGGTGACATCCGGCCGGATGGCCGGCACCAGCACCACCTTACCCACATCGTGCCATCCTTGAAAGGGGTTCTCCATGATGACAAGCTTCTCATCTGGAATATCGGGTTCTGTTTGTCTCATCTCCTTTGGGAATCCCCATCTGTTGACTATATCCGTACCCAGGGAAGACCTGGTGGGAAGAAAGGGTACCCCCATGGCCCCGGCCAGGAACCTCAGGGTCATCTGGTAGTTGGTGTAGTCCTCCACCTCAATGGAGTTCTCCTGGACGGCTTTCCTGAATCTTATACAGGTGGGAGCGAATTTGCCGCTTCCGCCATAGGCAATTTCAAGTCTTGATACACATCCACCGCCTATAAGCTCGTCCACACCCTGGCCGTTGGAATGGGCATAGAGATGAATATTCCTTATTTTACTTCGGATTATTTCATACACGGCAGCCATGGGATTTCTGTTGATGGTGAATCCGCCAATCGAGAGGTGACAGCCATCTTTTATATGGGTTCTGATAGCTGTTTTAATATCCGTAACTTTGTCCTGTTGTAGATTCATATCAAATAAACCTTATTTTACGGTATCCTTGAGATTCCCACAAATAAACCTTATTTTACGGTATCCTTGAGATTCCCACAAAAGCAGCCTGTGTTTTTCATGGTTTTAAAGATGGTTTCCTGGAACCGGAGTTGATGTTTGAACACCCCATTTCCGGCAGATAACTATTTCTTACTCAATCTCAAATGATGCCTGACCAAGTATCCATTCCGAAAGTTCCATGGCCAGGGGATCAGACCCGGCAGGGGCCCTCAAAAGGAAGAGTGTGT
>JADGBO010000017.1:0-5460 GCA_015231465.1 Desulfamplus sp.
GGTCACACTTTGTGACTGCTGTTTCGGAAGCCTTAAAAGGGCCGATGCTCTCTTAAAAGAGAATGGGCCGATGAGATCGTACATAAACTCCATACTCTCCCTTGAAAAACTTGAATATACCGGCGGCTTGAAGATTATGCATCACCTCTCCCTCATTGAAAGCCGCATGGGAACCGGCCAGGTCAAAGATAAGATCACCCGCCCCTGCACCGGCCTGAAGATTGCCCCCCATTACAGTTGCCACTCCCTGCGGCCCTCCGGGATCATGGAGTTTGATAACCCCCTGGCCCCGGCCCTGCCTGGAAAGATCATAGCCCTTACAGGGGCCCATACCATGGACTGGCCGGAAAAAACCGAATGCTGCGGTGCCCCCCTCTTTGGAATAAACCAGGCAGTTTCACGCAAAATTGCCGATAAGAAGATCGCCGGAGCCAAAAGAGTTTCGGCAGATTTTATCGGGGTTAGCTGCCCCTGGTGTTATATGCAGTTTCAGAAGGTCCAGGAGCTGACTCTCCTGGAAAGAATCCAGGCAGGAAAGTCCCGGGAGCCGGCCCTCCCCGCCATTTTGTACATACAGCTCCTCGGCCTGGCCACGGGACTTGAACCCCGGGACCTGGGTTTGGGGAATGGTGAACTCCATCCCGGAATCCTTACAGCAGGAGAGTGAACGAAAAACAGACTGAATCGTCATGATTGCGTCACAATCACCCCATATTATTAAAATGTGATACATTTTATTAGTAGGGGCTGCCCCTTGCGGCTGCCCCTTGCGGCAGTCCCTTGCGGCTGCCCCTTGCGGCTGAAATATTTTTCTGGAAGTCTATAAAACAATTCCCAAGGAGAAATTATGTCCCAAAATCACACAGGTTCCATTATGGTCGTTGGAGGCGGAATATCAGGTATGCAGGCGGCCCTTGATGCTGCGGACTCAGGATTTTATGTCTATCTTGTGGAGAGTTCATCGTCCATCGGGGGCATAATGTCCCAGCTTGACAAGACCTTCCCCACCAACGACTGTGCAATGTGAATTATATCACCCAAACTGGTCGAGGTCGGCCGGCACATCAATATAGAACTTCTCACACTCTCCCAGGTGACGGACATCACCGGCCAGGCAGGAGATTTCCATGTACATCTGACCCGTTATCCCCGATACGTGGATATGGAAAAATGCATTGCCTGCGGCCTTTGTGCCGAAAAATGCCCCAAAAAGGTGAATGATCCTTACGAGGAGGGAATCTCTAAAAGAAAAGCCATATATGTTAAATACGCCCAGGCCGTTCCCCTGAAATATGCCATTGACGATGCCCACTGTATCTATCTGACCCGGGGCAAGTGCGGAGTGTGTAAAAAGGTCTGTCCCACGGATGCCGTCAACTACGAGGACAAAAAGGAAAATTTAATCCTGAAAGTGGGTTCGGTTATCATTGCAGCGGGATGCACTGCCTATGATCCTTCGGGGCACGATATTTTCAACTATTCGGGGTCACCCAATATTGTGACAAGCATTGAGTTTGAAAGGATACTCTCCTCCTCGGGACCGTGCCAGGGCCATGTGGTAAGGCCATCGGATCAGAAAACACCGAAAAAGATTGCCTGGCTTCAATGCGTGGGTTCCAGGGACAACCACATTGGATCCTACGCCTACTGCTCTTCGGTATGCTGCACCTATGCCATAAAGGAGGCCATGCTTGCCAAAGAACACGTGGGCGGGGATCTGGATACCGCAATTTTTTACATGGATATCAGAACCCATGGAAAGGATTATGAAGATTTCTACAACCGCGGCAGGAGTGCCGGCATCCGTTTTGTGAAATCAAGAATCAACCGCATAAATACCGACCCCGCATCCGGCATGAACTTGATCCTCTACATTGATGAAAATGGAGAGCGGCAGGAGGAGCAGTTTGATCTTGTTGTCCTTTCCGTGGGTTTATGTGTGGGAAAAGATGGGATTGATCTGGCCCGGAGGGTGGGTTTCGATCTTGATGGTTACAACTTTGCCGTGACCAGCTCCTTTGAACCGGTGAAGACCTCGAAACCAGGCATCTACATCTGCGGCTCCTTTGAAGCACCCAAGGACATTCCATCATCGGTCACGGAATCCAGTGCGGCAGCGGGCATGGCCGGGATTAACCTCATGGATGCCCGGTGGTCCCTCACCAGAACCAAAGAGATTCCCCAGGAGATCAATGTCACAGGAGAGGCTCCGAGAATCGGTGTCTTTGTGTGCCGGTGCGGAACCAACATTGCCGGAGTGGTGGATGTTCCGGCGGTGGTGGAGATGGCAAAGGGTCTCCCCTACGTGGAGCTGGCCCAGGAGAGTATGTTTGCCTGCTCCCAGGATGCCCAGGATGCCATCAGCGGGATAATAAAGGAGAAAAATCTCAACAGGGTTGTCATAGCTGCATGTACCCCGAAAACCCATGAACCCCTGTTCCAGGAGACCCTTGTCAATGCGGGAATTAACAAATACCTCTTTGAGATGGCCAATATCAGGAATCACTGTTCCTGGGTTCATGCCTCCAACAAGGATCTGGCCACGGAAAAGGCAAAGGATCTGGTAAGAATGTCAACGGCCAAGGCTGTTCTCCATGAACCCCTGGATGAACCCAGCCTGAACATTGACCAGAGTGCCCTTGTCATAGGGGGCGGAGTTGCCGGCATGGTTGCGGCATTGACCCTTGCCGCCCAGGGATACATGACCCATCTTGTGGAGAGAACCGGCCGCCTGGGGGGTATTGCCGGCAGACTCCATCGCACCTGGCAGGGGGAAGATATAAGGCACTATGTGAGAACAGCCATACAGAGGGTAAACTCCAATCCCCTTGTGAAAATACATCTTGACAGCCAGATAAACCACGTGGATGGATTTGTGGGAAATTTCAGCACCCATATACTTAAAGACGGCCGGCCCTTGACCATAGAGCATGGAGTAACCGTCATAGCCACCGGTGCCCTGGAGTTCAAGCCCGGGGGCTATCTACTTGGTGAGACCCACCAGGTCATAACCGGCCTGGAGATGGATGAGATACTGCTTGGAGAATCTCCTTCCATACCCCTTTCAGATATATCCAAAATAAAATCCGCGGTTTTTCTACAGTGTGCCGGCTCCAGGGTTCCCGGAAGGGTTTACTGCTCCAAGGTGTGCTGCACCCAATCCATAAGGAATGCCCTGGAACTCAAATCCATGAATCCGTCAATGGATGTTTACATTCTCTATCGTGACATGAGACCCTTTGGACTGAGGGAGGATATTTACCGGAAGGCCAGGGAACAGGGGGTGAAGTTTTTAAGGTTCAGACATGGAAACAAAAACCCGGCCCAGGAAGGACATGGAAACAAAAACCCGGCCCAGGAAGGGCATGGAAACAAAATCCCGGTCCAGGAAGGACATGGAAACAAAAGCCCGGTCCAGGAAGGGCATGGAAACAAAATCCCGGTCCAGGAAGGACATGGAAACAAAATCCAGGCCCAGGAAGTATCTGGGGAGGGCGGAGTATCGGTGCGAAAAAGTGGAGCGAAGTTAGAGACGCTCTTTTTTGAAACGTCACTCCAGCGAAGGATGAAAATAGAGGCGGATTTGTTGATCCTTGCTTCCGGAGTTGTCCCGGAAAGGGAGAACAGGCTTTCGGCACTCTATAAAATTCCGAGAAGCCAGGATGGTTTTTTCATGGAGGCCCATGCAAAACTTCGCCCCGTGGATTGTTCCACCGACGGAGTGTTTCTATGCGGACTGGCCCACGGGCCAAAACCCATTGATGAGTCCATTGCCCAGGCCCAGGCTGCCGCCACCCGGGCAGTAACCCTGCTTGCCAAAAAAACCATGAGAACCAACGGCAATGTCGCCCGGGTCCAGGCCGGACAGTGTTCATCCTGCGGTATATGTGTCTCGGTCTGCCCCTACTCGGCTCCATCCTTTATCAAGGAGGGACGATTCAAGGAGAAGGCCGAAATCAATCCGGTTCTCTGCAAAGGCTGCGGCCTGTGCGTCGCCTCCTGCCGTTCCGGTGCCATACATCTTAATGGCTTTGACAACAGTCAGATATTTGCCCAGCTTTTTTCATTGAACGATATGGAGAGGGGTTAGGTGGGTGAGATCAGTGGCTAAGTTATTTAAGGCCCATTCCTTAGAATTGAAAGATATGCAAGAACAAATAAGATTAAAAAGGAGATTATGCCTGCAAAAGATATTTATCATAACCATGTGAAAACTGCCCTGATAAAGGATGGATGGACTATTACTCATGATCCATTGGCTATGAAATGGGGCAAAAAAGATATGTATGCGGATTTGGGAGCAGAAAAAATACTCGGTGCCGAGAAAAAAGAACGGAAAATAGCAGTTGAAGTCAAAAGTTTTGTTGGAGTTTCAATCATCAAAGACCTCAGAGATGCTCTGGGGCAATATGTGTTATATCACGATGTATTAAAACGAACTGAACCTGATCGCATACTTTATCTTGCCATACGTCAGGCCGTTTTTTTAGACGTATTTGAAGAACCTGTGGGACAACTCCTGCTTGAAAATCAGCGTGTTCGACTTATTGTTTTCAATCATCGGAAAGAGGAGATTATAAAATGGATATCCTGAATAAATATCGTAAAATTATAGAAAAAATACTAAAAAATTATATCAATATCTCTTATGCTAACGGAGAAATAGAAAATGAAATAATAATTGATCGCATGAATGATCGTTATTTAGTTATGTCTTTAGGTTGGGAAAATGTCAGACGTATTCATGGGTGTGTTGTTCATATTGATATAATTGATGGCCTTGTCTGGATACAGAGAGATGGAACTGAGGATGGTATAGCAACTGAATTGGAACTGGAAGGTATTCCAAAAAATAAAATCGTTTTAGGATTTCATGAACCAGATGTACGCCAACATACAGGATATGCTGTTGCATAACAAATAGTCATTATACCGATTTTGGCTAAATAGCTGATTTTATTGATATTTTAAAAATGCAGCTCCCAATTAAATCAATAAGTTATGGAAAATCGATATAATGTCTAATATTTTCAACAGGCAGCCTACTCAGTTTTGGGGTCGGACCAAGCTAACTCTTTGATCTGGGGTGTCAAATTGATCTGGGGTGTCAAATTCGCCTCTTTCAATCATCGGAAGTATGGAGATAAAATAATGTCAAAAAGGAAACTGATCAGCTTTGACTGGGCAATGAAAAAGCTCTTGAAAAGTAAGGCAAATTTCGAAATTCTGGAAGGATTCCTTAGTGAACTTCTTGATGATGATATCAAAATTCTTGAAGTCCTTGAAAGTGAAAGTAACAAGGAAAACCGTCGTGATAAGTTCAATCGTGTAGATCTGAAGGTAAAAAACCTGAAAGATGAAATAATTATCATTGAAGTTCAATATGATCGAGAGTTTGATTATCTTCAAAGAATTCTGTTTGGTGCATCAAGAGTCATAACCGAACATCTAAAGGAAGGT
>JADGBO010000017.1:5558-7892 GCA_015231465.1 Desulfamplus sp.
GAAAATCGTAAGGTTGACTGACAGCGATAAAGGAGTACACCCATGATTTCCATTATACGAAAAAGTTTGAAAATTAAGATTGTCTTGATAATTACTGCAATAATTATCACATCATTTCTTGCCCTTGCTGTGACCATGATCTCCCAGCAGAACGCCCTTCTTACCACAATGGGCAATGATATCAAGTCCTTTTTAAAATCCAATGCCGATGCAACCGATTTAGATTTCCAATCCCTGGAATCCCAGACCATAAACCTTCTCGGAACCATGCGTGACCAGGCATCTTCGGATCTTTCTGCATCAACCCAGAAAGCTTTGAACCATGAAGAGGCCGCCATAAGACAGGCCATGGAGCAGCTCCTGATACAGAGTGCCGAGGCCCTGACATCCCTGCTCAACGCCATTGTTCCCGATGATCTCATGTCAAAAAATTACGATCAGCTCGTTGAAAAAAGCAAAGGTGCGGCCCAGACCAATGAGGTTGTCTATGCCCTGTTCATAGATGACAAGGGAGATGCACTTCCGGGCTATATTAATATCGTTGATGACAAAATAATCGAATACATCGGCGACTATGACGGCGATAATCCCCAGGAAAAGGTGCTTGAGGTATCGAAAAAAGATACTGATGTTATTATAATCTCCAGAGATATACTCTATTTCGGCCTGAAAATAGGCACTGCCCTGGTCTGTGTACGCCGGGATCACGTGGACAGGGAGATTGGTCAGCTCAAGGAGCGTTTTAACTCCCTCAAAGAGAGCAATGACCATGAGATCAGATCGGTTCTTACGGAAAAATCCCAGGAAGTCACGGATAATGTCCAGCAAAATCTCCAGAACGTATCATCCAAAACCGCGGCCTCCATCGAAAAAACCAATGAGCGTCTCATGATCTCCACGGCCCGGGCCAATGCAGGTATCCGCAACACCATTTTCGTTGCAGCCATAATATCCTGTGCCGTGATAACCTTTCTGACAGGTCTGTTATTCAATTTCATGGTGATAAAGCCCATAAGTCTCATATCAGGGGAACTCAAGGAGATTGCCCAGGGTGAGGGGGATCTCACCAAAAGGCTTGATTCTAAAAGAACCGATGAGATGGGAATGCTGGCAAAATGGTTTGATCTATTTATCTCCAAGCTCAATCATATCATCTTCGGGATAAAAACGCACTCGGAAGAGGTGGCTGCCGCATCGGTGCAGATTGCATCCATATCAAAGGATATCTCCTCGGGCACAGGGGATCTCTCGGTCAGGGCAGAGTCCGTTGCCACGGCAGCAGAGGAGATGACGGCAAACATGTCGTCGGTGGCCGCCGCAAGTGAACAGGCATCAACCAACATCAGAGTGATTTCCAGGACAGCAGATGATATGCGGACATCCCTTGGCCATGTCGCACAAAAATGTGATACCGCAAGGAGTGCCACCGGAAATGCTTCGGCCCAGGTGAATCATGCCGCAGAGACCGTGGGAAATCTCGGAAACGCGGCCCGGGAGGTGAACAAGGTCACGGAGATGATAACTGAAATTGCGGAACAGACAAATCTTCTCGCTCTCAATGCCACCATTGAGGCGGCCAGGGCAGGAGATGCAGGCAAGGGATTTGCCGTGGTGGCAACCGAGATCAAGGGCCTTGCAGCCCAGACAGCGGAAGCTACAAGTATCATAAAGTCAAAGATTGACGACATACAGTCCTCCACAAGGATCACCATTGAAGAGGTGGAGAAGATAACAGCCATCATATCATCGGTGGATGAGATCGTCATTGCCATTGCTGCGGCCGTTGAGGATCAGTCCAGGGCAGCGTCCAACATTGCCGCAAACATTGAGCAGGCATCCCTGGGAATTGAGGAGATCAACGGCAATGTGGCCCAGACCACCCATGTCTCATCCCTCATTGCAAAGGATATATCCACTGTGAATGCCGAAACAGACAAGATGGCGGAGCGCAGTGAAAGTATGCTCAAAAGTGCCACAGAACTCTCGGCCCTCTCGGTAAGTCTCAGGGATATGATCGGAAAGTTCAAAATCTCCCATGAGAATGTGTGTCAGTAGCCGTCAGTAATCAGATGTCAGTAGCGGGGTGTCAAAATCTGACATTTTCCATTGCTCATTTTTGAACCATCAACGGTAGAGACGCAATGCATTGCGTCTCTACATCATCACGATTTGGGCATCAAATTGGTTTTTAGACACCCCAGGTCAGTAATAAGTCTTCAGTCTTCAATAATTACTCTTTTTAAAGGACGAGCCATGAAGATACTAAAAACTATCTGGAACTATCTTGAGCAGCAATGGTTTGGTTACAGATTTGCACCGGCTGTATCCTCCATC
>JADGBO010000017.1:7991-12793 GCA_015231465.1 Desulfamplus sp.
TAATAAGTCTTCAGTCTTCAATAATTACTCTTTTTAAAGGACGAGCCATGAAGATACTAAAAACTATCTGGAACTATCTTGAGCAGCAATGGTTTGGTTACAGATTTGCACCGGCTGTATCCTCCATCCTTCTCCTGCTTCTAATCCAGCTCCTTACCCTTGCAGGGGTGCTTGCTCTCTTTTTCGATTCCATGAAATTGATACAGGGTGAGTCTCTGTATCTGCAATTCAGCCTGACATTTAAAGCTGCATTGGCCGTGGCCGGAGGGGGTCTCCTTCTCTCATCCCTTTTGGGGTTCCTTATTTTCTCCATGCTTGTTTACCTGGGTAGCAGACCCCTTAATGCTCTAAATGAACTTTTCCGGGACATGGCCCGGGGAAGCACTGACCTGTCAAAGGATTTTCCTGAATTGCCATACAAAGAACTGGCACAGGTCTCCCCTGGTTTCAATGCTTTTATGGACAATATCCGTAATATCATAGAGAATATAAGGAGAACCGGAATAAAGATCGCCATTGACAGCACAAAGGTTAAAAAAACGGTGGAAACAACCTGCAATAAATCAGAGACCCAGAGGGAGTACTCCAGCATGGTAAACCACTCAAGCCGGGATGCCAATACTGCCATCAAAGAGATATCCGGAAATGCCCGGCATGTGGCTGAAAGTACAACCTCAAACCTTGACAGTGTCAGACACTCCTACGGTGAACTTCTACATGTCTCGGAAAAGATGGAAATGATTAACAAAACTGTTGCATCTTTCAAAAGCACTGTTGAGGAGCTCAAGCAAAACTCTTCGGGGATTATGGACATTGTTGTTCTCATAAACAGCATTTCAGATGAGACCAATCTCCTCTCTCTCAATGCCACCATTGAAGCCGCAAGGGCAGGTGAGCATGGAAAGGGCTTTACAGTGGTGGCTGAAGAGGTTCGCACCCTGGCAAGGAGAGTGAAGCCCGCAACCCAGGACATTGCCGAAAAAGTTCAAAAAATGTCGGAGACCGTTGAGAGAACCATTGAAGAGACCAATGCCATAATATCTTCCAGCAGTGAGGTGGACAGCACCATCAGCAAGACATCCAAAAATTTTAAATCAATGATAGAAGCCCTTGAAGGCACCAACGAACAACTGCTGAAAATCTCCGCAGCCATTGATGAGCTTTCAGTCACCAATGACACTGTCAACAGTAAGGTGGGTGAGATCAATTTGTTTTCCCAGGAGATATTTTCAGATATGACATCTTCAGCCCTTACTGTTCAGGGATTTAACGAAATTACTGAAAATATGCAGGAGATGATTTCAGGTTACACCACAGGCAGGGGGGTTCTTGATGAGATCATTTCACTTGTCCGGTACCACAGGGATCATATACAGAAAAAAATTAAGGATATCAGTGATAGAGGGATCAATATATTTGATCATAACTACAGGAAGATTCCAGGCACCAACCCCCAAAAGTATAATGCCGCATTTACAGAAGAGTTTAAACGCTCATTTCAGGATTATGTGGATAAAATGCTCCGGGATATCCCCGGAGCAATCTATGCACTTGCAATTGACCAAAAGGGATATCTGCCGGTTCATCACTCCCATGTATCCAAACCTGTCACCGGCGATTACGAGACAGACCTTGCCAACAGCCGGGACAGGCGCATTTTTTTTTCCATACCCACAGAACAGCGTCGTGCAACCCATACATCCCCTCTTCTTCTGCAAACCTACATGCGTGATACAGGAGAGATACTAAATGACCTCTCAATGCCCATAATGGTTGACGGCAGACACTGGGGAGCCGTTATTGTGGGGATCAATCCGAATATCTTTTTTTAGGCCTTTCCAAGTACTCATTTTTTAGAAGGCAAAAAATGACTTGACAGCAAAAATGCAATGTGCCATCTACTGATAATGTTAAAGATAAGTTCGGCTCATAATTTTATTTTTGGACGTTTCTTTTTTAGGGACGTCCATCCGGTATAGATACACACTGTTATCATTACCCCGGATGGATATTGCAAATGTCTTTCCGGGGTATTTTTGTTTATAGGGCCCTGGGAGCAGAAAGCTTTCACGGCCTTTTTTTATTTAAATAGGAGGGCAGATAATGATATTGGTACTGGAAAAAGGCATGACCCAGGTAAAAAAAAATCAGCTTAAAAGTGTGCTTGCAGCCAATGGATGCATGGTGCATGAACCCGGAGGCAGCGGTCAGAATATTCTTGGAGTTATCGGCAAAAACAGTGTTACCAGGGAGTTCCTCATGGCCCAGGAGGGTGTGGTGGATATTGTACCCATTTCCACGGCTTATAAGCTGGTGAGCCGTCAGATGCAGAAGGAGGACAGCATCATCCGCATCGGCAATGTGGAGGTGGGGGGGGATCGGTTGACCATCATTGCAGGCCCCTGTGCCGTGGAGAGCCGGGACCAGGCCATGACCATTGCAAAAGAGGTGAAAAAATACGGTGCCACCCTGTTCCGGGGGGGAGCTTTCAAGCCAAGATCATCTCCCTACTCCTTCCAGGGCCTTGAAGAGGAGGGGTTGAAAATTCTGGCCGAAGTGAGAGATGTGACAGGATTAAGGATTGTAACCGAAATCACATCACCCATGCATGCGGATCTCATGTTCAAATATGTGGATGTTATCCAGATAGGTGCGAGAAACATGCAGAACTTTGAGCTGCTCAAGTGTGCCGGAAGAATGGGAAAGCCGGTTGTACTTAAGAGGGGGCTTGCTTCCACCATAGAAGAGTGGCTTATGTCTGCTGAATATATAGCTGCCGAGGGCAATCCAAATATTATACTCTGCGAGAGGGGAATCCGGACATTTGAACCATATACCCGCAATACACTCGATCTTTCAGCCATTCCAGTGCTTAAACAACTGACCCATCTGCCGGTTCTCATTGATCCCAGCCATGCAACAGGCATAAGGGAGAAAGTGAGTCCCATGGCAAGGGCAGCCGTGGCTGCCGGTGCCGACGGCCTCATGATAGAGGTGCATCACAAGCCTGAAGAAGCCCTTTCCGACGGCCCCCAGAGCCTCTATCCCAAACAGTTCGGCCGCCTTGTAAGGGATATTTATGTGATTGCTCCGGTTGTGGGTAAACAGTTGTTCCACGACTATACAGGTTCAGCTTCCCCCAGGAAGCGGTCCGGGGAAAAAAGAGATGGAAAAGGACAGCGTGCTGTATATCTCGGAGAGGTGGGCACCTTCAGTCACAAGGCCGCATCCCAGTACTTCGGTACCGATATGGAGAGTAGCCCGGTTCCCTCGTTCCGGGACATATTCGAGCATGTGAAGATTGGCGAAGCTGATTTCGGCATCATACCCATAGAGAACTCCCTTTCAGGCAGCATCCATGAAAACTACGATCTTCTCCTGGAGTATGAACTCCATATCACAGGTGAACTCTCTCTCAGGGTGGTACACAATCTCATTGCCCATCCAGGAACAAAGATTGAAGATATAAAAAGGGTTCTGGCTCCTCCCCCCGCTTTCCAGCAGTGCCGCCGTTTTCTGGATGCCAATCCAGATATGAAAATTGTTCCGGTCAATGCCACCGGAAGTGCTGTGAAAAGGATTGCTGAATCAGGTATCCTTGAAGATGCAGCCATTGGCAGCGTTGAGGCTGCCCGGATATTCTCCATGAATGTACTTGAGGAGTCCATTGAGGACAATCCCCGAAATTTCACCCGTTTTGTCGTTATTGAACGGGAACCCCTTGCAGAAGGGGTAAAAAACAAGTCATCCATCGTATTTTCCACATCCAACAATCCAGGGGCCCTTTTCGAGGTCATGAAGGTCTTTTCGGAGAATCAGATCAATCTTGTGAAGCTGGAATCGAGACCCATTCATGGAAAGCCCTGGCAGTATATGTTTTATGCAGACCTTGAAGCAGACATGATGGACAGCCAAAAGGAGAGTGTCCTTGGGGATATAAAGAAAAATACCGAGTTTTTCAGGATCATCGGCAGCTACAACTGCGGTTCCGATAAATGAGTCCCTGGTAAGCATACAATAATGGCTAAACCTGGAAAATTTCCGGGCGGACATTGTGCCTGGTTGACCATACATATAATTGATGGTACAAATGATGGGCATCTCACATTGATCACTTTACACTTTTCTGATTTTACACTTTTCTGATTCAGATAAATTAAAAAGATGCCAGATGAACCTTGATCTGCATTGGATAAAAAACGGCCTTGATCATGGTTTCGGCCAATTATGTAGGGGCGATGCTTGTCATCGTCCTTCTGAAGGGCGAACACAGGGTTCGCCCCTACCATCCTGCCGAAAGGATGATCAAGGCATAAAAAACCATAACCCACCATGGAGATTTTAACTTTGTGTATTGCAGTTCCTTCAAAAATAGTCGATATCCATGATCAGACCGCAGTCCTGGATATTGACGGTGTCAGACGTGAAGCCAGCCTCATGCTCGTTGATGATGTTTCCCCTGGAGATTATGTCATTGTCCATGCAGGGTTTGCCATCAGCAAGGTGGATGAAGCATTGGCGGAACAGACCCTTCGGGATATGAGGGCCATGCTTGATATTGCTTCAAGGGATATTGCTTCAAGGGATATTGCTTCAAGGGAAGAAGATTCAGGCGATCATGACACTTCTTTCAGGGGAGAACCGACATTGAACAAGGATTTTCCCATCCCTGAAAGTCCCGTCAACTACCCCTGAGCTAATATGCAGATTATCTTCTGCAGCTCTTCACCAAATCCGATATTCCCTTCACCATCCGTACAAAATGGTGCAGTTACTTATATTTGATCACAAGGAGAAGATCG
>JADGBO010000017.1:12892-26010 GCA_015231465.1 Desulfamplus sp.
TCATGCAATATCCATTACCCGAATCCATAGGTGTGCCGGAACTTCTGGTGGGTCGGGAAAAGGAGTTCGCCACCTTTGACAAATGGATTCACCGGATACCGGAGCGACTCTCCAAATCCCGGGCCATCCTGGCCCGGAGAAAGAGCGGCAAGACCGCATTTTTGCAACGGATATTCAACCGGCTCTGGAGCGAAAACGGCAAGGTGATCCCTTTTTACATCAATATTGCCGAAAAGAATATCTGGCTGGCAGATCTGGCCATCAATTATTATCGAACTTTTGTTTCCCAGTATATCTCTTTTATGGAGCGGGATGAGAAACTCGTGGCCCATCCGTTCACACTGGATCAGATTAGAAAATACGGCACCTTAAAGTCCATTTCACCTTTTGTCATTGATGTGGATTTAATAGCTGCGGCACAAGAAAAAAGAAATTATGACTCCATGTGGCATACCGCAAGTTCCGCACCCCATCGTTATGCTAACACCTTTGATTGTCGTTTTCTGGTGATGATCGACGAATTCCAGAACACCGGAGAATATGTTTATACCGATGAACACCATGAATTCGTGGATAAAACCATTCCAGGTACCTGGCACGATCTTTCCGAATCCAAACTTGCACCCATTCTGGTGACAGGTTCATATGTGGGTTGGCTCATCAACATCATCGACACCTACTTAGAGGCAGGGCGGCTAAAGCGGTTCATCATGAACCCCTATCTGGAACCCGAGGCCGGGCTGGAAGCGGTTTACCGTTACGCCCGGGCCTACCAGGAACCCATAACCAACGAAAGTGCGGTTCAGATAAACCGCCTTTGCATGTCAGATCCCTTTTTCATCTCCTGCGTCATCCAGAGCGAATACGAAGGCAAGGATCTCACCACCCAGCACGGGGTGGTGGACACCGTACACCATGAAATCACGGACCGCCTCTCTGAAATGTCCATGACCTGGGGCGAATACATTGAATTGTCCATAAAACGGATCAACACCATCAACTCCAAGCATATCCTCCTCCATTTGAGTAAACATGCTGACCGGGAATGGACACCCCGGGCATTAAAGGAGGAGCTGGGGCTTTCCATTGACATCCAGGAGATCAAGGAGCTTCTCCGGAACATGGTCCGGGCGGACCTCATCCGGGACGGCAACAGCGATAACAGGTACCAGGGTCTCAGTGACGGAACCCTTTATCTGATTTTGAAGAGCCGATTTGAAGAGGAGATTGCCGAATATCAGCCGGATCTGCCCCGCACCGATATGAAAGAGAATTTCCACCAGGAGATTGGGAAACTGCAAAGGGAGAAGAAGTCCCTCCAGGGAATGGTGAACCATCTGGGTGGTATGATGGCCGAATATCAGTTGACCTGTGAACTCCGGAGCAAAAAGTCCTTTCCCCTGTCCCGGTATTTTTCCGGCGTTGCCGACGACACCCCCTGGCGAATGCAGGATGTTCGTATGCGGGTTAAGTTTTCAAGGGCCGACGGCAGGGAGATGGAACTGGATGTCCTGGCCCGGTCCCATGATGGCAGAATTTTGGTGGTGGAGGTAAAAAAGACCAGGCAGCCCTCCGGCATTGCCCTGATCCGGGAGTTTCTGGAGAAGGTTACGGCATTTTCTGTCATGCACCCGGAAAATCATATTGTCCCGGCCTTTTTTTCCGTAGGCGGATTCACCGGGGAGGCCCGGGAGTATTGCCGGGAAGCAGGCGTGGCCGTGGCCACATCCCTGACACTTTTTTAACGCTGGTTCAGGGAGCTGTTAACCGAAAAAGAGCTTCAAGAATCGGCATCCTTCATTTGCCGGTTTACACTTTCTGGAGCCACATTCCCATTTTTCGGGAATTATCTCAAAAAAAGTGTCAACTACTTTTGATGGATTATGAAGGATAATGGATTTGCTAAAATATTTTTCTGGAAGTCTATCATAACCCCCATGATGGGTCACCTCAACTTCGAGAACCTCAGCCGCCATACTATTGTGATTCCCATGGGTTGAGTTAAAAATAATATAAAACGAATAGAAATGTTGTAATGAATAGAAATATTGTTACGAAAAGATATACGATTTCCGGAGTTGTTCAAGGTGTGGGTTTCAGACCTTTTCTTTTCAGGCTTGCCAATGAATATAAACTTGCAGGTGAAGTGTTCAACACTCCAGGGGGGGTCACTATTATACTTGAAGGCCCCGGGGAGGATATTGACAACTGCTGCAGGGATATTCCCATTAAAAAGCCCCCCCTTGCCCTCATTGATGAAATTACATGGATTCAGGATTCTTTTGCCGGTTACAAGGGTTTTGGGATAACTCCAAGCACCAGGGAATGCCCTTCCGTATCCGCCCTTGTCCCCCCGGATGTGTCGGTGTGTTCCCACTGCCTCAGGGAGATGAATGATCCCCATGACAGGCGTTTTGGCTATCCTTTTATAAACTGTACCAACTGCGGCCCCCGCTACACCATTATAAAGGATATGCCCTATGACAGGCCCGGGACATCCATGGCTCCCTTTACCATGTGTAAGGCTTGCAGGCAGGAGTATGATGATCCGGGAGACAGGCGTTTCCATGCCCAGCCCAATGCATGCCCCGGGTGCGGCCCCTCTCTCTATTTTTTTGAACCCTCAACCCGTATTATCGAATCCCCGGACCGTATTATCGAATCCCCGGACCATGTTATTGAACCCCCGGACATTGATGCTCCTTCTTTCCCTGTCCATGGGGGTGTATGCACCGTGGAAGATGCAATATCCAGGGCCGGGGAATTTTTGAGGCAGGGTAAAATTGTTGCAGTGAAGGGCCTGGGAGGTTTTCATCTTGCCGTGGATGCCCTCAATCCCCTGGCCATGGCAGAACTTCGCAAACGAAAAAAACGCCCGGGCAAACCTTTGGCATTAATGGCGGCATCGGTGGAGGCTGTCCGGGAACTTGTAACTGTGTCCGACCTTGAAAAAAAGGCCATGGAACACCATGCCCGTCCCATTGTGTTATTGCCCAAGCGAACAAATCCCCATAATGTCCGGCTTAATGAAATTCAACATGCCATAGCTCCGGACAACAGTCACATAGGTGTAATGCTCCCCTATACCCCGCTGCACCATCTTCTTCTGGACTCAGGGCCTTCACTTCTTGTGATGACCAGCGGCAACAGAACCGGTGAACCCATCTCCATTGACAACAGCGATGCCCTGGAGGCCTTCTCCCATATTGCCGACGGTTTTCTCCTCCATAACCGAGATATCCATTTCCGGGCAGATGACTCCATTGTAAAGGTGATACATGGATTTTCCGGAAAACGGGAAAAATTTTTTTCCTTTTCCAGTATCGGCCATGGGAACTCCGGAGAAGAGCCGGTACTATCCGGAGAAGAGCCGGTACTATCCGGAGAAGAGCCGGTACTATCCGGAGAAGAGCCGGTACTATCCGGAGAAGAGCCGGTACTATCCGGAGAAGAGCCGGTACTCTCATTCATAAGACGATCCAGGGGTTATGCCCCCCTTCCTCTCTATCTTGCCCAATACATGTCGGAACCTGTGCTGGCCTGCGGGGGGGGATTGAAAAGTACCATCTGCCTTGCAAAGGAAAACATGGCGTTTTTAAGTCCCCACATAGGAGATCTGGACAATGAAAAGGTTTTTGCCTTTTACAAAAATACCATTGACCATCTTCAAAAAATTCTTGATATAAGACCTGGAATCATAGCCTGCGATCTCCATCCGGGTTATATGAGTACCGCATGGGCAGAGTGGCTGGCGGATCAGGGGGTTCATGGAAATACGGCATATCAGGGGATTCATGGAAAGCCGTCGGATCAGAGGATTCATAGAAAGACGACACACCAGGTTAGTCATGGAAAAAAAGCATTTCATCTCTTTGCGGTTCAGCATCACCATGCCCATGCCCTCTCATGTATGGCGGAAAATGGCCTCCGGGGAGATACCATTGCCGTCACCCTTGACGGCACAGGCTTGGGTAGGGATGGCTGCATCTGGGGTGGGGAGGTTCTTCTTTGCCGGGAGAGGGGCTTTAAACGCATGGCACACCTTAAATATATTCCCATGCCAGGGGGAGATGCTGCGGTACATGAACCCTGGAGAATGGCAATCTCTATACTTTATGCATGCTTTGGGGACGATCTCCTCTCCCTTGACCTTCCCCTCATCCGAGAGCTCGGCAGGGACAAGGCTGAATTTATCATTGATATGATTAAAAAAAATATCAATACTCCCATGACATCCAGTTGCGGACGTCTCTTTGATGCCGGGGCCTCCCTTCTCTCCCTCTGCCACCGGGCATCCTTTGAGGGGCAGGCGGCCATGGCCCTGGAAGCATGTGCGGCCCAGGCCTTTTATCCGGGAAATTCTTTGGAGAATAAACCAGCCCCGGGCCGGGGAAAATCTTTATTGACCGACATCCCCTTTGAACTGTCAAAAACCCATGATACCGATCCCGAAGCCCTGTTTGAGATCAATCCCCTGCCCATGATGGAAAAAATTATAAAATCCATTGTTGAAGGTGAATCACCATACCATGGGGCTGCAATGTTTCATCGGGGGATTGTTGGTATGTTCACGGAGGCTGTCATTGAAATCGCAAAGGAGACCATGATCCGCCAGGTTGTCCTCACCGGAGGGGTCTTCTACAATGGATTGGTACTTGCAGGCATGATCCAGGCCCTTGAAAGGGAGGGGATGAAGGTATATATACATAAAAAGGTTCCATGCGGAGACGGAGGCATTGCCCTGGGACAGGCCGTGGCTGCCCATGCCCGTTTTCAAGAATTGTGATATAACCCCCATGGCGGCATTACCGCCACAATCGAAGCATGAAAGTAGGGGAGTATTGCATACGCCCCTTAAAATATGGGGACTTTCATATAAAAAAAATATGACCGTTAAAAGGCTATTACAATGTCCATGAAACACCTCCATGAGTATCGTGATGCAGAAATTGCAAAAAAGCTGATTAATGCCATTCACTCCCTCAAGCCTCGCCCAATGAGATTCATGGAGGTTTGCGGTACCCATACCATGTCCATATTCCGCCACGGCATTCCGGCACTTCTTCCCCCCTGGATTGAGCTTTTGTCAGGCCCCGGTTGTCCGGTATGTGTAACGGCCCTTAAGGATATTGATACCTTTGTGTCTCTTTCCCGGGAGAAAGATGTCATTTCTGCAACTTTTGGGGATTTGATGCGTGTACCAGGCAGTGAATCATCCCTTGGTGCACAAAAGGCTGAAGGCAGGGATGTCCGGGTTGTATATTCTGTATTTGATGCCCTTGTCACTGCCCGGGAGAATCCGGACAGGGCCGTTGTGTTTAATGCGGTGGGTTTTGAAACAACCGCCCCCACAATCGCATCCGCTCTTTTAACGGCGGAGGAGGAGGGTATTTCCAATTTTTCCATCCACTCTGCCCATAAAATGACTCCCCCGGCCCTGGCTGCTTTACTGGATTCACCCTTGGTTAATATTGATGGTTTCCTTCTGCCGGGCCATGTTTCCGTGATCACCGGAACAGATGGGTACAGGGCGGTTTTTGACCGTTACCGTGTTCCTTCGGTGATTGCCGGATTTGAACCTGTGGATATTCTAAGGGCCATATACATGCTGGCCCTCCAGAATCTGTCAGGAGAACCCAAGCTTGAAAATGCCTATGAACGGGCTGTTTCACCCCGGGGTAATCCAAAGGCCAGGGAGATCATGACCAGAATTTTTGCACCGGCGGATGCCATGTGGAGGGGTATAGGCACTATTCCTGCAAGCGGAATGGTACTAAAACAGGAGTATGACCGGTTTGATGCCTGTAAAAGATACGGCATCCGTGTGGAAGAGACCCCGGAGCCTTCCGGATGTGCCTGCGGAGATATCCTCATGGGAATTAAAAAACCGGTGCAGTGCCCCATGTTTGGCAAGGGATGCACCCCTGTCCATCCGGCGGGTCCGTGCATGGTGTCAGGCGAAGGAGCCTGTGCTGCATATTACAGATATATGGGTGACGGTGAATCAAAGAAGTTATGACGGACGGGTTTAATATACAAAAGGTTTTTTACTGTGAATAACTATAAATCCTCAGGGCCTGGCCAGGCGGACTCCAATCGTGGAGGCGGTAAAATGACTTCTGATACCAAAGTACTTCTGGATCATGGAAGCGGCGGAAAGATTGCCCATTCAATGATAAGCGAGATGATTGTTCCCCTGTTTGATAACCCTTTTTTGTCAAAACAGGATGATGGAGCCCTTATTGACTTCAAGGGTACCAGGATTGCCTTTTCAACGGACTCATATGTGGTTGATCCCATCTTTTTTCCCGGGGGCAACATCGGGGACCTGGCCGTAAACGGCACCGTCAACGACCTTGCCATGTGCGGTGCCCATCCCCTTTATATAAGTTCCGCACTTATCCTTGAAGAGGGATTTCCCATGGATGATCTTGAAAAAATTCTTGAAACCATGAGCTGTGCGGCAAAAAGGGCAGGTGTTTTTATTGTCACGGGAGACACAAAGGTTGTTCCCCGGGGAAAGGCAGATAAGATTTTCATCAACACATCGGGTATAGGCATGGTTCCCCGGGGAGTGAAGCTTTCCGGCAGCAATGCACTGCCGGGGGACAAGATAATCCTCAGCGGCACCATGGCCGATCATGGCATTGCGGTTCTTACCGCCCGGGAGGGGCTTGGAATTTCCCTTGATATAATGAGCGACAGTGTACCGTTGAACAAGATGGTAAAGAGTCTTCTTGGCACCCTTCCCCGGGATTCCGTACATGTTCTGAGGGATCCCACCCGGGGGGGGATCGGAACAACATTGAACGAGATCGCTTCCCAATCCGGAGTAACGATACGAATCAAGGAAAATGACATTCCCATGCGGGATTCGGTTAAAAGTACATGTGAACTTCTTGGATTCGATCCCCTTTACATTGCCAATGAGGGCAAAATGGTTGCCGTTGTGGCTCCGGAAGCTGCCCATGAAGCCCTTGCAATTATACGCCGGGAGGAGTATGGAAAGGATGCAGCCATAATAGGGGAAGTGGCGGAAAGGGTTGGTGCCGAACCATCGGCCTTTTCCCGCCCGGGTTATGTGGTTATGGAGACTATTATTGGAGGTTCCAGGATTGTTGATATGCTCACCGGAGAGCAGCTCCCGAGAATCTGCTGATCTGATGTGAAAAAGCCTTGACTTTAGCTCTCCAAAGGGTCTATAGGCTGCATCTTTTTTTTGACCGGTTCAGGACTTAAGGGCAAGGGAGTGCCGCAGGGTTGCCGGTTTCATTATAAGGGCAGCCGCAAGGGACTGCCGCAGGGTTGCCGATTTCATTATAAGGGCAGCCGCAAGGGACTGCCGCAGGGTTGCCGGTTTCATTATAAGGGCAGCCGCAAGGGACTGCCCCTACAGTATGGTTGCCAATTTCATTATCTGGAAAACTATATTGCCGGATATTCCAGCCGTTACTGATAACAAATAACAAATGAAATTGTAATTCAATTGTAATTCAATTGTAAGGAATTTAATATAAAATGAGTGCTGAAAAAAAAAGGCTTATATCCTCGGTTCTATGGAATCTTGTGCTTCTCCTGGCAGGATCCGTTGTGTGTGCCATAGGCATAAATTCCATCATCATACCCAAGGGATTCATCACAGGTGGATTGTCGGGTGTATGTCTCCTGCTCTACTACGTCACAGGAATCCTCTCTCCTGGTTTGTGGTACTTCATCATCAACATACCTGTCTTTGTGGTAGGATGGATTCTTGTCAGCCGGAGATTTTTCTTTTACAGTCTTTACGGCATGATTGTCTTCTCCATCACTCTGGAGGCGGTCACATTCAATATTGACATACAGGATCCGTTTCTGGCCATTCTTGCGGGGGGAAGCATTCTGGGTATTGGTTCCGGTATTGCCCTTCACTCCCTCGGTTCCCTCGGGGGTATGGATATTATCTCCATTATTTTGAACCAGAAATTCGGCATTCGCATAGGCACCTTTCTGTTCGGGTTTAACATGCTGCTGTTTGCCTTCAGTTTCGGTACCCTTGACACAGATCTCGTTCTCTACTCCATAGCCCTCAGTTTTGTATTCTCCCAGGTGCTTGACCACTTTTTAACAATGTTCAACCAGAGAAAGATGGTGCTTGTCGTGTCAAAGTTCAATGATCAAATTGCAGCAATGATAAATCTGCGGCTGAACAGAGGTGGAACCTTTCTCCATGGAACCGGAGCATATAGTGGTGAGTCCAAGAAAATTTTGTTGACGGTGGTTCATAACTATCAGCTCAAACGCCTTGAAGAGGTTGTCTTTTCCATTGATGCTGATGCCTTTGTCATTACCGAAAACACATTCAATGTTCTTGGGAGGGGTTTTTCCAAGGCCAAAAAGTATTAATGTTCTTGGAAGGGGCAAAGAAAGCTCCAAGAAGCCTATTCAAATAATCTGCAAACAAGTATTAATGTTACTGGAAGGGGTTTCCAGGGCACAAAAAAATATTAACGGCAAGGAGAACACGATATAATGACCGCGTTGAAGGGTTCACAAAGAAAGTATTTACGAGGGATTGCCCATGATCTCAATCCGGCCGCGTTTGTGGGCCAAAAGGGGATAACATCTTCCCTGATTAAAGAGATAGATGAAGCCCTCAATGCCGGTGAACTGATCAAGGTAAAGTTTGTGGATTTCAAGGAAAAGAGTGTAAAAACAGCCATGGCCGTGGATATAGCTGAAAAGACACTCTCCCATCTTGCAGGATTGATCGGCCATGTGGCAATTTATTACAGGGAACACCAAGATGAGAAGAGACGGAGAATCGTTCTCCCTGGCTGATCACCTGGAACCGGAATGTAGATAGAGTCTCCAGAAAACCAATTTTATATGAAAGTCGTCCGTAGGGGCGATTCATGAATCGCCCCTACTTTCATTGTTCGTTGTGCCCGTCAGGGCATGGTCGTTATATTGAAAATGGAAAAGTTATTTGGCAGCCTGGACACCCTGATCCTGCCGTGATTTTTTCAGGCATGCTTTTATGAAATCCCGAAAAAGCGGATGGGGATCCCCGGGTCTGGACTTGAACTCGGGATGGAACTGACACCCAAGAAACCAGGGATGATCTTCAATTTCAACTATTTCAACAAGTTCTCCATCCGGTGATGTTCCGCTTACCGTGAGTCCTGCGTCCCCAAGTTTTTTTCTGTACTCATTGTTGAACTCGTATCTGTGGCGGTGCCGTTCGGATATGGAGGGTGTCCGGTAGGCAGCCATGGCAAGGGTATCCTCCACAAGGTGGCAAGGATAGGCCCCAAGACGCATGGTACCGCCCTTGTCGGATGTGTCGTCCCTTTTTTCCATCTGTCTTGTCTTTTCGTCATACCACTCGGTCATGAGATATATAACCGGATAGGGCGTAAGCTCATCAAACTCGGAGCCATGGGCATCTTCCATGCCGGCCACGTTTCTGGCAAACTCAATTACGGCCATGTGCATGCCAAGGCATATTCCGAAAAAGGGGATCATCTGTTCCCTGGCGTACCTGACTGCAAGTATCTTTCCTTCGATTCCCCTGGAGCCAAAACCTCCCGGCACAAGAATTCCATCCACATCAAGTTGCTCTTCAAGGTTTGCCTCTGTGAGGACCGCGGAATCCACAAACTTCAGATTGACCTTGGCACTGCTGGAGATACCTCCATGGGCAAGGGCCTCGTTGAGGCTTTTGTAAGATTCGGTGAGATCCACATATTTTCCCACAATGGCTATGGTAACCTGGTATCTTGGATTCCTGATTTTTTCCACCATCTCCCGCCACGCTTCAAGGCGGGGGGCCCTGGCCCATATGTTCAATCTCTGGAGTATCTTGTCCCCCAGCCCCTCCTTGTTGTAAACCAGGGGCACTTCATAGATGCAGTCAACATCCTTGGCCGTGAATACGCAGTCCTTTTCGATGTTGCAGAACAGGGCAATCTTTGCCTTCAGCTCCGGTGAGAGATATCTGTCTGTGCGGCATAAAAGGATATCCGGCTGGATACCTATGCCCCTGAGTTCCTTGACGCTGTGCTGGGTGGGTTTTGTTTTGAGTTCTCCGGCAGTGGATATGTAGGGAACCAGTGTCAGATGTATGTATATCACGTTGTTCCTGCCCACGTCGGCACGGAACTGACGTATGGCCTCAAGAAAGGGAAGAGACTCAATATCTCCTATGGTACCCCCTATCTCCACAATGACCACATCCACATCATGGGAAACAAGGGTTATGCAGCGTTTGATCTCGTCGGTTATGTGGGGAATGACCTGAACCGTACCTCCGAGATACTCACCCTTGCGCTCCTTTGTAATTACGGAATGGTATATTTTGCCGGTGGTGAAATTATTGTTTTTACCCACCCGGGCATTGGTGAACCTTTCGTAATGGCCAAGATCCAGGTCGGTCTCGGCTCCGTCATCCGTAACAAATACCTCCCCGTGCTGGAAGGGATTCATGGTGCCTGGATCCACATTGATGTATGGATCCAGTTTCTGTATGGTGACCGCAAGCCCTCTACTTTCGAGAAGCATGCCTATGGCAGCCGAGGCAAGCCCTTTGCCAAGGGAAGAGAGTACTCCTCCTGTTACAAAAATATATTTTGTGGTATCCCCCATCTGAAATTCCTTTCTTCTTGCCCAGGGCGGTAGTGAATTTGTCAGTGCTTTGGTTGCAAAAATTAGGTTGCAAAAACAGGTTGCAAAAATAAATGGACACTGTCCGGTTCCGGAAATTGTGTTTCAAAAAATATTTTCGGGAAAGATTGCTCCGGCCCCCAGCTCATCTTCAATGCGAATCAACTGATTGTATTTTGCAACCCTGTCGCTTCTCGACATGGAGCCTGTTTTTATCTGACCGCTGTTCACAGCCACTGCAAGATCGGCAATGAAAGAGTCTTCGGTCTCTCCTGAACGATGGGAGATAACGGTGGTGTAATTTGACTCCTTTGCCATGAGGATGGTATCCAGGGTTTCGGTAAGAGTTCCAATCTGATTGAGTTTTATCAGGATGGAGTTGCAGATGCCCTGATCAATGCCTTTACGGAAAATATCAGGGTTTGTGACGAAAATGTCATCACCCACAATCTGGAGGCGGCCGCCAAGCCTTTGGGTCATCATCTTCCAGCCCGGCCAGTCCTGTTCCGCCAGGCCGTCTTCAATGGAGCAGAGGGGGAAACGCTGGGCAAGGGATTCATAATAGTCCACCAGCTCTTCGGGTGACAGCTCCCTGTTTTCCGAAGCAAAAATATATTTTCCATCTTTGTAGAATTCACTGGCAGCGGCATCAAGGGCAATACCCACATCCTTTCCGGGACGATAACCTGAGGATTCAACGGCATCAATGATATACTCCAGGGCCTCTTCATTGGACTTGAGATTGGGTGCAAAGCCTCCTTCGTCTCCCACGGCGGTGCTTAGTCCGGATTTGGACAGTATCTTTTTCAGGTGATGAAACACTTCTGCTCCCATGCGTACAGCCTCCACAAGGGAACCTGCACCGTGGGGAACTATCATGAACTCCTGGATATCAAGGTTGTTTGCGGCATGGGCCCCTCCGTTTATCACATTCATCATGGGAACAGGCAGTACCCGGGCGGAGATGCCCCCGATATGACGATAGAGGGGAATATCTGCGGCAGCGGCGGCAGCCCTGGCCGCTGCCATGGAGACACCAAGAATGGCATTTGCCCCCAGCCTGGACTTGTTCTCGGTTCCGTCAATGTCAATCATTGTCCTGTCAAGCCCGGCCTGGTCCATGGCATCGAAACCTATAATCTCAGGCCCGATGACCTCATTTACATTGGCAACGGCCATGGTTACACCCTTGCCGAGATAGCGGTCAGATGCACCGTCCCGTAGTTCAAGAGCTTCCCTTGTACCGGTGGATGCACCGGAGGGTACCGCTGCCCTTCCCCTGGCTCCGCAGGCCAGAACCAGATCCACCTCCACAGTGGGATTCCCCCGGGAATCAAGTATCTCCCTGGCATTTACATTGATAATTTCAGTCATTGTCACCCCTCTCATCTTTAAATTATTAGGAACTGCTCAATAAATCGGCATAAAGTGTTTGAATCAGGATAAACAGGGCAAGCATTGCTGTGTTTAATCCCTTTCATCATTTTATAAACTCGTCTCAAGAAAACCCCTACGATCACGAAGTGTCGTAGGGGTGATTGATGCCAACCATCCTGTTATGCATCCGCAATATTTTGTTGACCATCTGTTTTGGCCGCAATCATTACATTCAATGCCGTAAGATGTCAAGGTTTGGGTGATTCAGATAAATACTCAAAATCGACAGGTTGCCCGCTTTTCCATGGCATAATGGTGTTTGTCTAAATCAGGATTTACAGGATTGAAAGGATTTACAGATCACCGTTCAACCATGTAATCTTTTCATCCGCTAACAGATGAGAAGGTAGTTTTTCAGGTGATTTTACCACTGTTTGCACAAGATTGTATCGTCCAAAATGGTTCTCCATAAATCATCATTTCTTCAAAAGACATATGTCAATGCCCAAAAGGAACATCAAATCGTCTTAAAAAAGGGCTTTTTCCACTTCATCTGTATAGCCAGCCATATAGGGCATCACAAAACTTGGGGCTATTGTGAAGACCTGTTTTTTATCTTTACTGTCAAGGGTTTTCAGGCAAATTCGTCTTAACGGAACGTCTTTGAGTTTCTCTGACGTTCTTTTATCATGCAAATTGTAACCAAAACCAATTGTATCTGGAAACAATTCGGGATGCTCATTGATCATGCTGTCAACCCATTGTCGATAAGCAGAGCAGTCATCAAAAATCTCTTGATATTTTGCCATTTCTATCGGAAGGGTTATCCGTTTGACATGGTTTGTAACAACACGCTTTGTTTTACTACATTGTCGTTTTGACATTTGTGGAGAGTCTCCTAACCGGTAGAGTTTTAGCCTATTATACCTCGTTTTTGAATAAACCACAAAATAAATTAGAATCAGACTCCTTTTTTATATCTATAGACTGCTGGAATAATATTTCAGCCAATCCATTTTTAAGGGGACAGCCGCAAGGGACTGCCCCTACAGTACTGTTGCCAATTTCATTATCTTGAAATAGATAAAGATGGAAGGGTG
>JADGBO010000180.1 GCA_015231465.1 Desulfamplus sp.
GGGGCTTGATCATCTTTTCGGCCAGTGTCGCCATCTTGTAGGGGCAGACCTGTGTGTCTGCCCTGGTGAAGGGCGAACACACAGGTTCGCCCCTACGTTGCTGGCCGAAATAATGATCAAGGCCAAAATTTGCATCAGCTAAATTTGCATCAACATAAATTTGCATTAACTAAATTTGCATAAAAACCCCATTTTCTAAACCTTAACAAAATAAGGAGGGCGGCAATTCCTCCCCGAAGCTGAAGACTTCGGGGTTTCCTTGCCGCATTTTTATGAAATTTAAGAAACAAGACAGGGAAGGTATTTTCAAAAGCCTTTTTGCGGCATATTTCGTGCTGCTGCTCCATCTGGCTCTCCTTGCAGGGGTGGGGCTCACCGTTTTGCTTTTCAAGGGTGTCTATCACTATCTTCCCTGGATAATGGGTGGAATTGCTCTTTTGATAGTCGCTCTTTTTTGGATATTTTATCTCAGGCTCAAACGCTCTTCCTCGGACATAAAGGAAGTTCTCAACCATCCCGCTTTCAGGGACAGAAGGGTTGAAATAAAGCTGCTCGGGGGAATGGCATCCTTCAAGATAGATGCTCCGGGTCATGCCCCCCTTCTTCCGGACGGCCATGGAGAGGCCAATGCAATGCCCCTTCTTGAGGATGGAGAACGCAATGTTGAACGGCGTCTGTCCGAACTTGCCGCCCTTTACAGCAGGGATCTTATCAGTGACGAAGAGTATGACATGGCCAAAAAGCGTATCCTTTTTGAATCCGGCACATTTACCGTGTAAATGGATACATTATTTCCATGATCGGGGGTGGCCTGACTTCGACCATGAAGGTTTATTCCTACAAATCACCTGAAATCCGGGGGGATAACAATGAAAAAAATAAAATTGGCACTGCTTGCAGGCGGCGATTCACCGGAAAGGGAGGTCTCCCTCAACAGTGCAGGACAGGTTTATGAGGCACTGGATCAAGAAAAATATGACATTGTCCGGTATGACCCCAAAACAGATTTGAAAAGGATTGTGGAAGATGCTCCGGGCATTGATGCAGCCCTGATAATCCTCCATGGCCCCAATGGAGAGGATGGAACGGTCCAGGGCCTTCTTGACCTTCTCAAAATTCCATACCAGGGAGCCGGTGTGCTGGGAAGTGCCCTGGCAATGAATAAACTCGTCACAAAAAAACTCTATGAAAAAGCGGGCATTCCGGTACCGGATTATATCCATGTTGCCAAGGGTGAGACCCTCCGTATAGAAGAGTGGGTGGAGAAGATCGGTCTTCCCATGGTGGTGAAACCTGTTTGTGCAGGCTCCAGCGTGGGCATGACCATTGTAAGGAAGGAAGATGATCTGCCCGGAGCCATTCAATCGGCCTTCTCCTTTGACAATGCCCTGCTTTTTGAGAGATATATAAAAGGAGTCGAGTTGACCTGCGGTGTTTTAGGCAATAGCCATCTTGAGGCTCTTCCTGTCATTGAGATCATTCCCGGGGAGGGATATGAATTTTTCGATTACAATGCAAAATATCTCAAGGGTGCAACAGAAGAGATATGTCCCGCCCGCATTGATGATGATATCCGGCAGGAGGTCCAGTCCCTTGCCCTTAAAGCACACCAGGCTCTTTTCCTCAAAGGCTACAGCCGCACCGACATGATTCTTATGGATGGAAATCTCCATGTTCTGGAAACCAACACCATTCCAGGCATGACAGGCACCAGCCTCTATCCCCAGTCTGCGGCTGCTGCCGGATACTCCTTTTCCCAACTTCTTGACAAGCTCATAGAGCTGGCAATGGAATAGAAACTGAGGTCTGGTCAGTATGTCTTTCATTGCGTTATAAAACTTTGGGGCTCATAGAGCTGGCAATGGAATAGAAACTGAGGTTTTTCCGGCATCCTTCATATCAACTCAATTTTCTGGGGGAAATTTTTTTACGTTTTGACAAAATTTATGACTTTGGTGTGACTGCATTGCAGTCATGGAGAATAATTTGTAACTAAAAAGAGAGAGATTAATTGGATGAAAGTACTTATTGTAGGAAGCGGAGGAAGGGAACATGCCCTTGCCTGGAAAATTTCCCAAAGCAGACAGGTTGAAACCATATATTGCACTCCGGGAAATGCGGGCACGGCATCCATTGCCGTAAATGTTGACATTGGGGTGGACAGGATTGAGGATATTGCCCTGTTTGCCCTGGACAACAAGATTGATCTCACCGTGGTGGGACCGGAAGACCCTTTGGCAAGGGGTATTGTGGATATTTTTGAATCTAAAGGCCTCCGTATATTCGGCCCATCAAAACAGGCCGCCCAGTTGGAATCAAGTAAGATTTTTGCCAAAAATATCATGGAGAAATATGGAATTGCCGCTGCAAGGGGCCGGGCCTTCACCGATATTGAAAAGGCGGTAAATTATGTGAAGCAGATGGGGGCCCCCATTGTGGTAAAGGCCGACGGCCTGGCCGCCGGAAAGGGCGTGTTTGTCTGTGCCACCGAGGAGGAGGCTATGAATGCCCTGAATTCCCTGATGGTTGAATCCGTTTTCGGGGATGCAGGAGCAAGGGTTGTGGTGGAGGAGTGCCTTGGGGGAGAAGAGGCCTCGTTTATTGCCTTGACCGACGGTGAAACAGTTCTTCCCCTGCCCACATCCCAGGATCACAAGAGGGCCTTTGATGATGACCAGGGTCCCAACACAGGCGGAATGGGTGCCTACTCTCCGGCACCGGTTCTTGATTTCATGCTGAGGCGGCGGGTAATGAACGAGGTCATGATCCCGGCCGTAAAGGGCATGGCCGCCGAAGGGATGCCCTTCAAGGGAGTTCTTTATGCGGGTCTCATGATCCACAACGATGTGATAAAGGTGCTTGAGTTCAATGTCAGGCTCGGGGATCCCGAAACCCAGCCCATTCTCATGCGCCTTAAAAGTGATCTTGTTCCCCTCATGGATGCCTGTGTTGACGGCAGACTCCATCAATTCAAAACGGAGATTGACCACCGCAGTGCCATGTGCGTTGTCATGGCCGCCGGAGGGTATCCCGGCCCTTACGAAAAGGGACTCCCCATTGATGGCCTGGAAGCTGCATCGGCCCTTTCCGACACCATGGTGTTCCATGCCGGAACATCCAAAGATTCCAGGATGGACGATCATGGTAATATTCCGGAAACCGGTACGGTTCTTACCAACGGCGGCAGGGTATTGGGGGTTACAGCCCTGGGCGACACCATAAAGGATGCCATGGATAGAGCCTATGAGGCCTGCGGGAAAATTTCCTGGAAGGACTCCTTCCATCGAAGGGATATAGGGGCAAGGGCCATTGCCAGGCTTTCCATTGCCCCAAAGGTTGGTGTCATAATGGGAAGCGACTCGGATCTTCCCATTATGGAAGAGACCCTTAAAATACTGAAAAAATTTAAGATACCCTACGAGGTTACCGTTGCCTCGGCCCACCGGACTCCTGCCAGGGCCGAGGCCTTTGCCAAAAATGCCCGGAAAAAAGGTATGGGTGTCATCATTGCCGGAGCCGGTCATGCAGCCCATCTTGCCGGAGTGATTGCAGCCCACACAACACTTCCTGTTCTTGGGGTCCCCATAGACTCCTCGGCCCTCCAGGGACTTGATTCACTTTTATCCACGGTGCAGATGCCCCCGGGGGTTCCGGTTGCAACCCTGGCCGTGGGAAAACCAGGTGCTGTCAATGCAGGTGTTCTTGCCGCCCAGATACTGGGGGTTTCGGACCCTGAAATTGCAATTATGCTGGATAGATATAAACAGGATATGGCAGAGAAAGTGAATCAAAAGGCGGAGCAGCTTATATGGTAGATGTCGTCACATCCGCATATAATTCATCCGAAGACATGGCCCCTGGGGATATATCTCCCGGGGGTATGTCATCTGGGGGTATGTCCTCCGGGGGTATGTCCTCCGGGGGTATGTCATCCGGGGGTATGTCATCCGGGGGTATGTCATCCGGGGGTATGTCCTCCGGAGGTATGTCATCCAGGAGTATGTCATCCAGGAGTATGTCATCTAAGATCATCTCACCCGAAAAGATGGAAAGGGCCGTGAATATAATCCAGGAGGGAGGAGTTGTGATTTTTCCGGCCAGGTGTATGTACGGCCTGGCCGGAGATGCCTTCAATCCTTTGGCTTTGGAGCGTATTTACAACATCAAGCAGCGTCCCTCCAGCAAGCCCCTGCTGGTACTCATAGACCACCCGTCATGGATCACCCACGGTAAAAAGGCACTTACGGAGGTGGTTCCGGCGGAAGCCCTGAAGCTCATGGACACTTTCTGGCCCGGCAAACTAACCATTGTGATGTACGCCAGGAAGACCCTCCCGGCCCCACTGACGGCGGGTTCCGGAAAGATAGGTGTCCGGATGCCCTGGCATCCCGTGGCCAGGGAACTGGTCCGCCGGTTTGGAGGTCCCATCATCGGGACCAGTGCAAATATTTCAGGGAACCCTGGGTGCCGTACTATTGAAGAGCTGGATTCGGAAATCCTGAATGGGGCGGACATGGTTCTTGATGCAGGTACGCTTAAAGGCGGAGTCGGCTCCACCGTGCTTGATGTAACAACTGTCCCTGCAACGATAATAAGAGAGGGGGAGATTCCGGTCAGCGATATTATGGAAAAGATAAAGAGACCATTCCGAAGCTTTTTATAGATATATGCAGATGAATTGATACTCTCATCCCTTATTATTATGTGGTATCAATTCGTCTGAGAAGAACTATAGGTAAACCTTCATGGCCGAACTCCGGCCACCCACGATCATTAAAATGATATGTGTATTTTCATGGTAAGTTTCGTATGAGGTTAAAAAATGAAAAGATCAAACCACCGTGTGATGACGTTTGTATCGGCTTTTTCGGCGGCCTGGATCATACTTTTTACCGGGAATTATGCCAACCTGGATGCTTCCCACGTAACAAACCCTGCCAGCTTAGATGCTTCCCATGTAAAAAACCCTGCCGGCTTGGATGCTTCCCACACAATAAACCCTGATGCCTCCAATGTATCCCTGCCCATGTCCCATGGCGAGAAACTCCTGTTTCAAATAAGATGGGGCATGGTCCAGGCAGGTGAAGCCGTACTCCACGCCATGCCCTTTCAAAACCTCAAAGGTACGGAATCCCATAGATTTGTCCTTGAATTGAAAACATCTTCTGCCGTTGACAGATTCTATAAGGTGAGGGATAAAATTGAATCCTATACCGACCTTGGTATAAGCAGATCACTCTTTTATAGCAAAAAGGCCACAGGCAGAGACAAAAGAGATGTAAAAATATATTTTGACTGGAACAATCACACAGCATCCTACTCAAACTTCAATCAGGTCCGGGAAAGCATAGGTATAGAAGAGGGTGCCTTTGATCCTCTTGCTGCCCTTTATGGTATCCGGAGCCGGGAGTTTTCCGTTGATTCTGAAATATCATTTCCAATAACGGACGGAAAGAGATCCTTTATGGGCAAAGCCCGCATTGTGGGAAGAGAGAAGATTGAGCTGGGCGGCATTACCTATGACACCTATCTGGTCGAGCCCGAACTGGTTCATTTTGACGGGGTCTTCAAAAAGAGCAAAAATCCCGAGCTGAAGATATGGATGACCGCTGATCATCGTAAAATGCCCGTTAAAATTGAGTGTAAAGTTTTGGTGGGAAGCATTACCGGGGAGCTGGTGGATGCAGTTATGCTCTGATTGACCGGGCCATGGCTTTTTTCCGTCAGGCCAGAATAAGGATATATCAAAATATGAACACCTTATTTATAAGAATGGCGTAAAACCCCTATCCCTTGAGGGTAGGTTTCCTGCTCATTCCTTAAAATTACCAACTGTCCGTAAATCCCTTTGTTGAAACATATCATGTACCAAGTATGGATAATAAAAAAAATATTTTTATGTTGACCACATAAAAATTGTTTGTTATGAAAATTTTGATTGTGTGCAAGATACTTTTATCACTGCCCTGGTTCAAGAATATGCTCTACCTGTTCAGCCATATGCACTGCATGTGCTATTCTTAACCAAGCCGGTCCAGGGGACTTTGAACCGCTGGGATGTTTTTCTCCATGACATGAGTGTATATCTCGGTTGTTTTGACATCGGCATGGCCCATAAGCTCCTGAACCACCCGGATGTTCACTCCGTTTTCAAGCAGGTGGATACACTCCATGAGGCGAAGGCCGCTGCCGTAAAGGAGCTTTGCCATAAAAAGATGAAGCCCCTGCATGTTTCCCAGCACACAGCTCACTTCGGCCTGGGACATAACCACCGGAGGTCGGCGGTGTCTTTTGGCACGGACAGCTTCAAGTTGCTCATCAATGGGGATGTTCGATGGGGATGTTCGATGGGGATGTCAAGCACTTTTTTGTATAGGAATACAATGGCATTGAGTGCCTGATTCTGGGTGGATGCGGAAACATTCTTTTTGACCGCGAGAAAGGTCAGAAAATCTTTCATATCGCTGTCGGAAAGCGTTTCCAGCGGCTTGGATTTCGTGAACGCCTGAAATTGCACCATCCAGGCTTTATAGCTTTTCAGGGTTTTGGGGGAATAATGTCGAACCGCTATTTCAGCCTGAAGTCCATCAAAAGCGGATTTCCAGCTCGTTCCGGTCGGGCCTGGCCTGGATTTGCTCTCTATCGCTTTTTCAGCGACGATTTTTTGGTCGGATCGACTTGCCCTTGGTGCTGAATATCCGGATGTATTGTCGTGAACGGGGACCATTGCGGGGCTTGTGCATGCGATGTAAACAGTTTCAGTACTGTCGGCAAAGCACGGCGGTTTTGCAACGACTGGGGAATGCCGTTTTCTTACGATTTCAGGAGGATCGGGTCGGACACTTTCGGAATTTCCAGGTTTTTGTTTCGAGGCGGGATTTGTTTCCGTGACGGGCTTTATTATCTCATAATAAAAGGATACGGCATCGGACGCCTGTTTGATCTGAAAATCCTTTTGTTTTTTTTCACGAAGTTTGCCGAGAAACAGATCAAGGCTTTTGGACTCGGATACTGAATGCCCGTATTTATGACAGAAATCCCAATAATATCGGAGCCATTTTTTGTAATGTA
>JADGBO010000181.1 GCA_015231465.1 Desulfamplus sp.
AGAATCACCCTTTTGTCATAGGCCACACCAACATAAAACGGGAAGGCACTAAGCTGGCAGGCCGCAACAATAGATAATGGAGATTCAAAAACCCTTATGCCTCCGGTGAGAACAGTGGATGCAAGGGGCCCAAAAAGGGGAAAATCCGCAACCGAGTCAGATTGTTCAGAAACCGAGGCAGATTGTTCAGAAACCAAAGGGGATTGTTTAAACAAATCCGGATATTCCCTTTCAGCTTTCAAGAAAGTTCGGATATTGTCCATGTAAAATGCAAGAACATCTTTATGGAGATTGAAAAGAATCACCTGGGAAACATCCACAATCTCATCGCTGTAATGCTGCTGATAAATAACCGCGGGATCAATGATTGCCAATGCCATGCCTTTAAAAGTGCCGTCTATGTGGGTGATGGAACGGCTTATCCCGATCAGTCTGCTGTTTTTAAAAAGGGGGGCGACATGGAAATCCATCCATCCCTCTTTGTGGGCCCGAATGAAATCGGAAATATCCATCTCTTCTTCAATCATCCCTTTTTGAAACATCCAGGGATTCAACTGCCAATGCTTCCTGGAACGGCTATCAAAGAGAAAAATATTGTTGAGTTGCCCAAGATAGAGGCTTTTCCGCTGGATTTTTAAAATGGTATCTTGTGATATTACCAGGGGGGAATCACTTTTTTCAAGCTCGGAAATAAACGTTACAAGTGTCATATCCACGCTGTTGATAAGGCTGGAGGCCCGCTCTGCTATGAGTTCGGACTTGGAAAGGGCAGTGCCTTTGAAAAAAAGTATGGTGCTTTCACGATTTTTCACAAGGGAAAGGGTCACAAAAAGGAGTATGAAACCGGAAAAAAGAGAAAACATTGTGACTATAACAACAAATTCATTGAACATCCACCGGGGAAAGCTCATTTTTTGCAGAATGGAAAATTTTTTTATCATTTTGAAGAAAATCCATTCAAAGTAACGGCCATGGTGGCATTACCGCCACAATCGAAGTAGGGGCGTATTGCATACGCCCCTTAAAATATGGGGACTTTCATATAAACGGCCATGGTGGCATTACCGCCACAATCGAATAAAATATGGGGACTTTCATATAAAATTATAAAAACAGTCCCTCTGTTTTGCTTCAAATCCTGCGGTTTCAATGAGCCTTCTAAGTTCCGATTCCGGCAGCATAAAATGGACTCCGGCGGAAGCCACAACATTCTCTTCGATCATGGTGCTGCCCATGTCGTTGGCACCATAAAAAAGCGCCATCTGGGCAATCTTCTCGCCCTGGGTCACCCAGGATGCCTGGATATTGTCAAAATTGTCAAGGTAGATGCGGCTCAATGCAAGGACCCTGAGATATTGGGCAGAAGTAGCTTTTTTCTTCCCAATGCGGGTATTGTGGGGCTGAAATGTCCAGGGAATGAAAGCCGTAAATCCCCCGGTGCGATCCTGGAGGGAGCGGATGCGATCCAGATGTTGAAATATATGATCCAGGGACTCCAAATGGCCGAACATCATGGTGGCAGTGGTTGCCATGCCCAGGCCATGGGCCGTCTCCATGACCTTGAGCCAGGTCTCTGTCATGCATTTTCCCGGGGAGACCATTTTACGTATATCGTCACTTAGTATCTCGGCCCCTCCTCCTGGTATGGAGTCCAGCCCGGCTTCCTGGAGGCGGGATATGGTCTCCTGGATGGACAATTTAGATATCTCAGCAATATAAGCAATCTCCGGCGGGGAAAACCCATGTATATGAATCTGGAAGTTCTCTTTGATATCCCCAAGCATATCCAGATAGTAGGAAAGGGGGATATCTGGATTCAAGCCTCCTTGCAAAAGTATCTGGGTGCCGCCCAGCTCAAGGGTCTCCTCAATTTTATGGTGAAGCTCCTCCCTGGTTATGACATAGCCGTCCCCGCTTTCGGGTGTTTTGTAAAATGCACAAAAACGGCATCCGGACACGCATATGTCGGTATAATTGATATTCCGGTCAACCACAAATGTGACTGTTCTGTTTGGTTTATGCCAGAATCTTATACCGTCCGCCAGATATCCCAGGGCGAGAAGATCGGCATCATTGTAGAGGGTCATGGCCTCCTTGATGTTAATGCGTTCTCCCCGGCACACTTTACCAACTAGAGTGTCAAGATTATCCATACTGAACTGTTCCTTATACCGTGAATATAGTTTTCCAGATAATGAAATTGGTAACCTACTGTAGGGGCAGTCCCTGGTGGCTGCCCTCAAAAATAGATTTGCTGAAATATTTTTCTGGAAGCTATAGAATGTTATAGAAGGAATCCCGCTCCACAGGAGTGAAGCCCGCACCTTTTATCATCTCCTCCATCTCCCCAATGGTGAGACCCTTGGCCGATGTGGCTCCGGCCGTGTGGGTGATCCGCTCTTCAATGATGGTGCCGTCAAGATCATCGGCTCCATAGCATAGGGCTGTCTGGGCAAGCCCCTCTCCTATCATCACCCAGTAGGCCTTGATGTGATGAAAATTATCCAGCATGAGCCTGGATGCCGCCACCATCTTGAGATCATCCACCGCATTGGTGGGTGGAATATGGGAAAGCCTTGTGTTCTTTGAGTGAAAGGCCAGGGGGATAAATGCACAAAATCCACCGGTTCTGTCCTGAAGCTCCCTCAGGGCCATGAAATGTGCCACCCGCTCCTCCATGGTTTCAATGTGGCCGTAGAGCATTGTTGCATTGGATTTAATTCCTGCCCTATGAACCTCCTCCATGATGGATAGCCATCTCCTGGCCCCCATCTTCTTTGGAAAAAGAGACCTTCTTACCCTGTCACTTAAAACCTCGGCTCCTCCTCCCGGCATCATGTCAAGACCCGCATCCCTTAGACGTGCAATGGTATCGGCCACAGATAGTCCCGACAGCCTGGAGAGATAATCTATCTCCACGCATGTAAAGGCCTTGACCTTGGCACCGGGTCTGATTTCTTTCACCTTTTTGAGCATATCTGTAAAATAGAAAAAATCGTTGTCAGGATTAAGGCCGCCGACAATATGAAGTTCATTGACCGGCTCATTGATTCTCTCCAAAAGCCTTTTTTCAATATCATCCATGTTCCAGGAATAGGCTCCTGCATCCTCCTTATCCACTGCGTAGGCACAGAAAAGGCAGCGGTTTTTACAAATATTGGTATAATTGAGATGCTGATTATAGACATAATAAGCTTTTCTGCCATGGAGTCTTTGCCGGACAGTGTCCGCAAGAAACCCCACACCATGCAAATCATTGGTTGCAAAAAGAAGAAGCCCGTCCTCCATGGAGAGACGGGTTCCTTTATCTACCTTATCATAAAGTGATTCCAGGCGTTGGTCCTTAAACTTCATCTTAAATTAACGTCTCCTTTTAACGAAAAACGGCCCCAATTATACACTATGCCCTGACTACTTTATCTTCCATTAACGTATCCTTTTAACGAAAAACGGCTCCGATTATACCCTATGCCCTGACTACTTTATCTTCCATTAACGTCTCCTTTTAACTCTCCTTATAAGTCGCTTCTTTTTCGGGGTGCTTTCCTGGGCAGGTTCCGATGTCTCCATGTTTTGGGCCTGGGGCTGGACCGGGGTTTTAGTCACAGGCTCCGTGATATTGTTTTGGGAAAATGAACAGGATGCCCTGGGGCATTTAAGGCCCTTTTCAACCGGATTGACCTGAAACTCGACAAGGAAGGGGTTTTTGCACAGCGGACATGGAAAGTGGTAGGGCTGGGACCAACTGACAAATCGGCAGTTGCTGTCGGAACAGATATAGTAGGTTTTTCCGGTATTGGTTGTCTCTGTTTTGACCTTTCCTGTATGGCATATGGGGCAGGGTGTTGCCAATTCCGCTTCAAAGGCCGCTATCCTTGCTTCTATATCATCGGGTTCAAAGTGTTCATGGGGGGGAGGTGGGGCAGTCACGGTCCGGGGAATTTCCGGAAAATCATCATGACCAGGTTTTTCATTTCCACTCTCTTTATATCTCTCTTCCTCTTTACGTTGTTCCTCCTCCTTTTTCTCCTGTTCTTTACGCCTCTCCTCTTCCTTTATCTGCTGTTCTTTACGCCTCTCCTCCTCTTTTATCTGCTGTTCTTTACGCCTCTCCTCTTCCTTTTCCTCCTGCTCTTTACGTCTCTCTTCTTCTTTTTCCCTCTCTTTTTGTTTCTCCTCCAGTACCCTGGCCTTCTCTTCGGCCTCGGCCCTGAGCTGCTCCTCCTTAAGTCTCAGTTCTGCCTCCTTAAGGGCAATCTCCGCCTGTTTTGCCCTGAGTTCAGCCTCGGCCTGTTCAATTTTTATGGCAGCCTGCCTGGCATTCTCAAGTTCCTGCTCCCTGGCAGCCAGTTCAGCAGTTTTTCTCTCAAATTCAATGGCCGCGGCCTGGGCCTCTTTTATCTTTCTCTCCTTTTCAGCAAGCTCCCTGGCCTTCTGCTCCTCTTTAAGAAGCCTCTCCCTCTCCTCAGCCTCTCTCCGATGGGATTCCAACTCTTTTCCCGAAGGGCCGTCTTCAAATATGGACCTAACCGTTACCTTATTCACATGACTTCCTCCGTCAAAGTGAAAGGTTGGTTTTCCATCTCCTTTGCTAAGCTTCATCTTCTCCCTGAAACGCTGCTGGGCAAGACGCTTTATATTGGCTTCCTTGAGCTTCAGGGCAACTTCCTTCATCAGGCCGTCGGACTGTTTTGATGCAATCTCCTTTGCCTTCTTTTCGGCCTTCTCCTTAGTAACTGTGACACCGCTGTTTTTCAGTGTTTGGGCAAAGCTCTCCCTGGCGTACTCCAGGGACTTTCTTCCGGAAAGAACTTCATCCGTCATCTGCAACACAAATGCAATGAGCTGCATGCCCTGCATCCCGGGAAACATGCGATCCAGAAATCCCACGACAGTGTAAGCTGAAACCTCGGCCTTAAGACGGCCATCTTCATTTGATGTCAAATAGCCTTGATTAAGAATGTTTTTGATTGAATTTTCAAGGGTATCGTCCCGGCTCAGGCCAATATCTGCCAGCTCATCTATCAGGGTCTCCACGGTAAATCTTTCAGGAGGATTTTCTGAACTACTCTTTATCTCCCTATCCCGTTCCACCGCAATAAGAATTGCAGATACGGTTGAGAGATTATATGTCAACATTGCAGATTCCGAGTCTATCTCTATGAGAGACATAATTTCCCTGGCAAGTATCTCATCAAAACTGGTTCTGACAAATGCCGGATTCATTTCATTGTCTTCAAGTATTATCTTGTCCATTATCTGCTATCCTGATTTATGTCGGTTATCATGTCAGCCAGTCCTGGTGCCATTTTTGACCAATTCCTATTTTCAGGGAGTTCATGCTCCTCTCCCGTCCCGCCGGCAGAATCATCTGCAAAATCATCTTCATCTTCATCTTCATCTTCAGTAGCAAATTCATCCCTGCCCCCCATGGGAGAAATTTTTTCACCCTCTTCTATATTTTGTCCTGATGCAATTTTTTCAACAGATGAGTCTGTCTCCAGTAAATCTTTTTTCAAGGAGTCTGTTTCCAGTAAATCTTTTTTCAAGGAGTCTGTTTCCAGTGAATCTTTTTTCAAGGAGTCTGTTTCCAGTGAATCTTTTTTCAAGGAGTCTGTTTCCGGCACCAGGCCGGCCGTCTTCGTTAAATCAATATCTTCATCCTTCTTTGAAGTTCCCTCTTCATCTTCCAGTAAAGCATCGGGTGTTTCAATATCAAGACATTCGCCATCTCTGTTAAATGTGAGAGACATGGAGAGGGTTATATCAAAATCAAGTCGATATGCCACCTGATTGTTATGGACAACGATATCTCCCTGTTTATATAATACTTCCTCCTGAAGTTGCAGTTTATGCTTTTCAAGAATCATCTTTTCAATGGAAACCCAGTCAAGCTCTGCGTTTATGTTGTCAATAAACTCCTTTTCACTGGCTTGAATGGTATCGGCATTTACAATTTTCATATCACACCCGGCAGCAAATGAACCATGATGAATTTCATTCAGATTCTTGTCCGTCATTAACCCTGTTTTTAAGGGCATCACTTATAAATATTAATCAAAAAATAAAATCTCACTTATTTGAAGATGATAAAATTATCATCAATAATTGATTTTTTCAATGAAGTTTAAAAAAACCCCCGTGGCTGAGTTTCTCGAAGCTGGGGTAATCCACAATGTGGTCATATATAAATTTCAATGCAAGGAGAGTTTTCCATTGACAGCCGTTGCAATAAATAGAGAGGGGATTGAAAAGGCGATATCAAGCTTGAACTATAGAAAAAACTCTGTGAAATATAAGGTTGTTCAAGCAATTCTATCTTTTTATTCCTTTGAAAAGGAGGATGGCTGGCCAATCTCCATTGATACCGATCAACTTATAAGTTCTATATGGAATACAGGTGAAGAAGCTGCTTTTATAAAAGCCAAAAGAAGAAATTTTTTCAGCTTGAGATCAGCCATTGTTTCGGATTTGGCAAATCTGTCCCCTGATTCTGAAAATCCGGACAGCATAACAATTACACCCAATAATGTGTTTGATATAAGCGAGGATGCAAAAAATGAGCTGCTGAACTCCTTTTCTGATATGGCAAAAAGCGGAAATATCGATTTAAAACAAGTTGCCGATGTTCTATCCAGTATTACTGATTTCATTGCAAAACTTGAGACGGAAGGTGATAAATCAAGTCCATTGGAACAAATTAAAAAGAGCCTGCAATCCCTTTCAGACTCCATTTCATCTGATGTAAAAGATGATTCTCCGGGAGAGGGTGAAGAGACAGATGGAAATGACACTGATGGAGAGGGGGAGGGCGATGGGGAGGGTGAAGGGGAAAATGCAGATATAGAGGAAGTGGAGGACGGTGACATCGAGGAAGTGGAAGAGGATGACATCGAAGAAGTGGAAGAGGATGACATCGAAGAAGTGGAAGAGGATGACATCGAGGAAGTGGAAGAGGATGACATCGAAGAAGTGGAAGAGGATGACATCGAAGAAGTGGAAGAGGATGACATCGAGGAAGTGGAAGAGGATGACATCGAAGAGGTGGAGGACGATGACATCGA
>JADGBO010000182.1 GCA_015231465.1 Desulfamplus sp.
ATTTCAATGAAGAGCTGGATCAGCTTCAAAAGGATAAAAAGGCACTCTTTATCCACTGGTGGATTTACCGATGACTCTCTTAATTTTTGCAGGGAGAATGGGATTGGAACGGCAGAGGGTATTGCGTGGTTTTTTGATAACGGCCATGAACCTTTTTGCAGTTGTGGTAAAGGCACACATTGCAACCCTTAAAACCCGTAAGGATATATCAAAAAGATATGATGCCAAATTTGCCCTTATCCGTGCATTGTATAAAAAGGGCTACAGCCGTCAGGAGATAATTGATCTTTTTGCGTTTATAGATTGGCTTATGAGGCTTCCCGAGGAGCTTGAACATTCACTATGGCGTAAATTGGAAAAGATAGAGGAGGAATCGAAAATGCCTTATGTAACCAGTGTGGAGAGAATTGGGATAGAGAAAGGAAGAGATGAAGGAAGAGATGAAGGAAGAGTTGAAGGAAGAGTTGAAGGAAGAGTTGAAGGAAGAGTTGAAGGAAGAGTTGAAGGAAGAGTTGAAGGCACTAAAAACATGCTGAGTAGAGTGATAACCCTGAAATTTAAAAAAGAACCTGAGCTGTTTTATAGTTTGCTTGCACCCCTTTCCCAGGAACAGATTGAGGAGCTTGCAGTGAAGGTTTTTGAAACAGATTCCTTTGATGAAATGAAACAGTGGATAAGTCAGATGAAATAAATGAATCAAAAAGAGGTATCCTTCATATCAACTTAACTTCATATCAACTTAACTTCATATCAACTTAAAAGTAGTTTACACATTTAGGCAAATTTTGAACCATGATTAAAGGATTTAAGGTGGGGTGTCTAAAAACCAACTTGATACCCAAATCGTTATGATGTAGAGACGCAATGCATTGCGTCTCTACCGTTGATGTTGAAAAAATGAGCAACCGAAAATGGGAGATTTTGATACCCCAGGCTCAATCCCTTTACGCATCATAGATAAATTAGACTTTTGTAAACACCATATCCATATTCTATTTTTTAATGATTTTATAGTGTGACACAACCTCGGAAACCTGTCCGGACTCATCTTCATTACGGTACTCTTCATTAGGGGACTGGCCCTTCCAGCCCCGGGCTTCCGCTGCCATGTAAAGGTCGAAGAATCGTCCGTTAGGTGTATGTAAACGCCTGGTGGAACCAGGTTCAGCCATGGCGTTTTTTTCATAGAAACTGTAAATCTGATCTTTAAGAGTACTTGCAATTTCAGGTGAAACAGCATCCAGCTCCATCAGCCTGTAGAGAAAACTTTCTGCAGAGACACCAAAACGATCCTTTATCCTGAGCAGAAGCTCCCATGTCCAATGGCTGTTGTCGATGCCAAGCTGTTCCAGTGTAAATTTTACGGCATGGGAAGGCATTAAAAATGATAATGCAAAACGCCTGGCAGCCCTTACCGGATTAATGGGGCGGTCCCCATTGTGATGCGGCTGTGGTGTTGTAAAAACATCACCGCAAAGTTTCATCCTGTGGGATATGAGAATCCTGCCAAGTTCCAGGGCAAGGGAGAAGAGCTGGCGGTCAGGGGCATTCCTTGCATTAATGAAAAAAAAGGCATTGCTCTGGGATTCTTCAAAAAAGGAGACACTGCGAAAATCTTCTGCCCCCCGGGGAAAGGGGAACATCAAAATTCTCAGTCCAAAGGTCTCGAAAAGTTCAAAATAATCAAAAACAATGGCATCGGCAATGCCGAAGTAGCTCCTCATCCGGGATGCAAGCCTGTCCATACCTTCATAATGAGGCTCAAAGGGAACCATGAGGGGAATCCCGGCATATCGTGGCACATTACATATATCTTCCAGTGTATGAAATGCGTTGATCATGGATTGACAGGCACTTAAAAGGGAACGGGGTATATCATCCCCGGGAGAGAGCATGACAAAAGCTACATCCTTGTTCCCAAAAGACGATGCCAATAACGGACACTGTTCTCCGTCATCAAAAAAAAGCTCCACAGAAACATCAAGGGCCTTTGAGAGATTATAGAGAACCTTTGCCGAGGGAAGATTTTTCCCAAGCTCGATACGGCCAAGGGGGCCTTCCCTTATGCCGATCTTCTCTGCAAGTTCTGCCAGGGTCCAGTTTCTGGAACGACGCAGAAAACGAATACGCTCACCAATTTGTGGAAATTTTGAGTTCATACCCATGGTAAAAATCATATTATTCTTTAATTGTCAATTTAAAAAATGTATTTCCATAAAAAAAATCAATAGATTGTTTTTATCCTGGAAAAATGAATAAATGAGCTTTTGTTAATAACATCTCTCTATTTTTATAAATGTTATTCAGAGGTTAATTAAACCTTGACAACTCTGTCTCTATTCAATTAATTATTGCCCTGTATTTATCTTCCACTCCATTTCATTGTAGAACAACGCGCCTCATTAATAATTGAAATCATATTGAATTCAATACATTGCAGGCTCTTTTCAATTCATTTTGCAAAAAAATATTAATTTCGACCACTTTTTCGGAGGTGCATCCATGCAGTTTAGAAGAGGGTTTGAATCAGGTGAATTCGTCTGTCTTGTTCAGATTGAACCGCCCAAGGGGACGGATATTTCATCCATGGTTAAAAATGCCGTGAACGTCAAAGGTGTCGTCCATGGCTTCATTGTGTCTGAAATGGGCAATGCGGTGATGCGCATGAGTTCCCTTGGAGCATCCCTTGTTTTGAGGGAAAATGGCTTGGATGCCGTCCTTCAGGTCAGTTGCAGGGATCGAAACCGCCTGGCCCTCCAGGGGGATATCCTTGCTGCCGCGGCTTGCGGCATTGATGCTTTCATGGCAGTCACCGGAGAAGATCCCAGTTTTGGGGATCACCACACGGCAAAGGCGGTTTACGATGTGACCATTGAAGAGTTTCTCCAGGGAGTTGCCCGGATGGAAAGGGGCAAGGACATGGCAGGGGTAGAGCTTTCCGGTTCTCCTGATTTTTTAAAGGGCACCACCCTCAACACCTGTCTGCGGGGAGCTGACAGGGAAAATGAGCTTGACCGGATGAAAAAGATGATTGATGCCGGGGTCTCGTTTTTCATCACCCAGCCCCTGTTTGAATTTTCCATGACCCAGCCCTTTTTCAAGACCGCCGAGAAAAATGGTGTAAAGATCATTCCCACAATCCTGCTTCTCAAATCCCTGGGAATGGCCCGTTACATGGCAAGGAATGTGAACACCGTGAATATGCCCTCCACCATTGTTGACCGGGTGGTCGGGGCTCCGGACAAGGTTCGGGAGTGCATGAAAATAGCCCGGGAGCTTATCCGGGAGGTGAAATCCCAGGGTTATGGAGGAGTAAATGTGTCAACCCTTGGCTGGGACGACAGGCTGCCCGAAATTCTGGGGGTTATGGAAGGTTTAAAAGGGTGAATCAGGATTCAGGAGGAATTATTTAAATGGCTGAAAATGTAACTGTAAAAAATGGTCCGGCCGGATCGGTGATGGTGCTTGGCGGCGGTATCGCCGGCATGCAGTCTGCCATTGATCTTGCCAATTCCGGCTATTATGTCTATCTCGTGGAAAAATCCCATGCCATAGGCGGCATGATGGCCCAGCTCGACAAGACCTTTCCCACCAATGACTGTACCATGTGAGTCATCTCACCCAAACTGGTCGAGGTCGGCCGGCACCTGAACATTGAACTTTTAACAAATACAGAACTCATTGCCCTTGAAGGCGAGCAGGGCAATTTCACTGCAAAAATAAAAAAGAATCCCCGTTTTGTGGATATTGCCAAATGTACAAGCTGCGGGGAGTGTGCCAAGGTGTGCCCGGTGGATGTTCCCAGCGAGCACAACCAGAAACTTGCCATGAGAAAGGCCATTTTCAAGCAGTATGAACAGGCCATTCCAGGAGCCTTCGGCATATCAAAGCGCTCCACAGCACCCTGTAAGGCCACATGTCCGGCCCATGTAAGTATCCAGGGTTTCATCGCCCTCATGAACCAGGGAAAATATCGGGAAGCCCTGAAGCTGTTCAAGGATGAACACCCCTTTCCTGGCTCCTGCGGCAGGGTGTGCCACCACCCGTGCGAGTCTGCCTGTACCCGGGGGGATGTGGAAGAGCCCCTTGCCATCCAGCACCTTCACCGCTTTTTGTCGGATACCGATTTTGCATCCGGGGAGCCATATATCCCTGAAGTTGCCGAAAAACGGGATGAAAAGGTGGCCATTGTGGGTTCTGGCCCGGCCGGACTCACCGCAGCCTACTATATGGCACAAAAGGGCTACGGTGTTACGGTCTTTGAGAAGCTGCCGGTGAAGGGCGGCATGATGGCCGTGGGTATCCCGGAGTATCGCCTGCCCCATGATGAGCTGATGCGGGAGATAGAGGTGATAGAGAGACTCGGCGTTGATATCCGCACCGGTGTGGAGTTTGGAAAAGATGTGACCCTTGATGGCCTTAAATCCCAGGGGTACAGTGCCCTTTTCCTGGCCACGGGCCTCCACGGCAGCCGGAGCCTGGGTATCCAGGGGGAGAACCTTCAGGGTGTCCTCAAGGGTGTCGATTTCCTGAGGGAATCTGCCATCAACAACTGCGAAAAGAACAGCAACAACTGTGAAGCCCTCCTGGGAAAGGTGGTTGTCATAGGAGGCGGCAACGTGGCCGTGGATGTGGCCCTCACCGCGAGACGGCTCGGGTCCAGGGATGTGACCATGGCCTGTCTTGAGGATCGCATTGAGATGCCTGCCTGGGACTATGAGGTGGAAGAGGCCTTGGAGGAGAAGGTCACCATCTTGAACAGCCTGGGCCCTGCCCGTTTCATAGAGAAGGATGGTGCCGTGGCTGCTGTGGAGTTCAAGCGCTGCACAGCGGTTTTTGACCACCAGGGCAGATTCAATCCCCAATACGATGAAACTGATCTCACCACTGTGGAGGCCGATTATGTGATTGTGGCCATAGGTCAGACAGCCGAGCTTGATTTTGCCCCGGGCCAGTCCATAGCCGTGACCCCCCGGGGAGGTCTGGAAGCCGATCCTGTAACCCTCCAGACTCCAATTCCGTGGATATTTGCCGGAGGCGATGTCTTCTACGGTCCAAAATCCGTGGTGGATGCTGTGGCCTGTGGCAAGGAGGCTGCCGAGAGCATGCATCGCTTCATCCTTGGGGAGGATCTGGCCGCAAACCGTGAAAAAGTATTTGAGTTTGAAAAACCTGATATTTCAGGGGAGATTAAAAAGGCCCGGGTTCATCCTGCCAAGGTCTGCGTGGAGGATCGTGAGGGTAATTTCTGTGAAGTTACCTGTGGTCTGGATGAAGATGATATTCGCCGGGAATCTGCCCGCTGCCTCTCCTGCGGCATCTGTTCCGAATGCTACCAGTGCGTGGAGGCCTGCCTGGCCGGTGCCATTGAGCATTGCCAGCAGGTGGAGTACCAGGAACTACCTGTGGGTTCCGTGATAATGGCTTCGGGCAGCCGTCCCTTTGATCCGTCGGGTCTTGGTGATATCTATCTCTACGGCCGATCCCCCAATGTTATGACCAGCCTTGAGTTTGAGCGGATATTGAGTGCCGGCGGCCCCACCATGGGACATCTGGAACGGCCCTCGGACAAAAAGGAGCCTGAAAAGATTGCATGGCTCCAGTGCATCGGCTCCAGGGACACCAACAGGTGCGGCAACGGTTACTGCTCGTCGGTGTGCTGCATGTATGCTGTTAAAGATGCCATGATTGCCAAGGAACACTCCCACCACGATCTGGACTGTGCCATCTTCAATATGGATATGCGTACCTTTGGAAAGGATTACGAAAAGTATTACATCCGGGCCAGGGACGAGGAGAAGGTTCGTTTTGTAAAATCCCGGGTACATTCCGTTGACGAGGTCCGGGAGAGCGGCAATCTCATGCTCACCTACGTGGATGAAGCCGGGGGTATATGCCGGGAGGAGTTTGACATGGTTATTCTCTCGGTGGGCCTTGTGATTCCTGAAGAGAACCGTGCCCTGGCACAAACCATTGGTGTCGAGCTTGACAGGTACGGTTTTGCAAAGACCCTGCCCTTCAATCCCCTGGAGTCCACCCGCCCGGGAGTCTTTGTATCCGGCGTTTTCCAGGGGCCCAAGGATATTCCATCCTCGGTCACCGAAGCCAGTGGAGCTGCCTGTGCGGCAGGCATACGGCTCATTGATGCCCGGGACACCTGTACAAAAAGCGTTGTACCTGTGGAGGAGCGGGACATCTCCGGCGAAGAGCCCCGGGTAGGGGTTTTTGTCTGTAAATGCGGCATCAACATAGCGGGTATAGTGGATGTGGATGCTGTCTCCAAATACGCAGAGACCCTTCCCGGTGTGGTCTATGTTGGTGAAAATCTCTTTACCTGCTCCCAGGATGCCCAGGATCTCATGAAGGAGATCATTGTGGAAAACCGTCTCAACCGTGTGGTTGTGGCATCGTGTACCCCCAAGACCCACGAGGGGATATTCATGGATACCTTAGAGAAGAGCGGGCTCAACAAGTATCTCTTTGAGATGGCCAATATCAGGAACCAGAACTCCTGGATGCATTTCCATGAGCCGGCAAAGGCCACCGAAAAGGCAAAGGATCTGGTGAGAATGGCCGTGGCCCGGGCAGCCACCCTGACTCCCTTACATGAAAAGCGCATTTCGGTAACGGTGAGGGCCCTTGTCATCGGCGGCGGCATTGCAGGCATGACCGCTGCCATGGGGCTTGCCGACCAGGGATTTGACGTTGTTCTTGTGGAGAGGGAGGCAAAACTCGGAGGTCTTGGAAACCAGCTTTACAAGACCATTGAAGGGGCAAATATCCGGGAGTATGTGAAAAAACTGGCCGCCAGGGTGGAGTCCCATGAAAAGATCCAGGTGCTGAAAAACTCCCTTATTGTGGATTTTACAGGTTACAAGGGCAATTTCACCACAGAGGTTCTGGTGGGACCCGGCATGTACGAGCGCAAAATCGAGCATGGTGTCATGATCATTGCCACAGGTGCCCGGGAGTACGTCCCTGGTGAGTATCTCTATAAAGAGA
>JADGBO010000183.1:0-2182 GCA_015231465.1 Desulfamplus sp.
CCGGATAATATCTACGGCCTGTTCTAAATATGTGAGGCTTCCCGAATGGTCAATGCTTGACAGAAGGTCTTTGTGGAGGCCAGGGGGGTGCTGCATAAGGTATCTGCCCGCTGCCCACATTTTTTCATAAAGATCAAATTGTCTTTTTGAGAGGTAGGCTGTCATAAGGTAGAATTTGACGCAGAGGATTGTCCAAGGATCTTGCGTTGATACAATCACAAGGGGTTCATGGTCCCGGGTAGTGCTGTTCCCGTGGGAGTCGTTTATCTGTTTAAGGTAAGCTTCCCCCCCTTCAATTATAATATCCGGGTCATCCAGAAAGTATCCCACACAGGCAAGGTCATGGAGAAGATCAATGTTGCCCGGCAGCTTTTCAAGACCCTTATTTATTACATCCAGGGCTTCGTGGCATCTATCTGTTTTGATGAGGGCCATGGCCAGTATGTGATATATTGCCCGGTAAAAATGAATCGGTTGGGGATGATTGGGCAAAGGCTGATCATTTTGGGGTAATAGAGAGATGCATTTTTTTGCATATTCAATACCTTGATCCTCCTTGCCGGTCATTATGCATATCTGGGCGAGGCAGAAGCATGCCCCGATGTCATCCGGGTTTTGTTCCAGTCTGTTTTTAAATTTTATGGTAAGGTCATCTCCATCCTTTTCCATGAATTCCTTGGGCGATGCCGGATTGATATTGTTCATAATATTAATGATCCCTTTGGGATATGGTTTCCCCGATATAGCTTTCCAGATAATTAAATTGGTTATCGTAATGTAGGGGCAGCCCCCTGTGGCTGCCCCTGGGAATGGTAACGGCAAAATCAGGCCATGATCATCATTTCGGCCAAGATTGTAGGGGCGGGTACCATACCCGCCCTGTTTTGGGGGCAGATATGAAATATGAAAAATAAAGGGCATCCTTCATAATCCATCAAAAGTAGTTGACACTTTTTTTGAGATAATTCCCGAAAAATGGGAATGTGGCTCCAGAAAGTGTAAACCGGCAAATAAAGGATGCCAATTTATCGATGCCTAATTGATGGTAAATGGATAGTAACCAAGCTCCATGGGGCCGTTGAAGTTTATGGCCCCTGAATTGCCGCCGGAGGCAGGCACCACGAGCCAGTAGAGTCCGTACCATGCCCTGGGCAGTCCACTGAAAGTGAAGGTCTGCCCCTTTTTGCCGTTGACATTGATATAGAGGTAATGGAAATAGTTGGTAACCCAGCCATCGTTCATAAGAAAGTAGAGATTTCCGTCCGGAGTCATCAGGGCCACATAGATGTCAACTTCTTTGGTGTAGCATGGAAAATCGGCAGTTATCTCAAGGGTGCCGTGAGTTTGAAAGGGAGAAATGCCGGTTTTGACGGTAACCGGGCCTGCCCCAATTTCCAGGGCTGTCTGGGGCAGCAGGAATTTCCCCGGGAAGAGTTCCTCGCATCCTCCATTGACCGGAGGGGGATTGTCCCCTGTATTATCATCGGGAGGATTGTCCCCTGTATTATCATCCGGGGGATTGTCCCCTGTATTATCATCCGGGGGATTATCCCCTGTATTATCATCCGGGGGATTATCCCCTGTATTATCGTCCCTTGGATCATCATCACCTGGCATGACGGGACTAAGGTCTTTAAACTCGGACAACATAAAATCGACTTTTACGTTTTTCCCTTCAATCTGGACAATTTTACTTACAGGATCACTGTAGTCGCATAGGTAAGCCTCAACTGTAACGGACCCCAGGTAGTTTGTTCCTATGCTGTAAGCACCGGCCGAAAATCCCCGGACACCCTCGCCTGTTTCAAGTATCGTTACTGTTGCATGGGAGATACCCTCTCCCACGTCATAAAAATCATTGCCGTTCTTGTCGTCATAGATCACGCCGCACACATAGGAGCTGAACTCACCCCTGCCGAAATTGGTGGTGCTGTCCACGGCATTGGGCCAGTATGTGGATGCCTGGTAGTCACCCCGGGCCATGGCAACACCGGCTTCGGCGTGGGAGGCCTGGAGCATGTTCACCCTATGGCCCCTGTCCGGGTAATCTTTGTCCACAAAGAGTATTTCATGGTGGTATGCCGCGGTATCCTGGGTTATGTCAAGGGGTCCCGTTGACATGTTAATGGCAAGGTTTTCACCCGAGAATGCAGGATAACCCTGGGCCTGGACCCTGTTTGAG
>JADGBO010000183.1:2281-6885 GCA_015231465.1 Desulfamplus sp.
AAAGCCGGATACCGCACTCTTGTAAGGAAAGCCGGGTATGGAAATCTTGTCTTCATAAAAGTCTCCTTGAATTATCAGGCATCTTTCTTGAAAATGATATGAAGTATGCCGATTATTATTGTAAGTCCAATTTGAAGTTATGGGGCATCTGAAAAAGAAAACCCGTTTCAAATATATATCTGAAACGGGCTTTAAAAACAAATATTAATCTCAAGAGTGTTAAGTTCTCTTATTAAATATGCAATCAGGCAGGTGTTGATGATGGTATATGTGGTATAAAAAAGGAGAAGTTCTCACTCACGAGTATTAATGATATGGCCTTGATCATCGTTTGGTCTAATCCGTAGGGGCAGATTCCATATCTGCCCCTAAAATTGGGCGGGTATGGAACCCGCCCCTACAATCCTGGCCGAAATGATGATCATGGCCATCATGGTCAATGATATAGTTACATTTCACTCTCTGGATGAAATACATCCACTTCCTTGAGATCGTCTCCAAGATAGGCACGCTCGTTGGGGCCAAGTATGCCAAGGGAGAGACAGATCAGTGTCCAGAGGTGGACAGTCTCCCAGGCATGATCATGGAGTTCGCTCATGTCATGGACCTGGGCATGGCAGTTGTGGCATGGCGTGATACAGTATTTTGCCTTTGTGGAAAGTATCTGGTTGGCCTTGGTCTGGCCGTAGGCATGTCTGGCCTCTGTAAAGCCTGACTGGAGATACCCGCCGCCGCCTCCGCAGCAGAAGTTGTTGGATCTGTTGGGGGTCATCTCAACAAAGTTCTCTTCCCCCACAACAGCCTTTACAACGTATCTAAGGTCTTCGGCCACGGGATCACCCAGGGTTTTTCTAACGAGCTGACATGGGTCCTGAACCGTGAATTTAATTTTTCTTTCCCTGTTCCATTCAGAACTTGGTTTGAGCTTTCCATCCCTGATCCACTGGGCATAGAGCTGAATGATACTCATGATCTCAAACTTGGGGGTTATGTTGAATTTTTTCAGTCCTGCCAGGACTGCGAAAAGTTCGTGCCCTCACTCGGTGTTGAGCCACACCTTGGCCCCGAGATCCTCCACAGCTTTCACTTTAGTACGTACGATTTTTTCCCAGGATTCATCTTCAGCCAGGAACATGCAGTAGTTTTCAGCGGCAAAGCCTTTTGAGCTGTATGTCCAGTCCGCATCTGCAAGGTGAAGTATTTTCCAAAGAGGTACCATTTCATCGGGTTCTGTAACAGGTTCCCTGGAGTTCTGGTTGAGGACATAATGGGCACCTTCACGGTTCACATCAGCGGTCATCTCGGCAAATTCAGGCTGGGACTCGCGGTACTCCTCAAGCACATCTTCCACAACAAACTCAAAGTCCTCTTCGGTGGTGCCCATGGCACTGCATGTATCATTTTTCAGGGCCATGTCGCAGGAGCCGACGATTCCCTTGGGCTTTTTCTCCCGGGGCCAGGATCGTCTGGCATGATAGACAAGCTGGGGTATATTAATCTGCATGGGACATACATAGATGCACCGCTGGCACATGGAACACATCCATACCCAGTTGGTGGAGAGGATCTCCTCATCCATTCCAAGGGCAGCCATTCTAAGAAATTTTCGGGGATCCATGCCTTCGAGACCGGTGGCGGGACATCCGGATGCACATGCTCCGCAGGTAAGGCATGAGTTCAGGTTTCCGCCGTCCGGCAGAAGCTCCATAACCTTGTCCTTGAAAACACTCCTGTGTTTTTTTCCAATTTTTATTGCTGCTTCACCCATTGTTGAAAGGTTCCTCCATAATCTATTAAGCGTTGATGTCATCGCTCGGATCAGATTGGTACAACGCTTTGTCCATGGTGTGCCAAAGCATTGACTTATATGATCATAATTGAATAAATGGAGGTATTATTCTCTTATAATTCAAAGCATGTCAACCCATTTCATCTTTTTTGTCGTCAGGACGCAAAAAACCCGTTTCAGAAATATGATCTGAAAAGGGTTTTTTACCGTGGAAATGGATACATTATTTCCATGATAGGGGGGGTGGCCGGCCTCCAATCATTAAGGTTTACTCAATTTTTCAACTATAGCTTTCCAGATAATGAAATTGTCAAATTCATTTATCAAACCCGTAAACAGAGAGCTTGGGCCACCAATTTCGTTTTCTGGAATACTATACATGAAACTGTGGCCTCTACATGGCACTTTCGGGATGGAATACATTTACCTCTTTCAGGTCATCTCCGAGATACTCCCTTTCATTTGGGCCGAGAATACCAAGGGAGAGACATATGAGTGTCCAGAGATGCACCACTGGATAGTTGCCTCCATAATGCTCACTCAACTCGTGAATCTGGGCATGGCAGTTATGGCATCCGGCAATGCAGTAGTCGGCTTTGGTGGCCTTTATCTGATCATCCTTGAGTTTTCCGTAAAGAAGCCGCTGCTCCTTAAAACCGGACTGGAGAAAACCGCCGCCTCCGCCGCAGCAGAAGTTGTTGGACCTGTTGGGGGTCATGTCAATGAAGTTCTCTTCACCCACAACGGATTTCACAACAAATCTGAGATCCTCGGCAATGGAGTCGCCATAGGATTTTCTCACGATCTGGCAGGGATCCTGGACCGTAAACTTGATTTTGAGATTCTTGTTCCAGTCGGAATTGACCTTGAGCTTGCCTTCCCTTATCCATTTTGCGTAGTATTCATAGATGTTTTTAACTTCAAAATCGTGTTGGATGTTGAATTTTTTCAGTCCTTCCAGGACCGAGAAAGTAACGTGCCCTCACTCGGTGTTTAGAAAGGTTTTACACCCCACCGCTGTTGCAGCTTCGGCACTCTGCCTGGTCAGATGCTCCCAGGCATTGTTGTCCGAGAGGAACATGCAGTAATTTTCTCCTCCCCACCCCTTGCTGGTATAGGTCCAATTGGCTCCCACAAGATGAAGTATCTTCCATAGGGGAACCATTTCATCGGGTTCCGTTACCGGCTCCCGGGAGTTCTGGTTAAGCACGAACTCGGCTTCCTCCTTGTCAATGGGGGCCTCCATCTCCGCAAACTCCGGCTGTGCCTCCCGATACTCCTCAAGAACATCGTTGACCACAAAGTCAAAGTCTTCCACGGATGTACCCATGGCACTGCCGGACTCATTGGCAAGGGCAGCATCGCATGAACCAAGAATTCCTTTGGGACGGCTCTCCCGGGGCCATTGTCCCCTGGCATTGTAAACAAGCTGGGGTATATTGATCTGCATGGGGCATACATAGACGCATCTCTGACACATGGAACACATCCAGACCCATTTGCTTGTCAATATCTCCTCATCCATGCCCAGGGCAGCCATCCTCAAAAATTTCCTTGGATCCATCCCCTCAAGACCCGTTGCCGGGCATCCTGATGCACATGCACCGCATGTCAAGCATGCGTTCAGGTTGCCTCCATCCGGTAAAAGTGCCATAACTTTGTCTTTGAAAAAGCTTTTGCGCTTTTTTCCCAGTTTTATTACTGCCTCACCCATTGTAAATATCTCCTTGATAATGATATGACTGATGCTGGCAGATAAAATATCTTTATGCATCAGATTTCGGCATACTGTATCCCGTTTTTCATGCTGATGCCGGTTATTAAGCGGTTGTAAACCCAGAAGCATTAAGTACTTGTGGGAGCAGACAAAAAATGCCAGGATATAAGCATTTGTGATATTGCTTTTAAAAAAAATATTTTTATTAGTGATATTGCCAATAATTATTCGCAATAAGCCAACTATTATTGGCAATAGGTCAGCTATTATTGGCAATATATCAACTATTATTGGCAATAAGTCAAATATTATTGGCAAAAATTTTTTTATATTGGCAAATTTTTTTTTATATTCAGGAATGGGCCTTAAATAACTTGTAAATTTACCTCGCCCCCCAACCCCCTCTCCATGACTGGAGAGGGGGAGTTTGGGTAAGTTAATTAAACACTATTACTAAGTTATTTCTTGTTCATTACTTTACTCAAGAGTGCTAAGTTCTCTTATTAAACACTAAATATTCAATCAGGCATGTGTTGATGATGGTATATGTGGTATAAAAAATGAGAAGTTATCACTCACGAGTACTTTAACTATTTTTATTTAATTCTCAATGAGGTCTTATCATGAAAAAAACAGTTTCACCCATCACTCTCAAAGAGGTCTTATCATGAAAAAAACAGTTTCACCCATCACTCCCAACGCTCTTCCCCTTCTTGTGGGAAGCCTTCCCCTTGATGATCACAAAGAGGCCACGGAACTTATGCTCGGCTACACCCCTGAAATTCCCCTCTGGGTTCAACTTCCAAAGTATCGGGAGGAGGGGATGCTTTATCAGTATCTCCAGGGTATGCCAGGGTTTGTAAGGGAAGGGGATGATTTTTATATCAATACATCCAGTGATAATTTTGAAGAGGAGTTTCTGGCATTTTATGAAGATTATATGGTATTCAGTGAATTCCTTGCATCACTTGACACATCGCTTGACACATCACTTGACACATCGCTTGACACATCACTTGACACATCACTTGACACATCACTTGACACATCACTTGACACATCACTTGACACATCACTTGACACATCACTTGACACATC
>JADGBO010000184.1:0-2600 GCA_015231465.1 Desulfamplus sp.
GATCTACCTCAGTTAGTATTATTTTTAAACAACTGTGTGCCTCATGTTTTGAGGCACACTTTTATTGAAAATTTTTAACTTCGTTAATATCGAAGTTCTCCATGTGTTGTCAATATCTCATACTGTTCCTGCCTTTTCCGTTTTCTGATTTTTCGGTAAGATATAATGAAACAATGTATTCTTGTTAAAAAATATGATCCTGACAGTATGGAAAGGATAAACCACTCGGGTTACGGTGTCATCCTCAAGGTGAAGAGATTTTCCGATGGAAAGTCCTTTGCCCTTAAAACTGTTCAGACACGATATTTTGCAGGTTCGGACAGGCCCCTGGGAAAATATGAGGGCCAAAGACTTGATCATGTGACAAAAACCCTTGGGGATGAAATTCTTTTCCTGAAGAGCCTCTCCACCCGATTTTCGAGAAGGGCCGGTATTACATTGGGCAGTGATTCCCGGGCAGATGTCATCCGGAGCAGTGATTCCCGGGCAGATGTCATCCGGGGTAGTGATTCCCGGGCAGATGTCATCCGGAGCAGTGATTCCCGGGCAGATGTTATCCGGGCCAGTGATTCCCGGGCCGAGATCACCTCCGGTTGCGATTCACTGGAGAAGAGACATATCCTTCCCATGGTGGATTATGGAATATGGTTTCACAACACCTTCGATGATCTTGGACCCCATGGTAAACCGGCCTTTGTGATGCCCCTGGCCGATACAAGCCTTCATGATATCTTCAAGGGAGATTATGGCCGGGACTCCTCCTCTTTGGCATTCCGGGATATAATACGATGGATTCGTCAGATAAGCCAGGCCCTTTCGCTTCTGCACTCCCTGGAACCGCATGAACCCACGGGTTCCCTGGAGTGCCAGGGATTTGCCGATTATGTCCACCGTGACATCAAGCCCTCCAACATTGTGTTGATCCAGCGTCAAGGACATGAAAAAAATCAAGGAAACAGCCATAATCAAGGTAATCCCCATAATCAGGGTAATAAGCAGAATAGCTTCATAAAAGATGCCTATCTCATTGACTTTGGGGTGAAAAAAAGACGGCAACGGGATGAGACCTTTTCCGTCATGGGCAGCAGGCAGTGGATGGCCCCGGAGATGATTCTGCCCAAAACCATGGAAGAGACCGGGGAGAGAAACTGCTATGGCGACCCTGTCTGCTCATTTATCTATGAGTATGATCACCGTGTGGATATCTATTCCCTTGGCCTTACCTTCTACTGGCTTCTTACCAAGGAGGAGATTCCCCTCTCCCAAAGTGAGTTGACAGAGTATCTCACAGGAGGAGATACTCCCAGGCCCACCCCCAATGCACGGGGAAAGCTCGGTAGAATAGGTGGCCTTAACCAAAGGGAGCGAAAGCGGCTTGAAAAAAAACTCCATGAAATGATCAATGAAAAAAGAACCGCCACAGACACGGCCATGCCCCTTTTTCAGACCATAATACTGCCCGATTACGACAAGATTGTTTCAATATCCCTGGAACTTATGGAAGCCATGCTGCACAGGGATTACAGAAAACGACCCGGTGCCGGGGCCGTGACCCAATGCTTGCATCGGATAGAGAGAATGATGGATCCCCGGGCCGATATGACGGGTCATGCCGAAGACCTGTGGCAAAGGGGTGAGTGGGCAGGCTCCCTTGCAATGGATCCCAACAATCGTGACCGGCTTTCGTGGATCAGAAACAGAACCCTGGACGACCGCCTGGAATGCTGCCGATGGCTCAGGACTCTGGAGCCGGTTTACAGCCACCTTGAAAAATCAGGTTCCCTTCGTAGTTACAAGCATTTTACACGGGAGTTTTTTCGCTTAGATTATGAATGCTCTCTTCTCGAAGAGATGGGCAGATGGATATTACCAGGAAAGTACTGGAGAGAGAGCCTTGTCACCGGAATGAATTTCGTCTGGATCCAAGGGGGAAGTTTCATGATGGGACAGACAACAGGGGAGAAGGAATATCTTTTTGAAAAACTTCGGGAAGTTGGCTATGGAGAGACTCATTACGACGAGTGGTATGCCGACGAGCTTCCCAGGCATCATGTTGACATCGACGGATTCTGGATGGGAGAGAAGCCTGTTACTGTGGGTCAGTTTCGACTCTTTATAGAGGACAGGGTTTCCCGGGGCGATAAATATGTTACAGATGCCGAAACAGAAGGGACAGCCTGGGGATTTTCCAACGGCAGATGGGGCTATCAGCCTGGATATGACTGGAAGAATCCAGGGTTTCCCCAGGGGGATGACCACCCGGTGGTTTGTATCTCATGGAATGATGCCAGGGCATTCATAGAGTGGCTGAACCTAAGGACAGGCCTTGATTTTATGCTTCCCACCGAAGCCATGTGGGAATATGCAGCCCGGGGAGGAACCCAGGGGATGAGATTCTGGGGCGACGGTGAATATGAGGCGTGTAAGTATGCCAATGTGGCAGGAACGGGCAGGGACGAGGAGTGGAGCATCTCTTTTCCATGCAGTTCCGGATACAGATTCACCTCCCCTGTGGGAAACTACCTCTCCAATCCCTTCCGGCTCCACGATATGCTCGGCAATGTTTATGAGTGGTGTGAGGATCACTTTGCCGCAGATGC
>JADGBO010000184.1:2700-6843 GCA_015231465.1 Desulfamplus sp.
GATGCAGGATTTCGGATATGCATAAAAAGGACAAATGCATGAAAACCTCCCTCCCGGGGATACTGATCAACGATTTTACTTGACTTATGATATTGATGTTAATAGAACTTTCATTATCAAAATTGAACGGTGATATTATTAAAAAATTTATGTTTTTTAGATTACCCTCACACACCATTATCAGTAGCACACACCATTGTTATTAAAAAATGTATGTTTTCGGATTTATCCGCACACACCATTATCAGTACCACACATCATCTGATATTAAAAACTTTATGTTTTCGGGTTTGTCCGCACACACCATTGTCACTACCACACACCATTATCAGGAGGAGTCATGCAGTTTAAAGATTACAAAAATGTCCATGAGATGCTTTGTGAAACCGTCAAAAAGTATTCCAATGAGCCCGCATACCGCTGGTTTGATGAAAACGCCGTTGAGGATTCAGTTACCTGGGGGGGGTATTACGATCAGGTCAAGGCCGCTGCCAAGGGCCTTATGGCACTGGGTGTCGAAAAGGGGGACAAGATAAATATCCTCAGTTACACCTGCTACCGATGGGTTCTCACCGATATGGCGGCCATGAGCATAGGGGTTGCCACTGTGGGTATATATCAGTCCAATCTGCCCAAGGACTGCGGTTATATAATAAGCCATTCCGACTCTGTTCTGGTTTTTGCAGAAGATCAGACCCAACTGGCGAAACTCATGGAGATCAAGGATGAAATTCCTTTAATTCGTAAGGTCATATTGCTCAAGGGCCAGGCCCATGGAGATGACTGGGTAATATCCTATGATGATTTTTTGAAACTTGGAGCCGATATTCCGGACAGCGATTTTGAAAAGAGAACCGCGGATGTCTCACCGGAAGATACCGCCGGCATTGTTTACACCTCCGGCACCACCGGAGTGCCCAAGGGTGCCGTACTCACCCATGACAATATATCCTTTACCGCCCAGTCCGTTTATCAATCCGCCACCTTCAACGATGGGGAGGATGCGTTTGTGTTTCTCCCCCTTGCCCACATATTTGCAAGAACATGCATTAATACGGCCATTATCACCGGAAATCGCGTCACATTTGCAAGGAGCATAGACACCCTCCTTGAGGACTTCAAGCTTGCCGCCCCCCACTGGTTTGTCAGTGTGCCCAGGATTTTTGAGAAGATACACACCAAGGTTATAAGCGGTGTGGAGGCCAAAGGCGGTGTATCTCTGAAAATTTTTAACTGGGCATGTCAGGTGGGGGCAAAAGTCAGTGACTGCAAAATTTACAAGAAACCCATACCGTTCATGATAGACCTTCAATATAAAATTGCCGAGAAGCTTATTTTTTCAAAGATTCACAGTGCCCTGGGGGGCAATGTGAAGTGGTGCATAAGCGGTGCGGCACCTCTCAATCCTGAAATAGCTAAATTTTTCCATGCAGCCGGACTGCTTATTCTTGAGGGCATAGGTATGACCGAGAATACCTCTTTCAGTCATGTGAACCGTTTTGATAACTATAACTTCGGCGTTGTAGGCCCTCCGGGTCCGGGGGTCCAGCATAAGCTGGATGATGACGGAGAAGTTCTCATTTACGGCAGAAACGTAATGAAAGAGTATTATAAAATGCCCGATGCCACAACCGACACCTTTACGCCGGATGGATGGCTCAGAACCGGAGACCTGGGGGAGATAGATGCAAAGGATGTACTCAAGATAACCGGCAGAAAAAAGGATCTCATCATAACTTCAGGGGGCAAGAATGTGGCTCCGTCCAGCATTGAGGGAATTATGGCCACTTCCAAATACCTCAATCAGGTTTGTGTGGTTGGCGACAGGCGTAACTATCTCAGTGCCATTGTCACCCTGGATGAGGAGAATATCAAGGCATATGCCGAAGATGAGGGAATCACCTGGTCAAACTATGAGGAGCTTATCCGGCACCAAAAGATCAAAGCACTGATAGACGGGGAAATAGAGAAGAAAAACCGGGAGCTGCCATCCTATGAAACCCTGAAAAAAATCACCATTGTACCCGAGTTCACCATTGACAACGAGATGATGACACCCACATTCAAAGTTAAGAAAAACATCATTCTCAAAATGTATAAAGATGAGATTGAGAAGATGTATCAATAGATTTTCGAAAAATAATGAAAGTAGGGGCGAACCTGTGTGTTCGCCCTTCACCAGGGCAGACACACAGGTCTGCCCCTACAAGATGGCGATACTGGCCGAAAAGATGATCAAGCCCGAAAAGTTTTTCATTGAATATGGGCGTTTCCCCAAATAGCCTTTGACATGGGCGACGGCCCTGGAAAAATTGACAGATGAAAAATCTATTTAAACATGGAAAAACGGCTGGGGCTCCAATTATCATGGGTGAAAACCTTATGATTATTGTCATAATGCTTTTTGTAACCTTTTTTATAATCATCCATTCCATGATTTTTCTTGATTTCTCCTTTAATGAAAAGATTGACGACCTGATATTTATCAATGCCCGCCAGGGGAAGGGCAGCCCGGGGGAAGCTGCTACATCTCCACCATATATGCTCCAGATGGAGAAATCCCGGGAAGGTTTTTCCGGTGAAGCCCCCGATGCTGAAGACTCCGCTCTTAAAGCATTCCTCGTTGAAGGCTTATCCGTTGAAGGCTTATCCGTTGAAGGCTTATCCGTTGAAGGCTTATCCGTTAAAGGCTTATCCGTTGAAGGTTCTTCTGTTAAAGGCTCCTCCTTTACCATGCTTCACAAAGAGGGAGCCCATGACATCGGAACAGATGATTCCCATGGGCATGTTGGTTACCCCGGCCTTCTTCATGTAAATCATATCTTATCCGGACTGTTGAATCAGTACCAGATAGAACGTATCCTCGATTTTTATGGGGTTCTGGCAAGGGACAGAGATATTGCACGCCTGATTTTAAAAGAGTCACTGGAAAACCATGTTCCTGTAAATCTTGCCTTTGCACTGGCATGGAGGGAGAGCGGATTCAACCCCCGGGCAGTGAATAAAAACAGAAACGGAAGTGTTGACAGAGGCATTTTTCAGTTGAACGATTCATATAGACAAGAGTGGTCCGAAGATAGTTTTTACGATGCCGCCAAAAATGTGAAGGAGGGTGTACTCCATCTAAAGCAGTGTCTGGAAGATACCGGCTGGGATATTGCCAGGGCTCTCGGAGCTTACAACGCAGGGCTCAATGCCTCATTAAAAGGCAGATTATCCGTTTCTACTCTCAAATACATAGATGACATACTGAAAAAAGAGGCCCGGCTTGATGATGATCTGTTTGAAATCATGGGAATATAATGGCAGATTTAGAAACCCAACACTTAATGACGATTCTTTTTTTCTATAGACTTCCAGAAAAATATTTCAGCAAATCCATTCTTAAGGGCAGCCACAAGGGAGTACCCCTACAGTAAGTGATCCCGAAATTCAGAATGAACTCAGAGAGATAGAACAAGAGTTTATTTTTGCAGATGGTGATGGTTTGGAGGGGATTTGATGCCTATTCTTCGTGATTATCCAACAAATGTTAGATTATCTTCAGAAGAAAGCGGATTGCCCATGGAAACAGTTTTTTTATGTTTCCAGATTCGCTCACTCGATCCTGCCAGATTTCCTGAGAGTTCAGCAGCTATGATTTCAGATACAGCAATGAAAAAGATTGAAAAGAGAGTTCGAAATTGTTTAGGCTTGTAACAAAACCGAAAGGAAATCAGCCCATGCCAAATTTACCAATTTCACAAAATCCTAAGACCCTTCCCATCGGCGACCCCTCCTTTGAGAGTATCCGCTCTGCCAATAACCTGTATGTAGATAAGACTCGCCATATCTTTCAAATGATAACAGGTGGCAAATATTATTTCCTGTCACGTCCACGTCGGTTTGGCAAATCCCTGACCATCTCAACCCTGCGCTGCCTGTTTCAAGGCCAAAAAGATTTGTTTTCCGGGCTGTGGATTGCACAACATTCGGATTGGCAATGGCAAGTGCATCCGGTGGTGGTGATTGATTTTAATGGGAAACTGAAATTTTTTTGTCTTAACTTCTCAAAAACGACATTTTGTCTGGTTTTCCATGACATACGGGTATTTGTCTGATTCAGACAAACACTATTATGCTCTGGAAAAGTCAGGAACCTGT
>JADGBO010000185.1 GCA_015231465.1 Desulfamplus sp.
AAGCTTCTCGATCTTCTTTGGATATCATCGGTGACCCGGTTTGAAATTCGGGGTGATGAGCAACAAAGATCCAGATGTGATTAAAGAGAACCAACATCGCCAATTATTCTTGAAAATAGGTACGACCGTATACCATACCAAAAGTATGACGAAAATCACAATATCTCTTCCTGAGAAAAATCTCGATGCTGTTGATGAACTGGTGAAAGCCGGCGTTTTCCCTAACCGCAGTCGAGCTCTTTCATTTGCTGCAGAAATGCTGGTGAAAGATAAGAAAAAGCAGGCTTACCTTGAAGAGTTAGATAAACTCAGCAAGGAAGAAGAGATCGAGCAAGTCGACGAATGGAAGGAAGTAGAAAGTGAGTGGCCAACCTATTAAACGGGGAGATATCTGGTGGGTTCGTCTGGACCCGGTCTCAGGTAGGGAACAAAGAGGCTTAAGGCCTGTCCTTGTGGTCAGCGAAAACAGCTACAATTTGAAATCAGGTACGCCAATCGGGATGGCTTTAACAAGTCAACGACCAAAAGCTGGCTTTCCGTTCACTCAAGAGTTGCAATGGAAAGGCTTGAAAAAGCCGTCCTGGGTAAAAATTTCTCAAATAAGGATTCTCGACGAAGGCAGGTTTGAGAACAAAATAGGGCAAATTTCTCAGGACAAGGTAGAAGAGATACTACAGGGCTTGGACATGATCTTGGATCGTCAAAAGAGCAGCCCATAGCTGGAGTTTCGATGACAAGGGGAGCACCTCGAGGGTTCCCCCCTCAGGCTTCGGCTGAGCCTCCCCCTTCCAAGGGGGGACGTTCCGTCCCCCTGCACCCCCTTGTACTTCCTTGGGATGGGACCCCACTCGCTTCGCTCGCGCCCATCCCAATTCCTTCCAATCTCCTCGCTGCGGCCTTCGGCCTTGCTGCGTCGTTGGGTTCCCAGGGGGCTTTGCCATCTTGCTCAGGTCGCTTCGCTCCCGCCGCAATTCACCCCGGCTTAAGAATGGTGAAAGGAACGCTTCTTGAGGATAACGCGCAGTCATCAACCTTTTCCTTACAGCCCTTTGGCCACAGGCCAAAGCCCTTCGGCGAGAAGTATTTAGCCGGCAGAGCCGGCCGACGGGTGAGTGGGACTGCGAAGCAGGCCCACGTCCAAGTGAGCAAAGCGAACGAGCAACCCCGAGCTGGAAAGGTGAATCGCCCGAAGGGTGAGAGGAAAACCTAAGGTTTTCCTGCGAAAAACGATTGCCCTGTGAGACTACCGACGAGACTTGTCCTGGTATGATTTGTGTGAAGAACTGGATCGATGCTGGGCGCAGGTCGCATTTTTATGTACGCGAGGATAGAATATCTTATTTGGGTGCCGGTTGTCCACTTTCGGAGTGGTGTGAGTGCACAGCCCAAGCATTTCTTCGTCAGAATCCCCTTTTTCAGTAACGAAAAAAACGCATTCATCACAAGGGTATGCAGGTCTATCATCAAAAGTTCTAGCCATTACGTTGTCTCCACCAGTTTGAAATTGTTGTATGACTGATTTTTTGTTGTTTTCTTGATCTAAAAATATACTCTGCGATTATTCTCCAAGACATGCCCGCTTCCCGGTAGTTCTTAACCATACCGACGGCGTGCTTTTCCAGCCAATCAGCTTTCGGGTGACTGCTCCTGCGCCGAGACTTCAAATCTTCGAGTATGGCGGCATCAAAGTCAACGGATGGGACATCGGTCCGGGCCTTGCTGTAAAATTCGTTGGAGGGCCGTTTCTGGGCCTCTAGCGCCAGGAGAATGCTAGCATACTCGACCGCAGATTTATCGAAGTCCTTGTGGCCAACAAGGACTTCGGCCTTGCGATGCAATCCGCGAAACAGAGCGAAGCGAGCCCGTAGGGTCTCGATTCGCTCGCTCGGAGAAAGCTGGGCGAAATGCGTGAGCAGTTCGCCCGCTTGGTCTTGGTCTTTGTCTTTGCCGAGACGGTCGAAGCGACCGTCGGTTAGGTGAGAGACGAGGGCGAGGGAATCCACGTAAGCGGTAGCTGTAAAATAAAAGCGTAAAATACATGTAAAATAAATTTGTAAAATAAATGGGACGACAATAGATTAAGGCCATCTGTTGGCTCTGCGTAACCCGTTAGCATCGCTACGGGTTACGCAGATATTCAGGCAGAAATTAAGATTGAGGTTGACTTTAATAACGGGTGAGACATAATGCCTTCAACCTTTTTTGGTTGTTCGGGCCCGTTGGTGCCGACGTCTGGTTCTCTCATCGCCAGGGTAAATACATGGGGGCTCACGCGTTAATCCTGCGCGGGATGTAATGGGGTGGGGCGGATTCTTACGCTCGGGGGCACTACGATAGGTGTACCGTCGCGTCGGTTACGAAACCGCGGGGAGTGAGAGGTGCCTCCCAGAGCCGGTAAGCACTACCGGAAACTCCAATCGTTTTGCGGATCTTGGGTATTTGGTTTGGCTAAGCCAGGATCAATTATCTTTGCCGAGCAACGCGTCTGACTCCAGGAATTCAGCTCCCTGCGGTTTGCTAATTTATGCTGGGTCCGCCTAGGACGTTAAACTTTTGGCTAGGGATGTCTGACCCGAACGGTGCGAAAACGGCACAGACTAGTCTGAATCACCCTCTATTGGACGGAGGGACGAGCGGACGATAAAACCTCCCTCGGGAGGCCCTGCTGGCAGGTGAATTGGTGAGGCACTTCGGTGCTGAGGTTCAACTTTACAGACCCCGGTGCCGGGGGGTAAGAATACGGCAAACTGGGTCCAAACAGTGAGAGCGGTGAAATGTACGGAGACGTGCAAAAGCAGGTTTCGCGCCTGTTTAAGGTGTCGGCCATTTATCAGCCTAAAACCTCCAAGCACGAGGAGCGCTTGAGGGCCAGGGCCGCCGGCGCAAAAACAAGCCATCAAATTAATAAAAAAACCTCGATCTACAGCTGGGGACATTTTAAAAAAGTAGAGTCCACGGTCAGGCAATTTGCCGTTTTCCAAAAGGAACGCGGCATGGGCGATCTCGAAAAGGTGTCTAATCGAGGCGTTGAAAAGTTTTTGATGGAAAAAATCGACAAGGGAGTGTCTCATAAGCATTTTCAGAACTTATGCAGCCACTTCACAAAATTGGAAGCTTCCTTGAATCGTTATTGCAAAGAGGAAAAGTTCAATTTTGACAGGGTTATCGATCGCTGCAAAGAGGTGGCAAAGGATTCCCTGGAAAAAAACATTCAGGCCAGGGCCTACGATAATCCAAAGGCCATTTTGCTGCAGATCAAAGACGAAAAGCATGAGCTGGTGGCAAGACTCCAATACGAAGGTGGGGCGAGAATCAGGGAAGCCTGCCTGATCACCGAAGACCGGCTTGGGTCGCTAAAGATCGATAAGATTTCGGGGCGTGAAATTGGGACGATCACGCTCCAGGGGTCAGACACAAAAGGCGGTAAAGGAAGGGAAATTATAATTGAAAAGGAAACATTTGAGCGCCTGAGCAGGTTTATTCAAAAAGAAAAACAGCTCTACCTGGACGCCACAGCAAAGAATATTTATCGGGCAGAACTGAAGGCCGCAGCCGAGGCCACAGGACAGCGATACACTGGCTCACATGGCCTGAGGCACAACTATGCCCAGGAGAGGATGAACACCTATCAGGAAAAGGGCGTCGGGTATCACGCAGCCTGCAGAATGGTGAGTCAAGAAATGGGGCATGAGAGGCCATCCATTACCGAATGGTATTTGAGGTGAGCGGGGAAGACCAAATATGACGGAGCATTATTTGCGATGAAACACCAGCCACAGTTTTCCATGCGCGCCTTTTGGGCTTTTTACGGGTCGGAGGTCGGCTACGCGATAGCCAACCTTTTGGTCGCGGTGGCCATCTGGGCGGGTGGCTTTAGTCACTTGATCTGGATAGCCGTAGGGTACACATGCGGGGTCTATTCGGCATTGATCGCGGCGAAAGTGGCATACACCTACTGGGATCTGAGCGGAAGGTGCCAGTTTGGGGATTACTTGGTCTCGGCTCCATTCAAAATGGTCAGGAGTGACGGGCGGTCTGTAACCAACAATATTCCGGGGCTTCAAGATTACATCGATGCCAGAGATGTTTTGGAGAGCTATGCACCAAAAAATGAGGAGGAGTCAGAACTGGTCAGAAAGGCCGCCGTAGACTTGACTTGGATTGGGGAGCTGGGAGGACGAGGGGGAGAGTTGGATCGAATTCTTCCAAGCCATTTTTCGGATGCCCACGCTCGGATTTGCGGGGCTCTTTCTCGAGCGAGGAGGGATGAAAGGCCGCGCTTGCTGTCGATGTATCGGAGCGCTCACAGATGGGGTCTGTAACTTGAGAGAAATACCTATGTTAAATTTCTCAGCCATGCCCAAGAGAATCTCTTCGTCAAAAATACAGGGATATGGACATGGGGCCTGCAGTTAAACCTTTTCGACAAGTTTACCAAGGGCGAACTTGTGAAGCACGCTGGAAATGAAGGTTTGATATGGGATTCCCTCATCGACAGCCCTTATCTGTATTGCGGCTATATCGGTTCCGGAAACCCGAATGTTGATCCTGCGGTCCTTCTTGAGTGTGTTCTTGGCTATTTCGGAATACTTGCGGAAGTCATCCTTGCTTCCAGCGGACTGCCATTCCCCTCGATTGACCGAATCGACGATTTCTTGTTCTTCTTTGTCTAGCTTTGGTTTCTTCATGTTATTACCTCAAATATTTATCTGTCATTTCTCGACTTGGAATGATCGTATGCAGGAATACTTCATCTTCGCTTTCAGAGAAAGGCACCATGTGGGCGTAATCGGCAACATCGACGATGAATATCCGCCGATCCCTATGCGTGTTGTTGATAATGATATCAAGAATTTTACCCCTTTCCATGCAGTGAATGACCACTTCAAATGTGATGCCTCTTTCCTCCTTTAAACGTCGGTTTTTCTCCGGGTTCCAGCAAAATCGTTTCATTGACATATCATACCCAACGTGTGCCTTATGTCAACAAAATCCAGGTTTGTCTACGTCGAGGGTGAGAAAGTGCAATGGCATAAGTTTCATTATCGGAACCTGTCGTCTTGCTCGCTTCGGACAGGAAAGGCCCTTTCCTTCACAGAGAGGGGGATGTCAGTTCGCTAAAACGAGCAGGCGGGAATGCAAGAATTCAGGGGCAAAATCTGCGCCATTGTCCCACACGAGCGTATGCAAATCTGGATCAACAACGAATGCCTTGAATTTGTTTGGATCTTTTAGGGGATCAAATACTTCCCCATAGAGTTCATCCACAAGATCGACATAGCCTTCAGCACCGTCATTAAACTTCAGGCGGATGATATAGTCCTTCTCATAATGAGCCTTAATGACATGCAGGATCATTGCGTTACTCCAAAGGATCTATGTAAGACAGGGGTTTACGTTTTTGAGAATTTTCCCAGTTACTCAAAAGGTCACTCTCATGAAGTTGGCGCCATTCATTTATCATGGAAAGGGCTCTGCGAGGCATGGAACCGCGTATAACCTCTCCAGAACGAATATCAATCATGGCTTCATCCTCGCTGTACTTGGCGTGGAAATGGGGCGGAGCATGATCTTCCCAATATAAGGCGATCAATATTCCGAAGAATCTACTAACAATGGGCATAATTAATCTAGATTTTCTGCATCATACGCGTCGACAGAACATTGTAATAAATTCTGGACAAAATCACGCATTTTATCATAAATCCCTGTATCAGAGCTCTTGGTAGGCATTTAGACCCGCTGACAATACTGGTACAATGTCTGCCGGCTGATTCCAAATTCTCTGGCAGCCCTGGCCTTTGGGCATCCAGCGCCGAGTCGTTTCTGCAGTTCTGCGACCTGCTCTAAATTAAGGGCCTTCTTGCGGCCCTTGTAGGCACCCTTGGCCTTGGCCAGGGCGATCCCCTCGCGCTGCCGCTCCCGGATCAAGGACCGCTCGAATTCGGCAAAGGCCCCCATCACCGAGAGCATGAGCTTGGCCATCGGTGAAGTGTCTCCGGTGAAACTCAGGCCCTCCTTGATGAACTCGATGCCGATGCCCCGCGCAACCAGGTCCTGGACTATGCGGCGGAGGTCATCAAGGTTTCGGGCCAACCGGTCCATGCTGTGAACGACCACAGTATCACCCTCCCGGACAAAGGTGCTTATTCCAGCAAAGAATGACCGAAGATTCCAAGTCAGAATGACCGACCTGAAAACTGTCGTTCAAACCTCCTTTCTGTCAAACCTGAAAAATTTTATCATCGGTCAAACTCATACAACTTTGTGGAATTCTTTCAGCGCGTTTCGAATGGTAAGATTGGCGTAATATTCTGGGTTTCGTTTTCCTCTTTGTTCGGCGGTCCGAGTCAGGTGATTTGTGATAAAGTCGAGGCTGCGTCCGTTTCTGAGCATCTCCATCACCCAACCGAATTCTCTTTCGCTTTGAGACGGATTTCCTTTCCATGAAGCACGCCGCCGCGCGCGCATTGCCATGTGAGGGACTGCTGCTGTTTTTTGAGGCTGGTAGTATTGCGCGGAAGAGAAGAGCACCGCGTTGACCCATACATGTCTCTTTTGGCTGAAGAATCCCGGCAGGCGGCCGAGGTGATCTCCGGAAACGCTACGGGGATCAGAATAACCAAGGTCACTGAGGTATTTTTGAGCGTTCTTCCGCTCCTCTTTTGATAAGGGCTGAGCTGTTCCCAGCCATAGCTGAGTGTTGTTGTAACTCGTGGAAACGACCGCGCAGGCGTACTTGGCGGCCACTTTTCTGGCTTTTGCCATGGAGAGGTCGTCCAGAAAAAGCGCGGAGTGTTCATTGTTGCGGTGTGGCCTGAAATAAATGTCAGATCCA
>JADGBO010000186.1:0-3251 GCA_015231465.1 Desulfamplus sp.
TGGAGGTGCCATCACCGCAGGGGCCTATCTTGAACACTTTGTGGGGAAAATCCCCTGGGCACATATTGACATTGCCGGAACAGCCTGGGACTTTACGGAAAAGAGCTATATCCCCAAGGGACCGTCAGGGGTGGGGGTCCGCACATTCATCGAGCTTGTTCGACATTGGATATAACCACCATGGCGGCAAGTCAACTACCCCTAAGCACTTCGTGACTTAGGGGTTTCCTTGAGGAGGTTTTATGAAAGTAGGGGCGATTCATGAATCGCCCCTACGGATGGCTTTTTATATGAAAGTCCCCATATTTTAAGGCTCCCGGGACTTTCATCACTTCGATTGTGGCGGTGATGCCGCCATGGTGGTTATATAAAAAGGGAAGTCTGTAGTTGATTGCTACCAGCGATGCCGTTTAATCTCATAGGTGTGGGTGTCCGGATTAAGGGTCTCCCGAAAGACAAAGCCTTCACAGTCGCTGCTTAGAATCTCCTGGTTATATCGAAACTGGATAACCGTGCCTGCCGGAAGCATTGTACGCCGGACATCCAGCTCGGGTGTCTCGGATTCTGTTTTGTAAAGGGCGATAATTTTCTGCTCGGTCTCATTTTTTTCTCTCTCCAGTCTCTCCCTCTCCTCCTTCATGGCCTTGATCTGGTTGGAATTTTGCATGAAAATGGTTCCGTACTCATCAATATTGGCTTCGTACTCTTTCTCTTTTTGCCGCTTGAGCAGACGAAGTTTTGCAATCTCATCAATATCGGCCTTGGTCCTTCGGTTCTTTGTCCGGGTTTTTATCTCCTCATCAATGGCGGCAATATCTTTTTTTTCAATTTTGTCAAAGAGTTCCCGGGTATTTGTCTGAAGGATTTTTATCTTGCCGTCTATTTTTTTCATCTCTTTATTTGTAAATTCAATTTTTGTCTTCATGGCAATGCTCACCAGGGAGTCTCCCACAATAAATTTACACTTTTCCCCCACGATTACCTTTTTCAGGATCAGACGGTTTCTGGCACGGACCACCGAAGCCACTATCTTGGCATCGTTGATTCTAAGTATATCGTCACTTGTTATCACGGAGTCATATATTCGGTTGAATTTTTCCCTGCTTCCATCTTCCCCCTGAAGATGTATCACGATATTTTTTTCGCATGTCACGTTGCTGTTCTCAACGGATGATATCTCCATGGGGCCGCAGGAATATCCTTCTCCATTGATTATTGTGTTCAGTATGGTCATGGATTGAGTGGTTTTTGCCCTGCCCTCAATACGTGAAGCCCTAAGGTTTCGGCACTCTATGGAACTCCCTTGCCGGAGAGTGCCTTTGACATGGAAATCACAGTCAAAGACCAGGGGTGAATCATCCTTGGTCACATCGCCGTTAATGGATATTTCAGGGTTCACCGAGAGGATATTTTTTTTCGACAGTACAGGGGTTCCGTCACATGCTGAAATAAAAATTCCATGTCTCTTTTGAATGATATTTTGCCCCATGATAACCGTTTGGGGGGTTGCCAGGGATGCGGCCACCAGGCATCGGTTCACATTGAGTCCTGATTTTCCCTTTTGTGTGTGAAGGGTCAGGAGTTTGCTGCCTTTTTTGACTATCAAAGGGATATGCCTGGTTGGGATATTCCTGTTTTTTCCTCCGGAAGAGTTCTTGTTTCCATGTTTGTCGATATCAAAATGAAATTCCGGGGTAACCCTGGCAGGAACAGGTGGATCACCCTTTGCCAGCAAAACCTGATCCCCGGGCTTGATGCGGTGGGCTATGAGATCCTCCACCACACCCGGAATCCTGCCGTAGCTGATTTTTTTATGATACAACCATATTATGATGTTCTCCTTGGTCATGGTTGGAGGAAGGGGCATGAGAAGCTTGATGTGGGCCTTAAGATTGCTTTTTGAGTAGGTAATGAGAAAATATTGATTTATCTCGTTGAAAAGTTCAATGTGGGCATTGGATATATTGAGACCCAGTTTGAGGTTGATTCTCTCAATCCTGTACTCCATCTGTTTTTTGACGATTCTTTTTCGGTCATTGTCCGAAAGGCCGAAATTCTCCACCAGAATATCGCCGATCCAGCGGGGTTTTTTTTCTTGAACCGGGGCATTGCCGGCAGCTTCTTTTTCGTTGCCGGCAGTTTCTTTTCCATTGCCGGCATCTCCCTTGTTATCCCCGTTTCCGGCACCAGGCATCTCCTTTTTTTTTTTTCGATATTCAGCCTCTTCCCTGGCCTGCATTCTCAAGGCCTCAATCACCTTTTTTTCGTCAAGAAGCTTCTCTTTTATTACAAGGGCACCGAAAAGGGCATTTTTCTCCTTCTCCTCAATGGATGACCGGCCTGCATTTTTAAGGGTCTCCTCCCAATCTTCTTCCAGCACCCTGTTCTGGATAATCAATATTTCGTCCCTGACCTCGGGGGTTATGTGCCTCCTTTTTACTAAGATATCTCCAATAATGTTATTTTTACTGGTTTTTTTATAAATTTCAGTCTGTTCATCCAGGGCCTTCTGAACTATCTCCTCGGTGGTGAACTCATTTTTAACGGCAATCTCCCCGAACTTCCTGTCCTGTACTTTAAGTTCAAGATGAAGGGCACTGTTGTGCAGAAATTCCAGTTGGGAGCTCTGTATAAATCCCGATTCAATGAGCATATCATCAATGTTTTTCTGTTGGCCCTCGAGATAATCATTGGTCAACTGCTTCATTATAGCGGAAAATGCCCTGCTCTGGGAGGTGACTCTCTCCTGGATAAAATGTTTGTCCTTGTGCTGGAGTTTCAACTGCTGGATGGCTGTGTTTTTGGCAAACTGCTGGGAGAGTTTTATTATGATCTGATTGTACCGGAACAGCTCCTTGTTGAGTACCGGAATGAAGTCCTTGATGAGCAGGGAATCTTTATCTTCCCCGAGAAGGTTCTCCAATTCGGGCTGTTCATTAAGTTTGAACTTTTTGTCGATATATGTACTGATCGCTGAAAACCTGGCCCTGGTGATGATGTTTTTCTCAAGGGATATTTTCAGTTTGCGTTTATTGTACTGGTATCGGGATAAAAGAGCATCTGATGAATTAAGACCTGGATTTTGTCCTGGGCCGCTTTCCTGGCCTATCTCTTTTATCCTGGGTTCCCTTTGCATGTTCCTTCCACTTTGCATACTTAGTCTCTAAACTTTGTCGGCAGGGAGATATTCATGGATTTCGCCAGGGCCTGGAGTACAGACATGGCCTTTTCAAAATCAAAATTGTTGATAT
>JADGBO010000186.1:3350-6817 GCA_015231465.1 Desulfamplus sp.
CCGGGTTTATGCAGCACTTTTTTCAAGGTTTCAAAGACAGTGAGTGCCGTTGTTTCGCTTCGGTTAAGCAGAGAATAGAGTTCTTTCAACAGCGAAGCAGCCTCTTCCATATTTACACCATCCAGAAACGGATTTACACCACCCAGATCCGGGGCATCCGTCCTGGTGGAACCTGAATCCAGGTCATCTACCGGGATGAAAGGCGAATCCGGGGCATCTACCGGGATGAAAGGTGAATCCAGGGCATCTGCCTGGGCGGAACCTGAATCCAGGTCATCTACCGGGATGAAAGGCGAATCCGGGTCATCTACCGGGATGGAAGGTGAATCCAGGGCATCTGCCTGGGCGGAAACGGAATCCACATTATTGGTCCGGTTTTCCTGCCACATTATGACTCTACTTACAACAGGCCTTATGGAGTTATCAAGCTCTTTCAAAAGAGGCACCGTATCGTCATGGTCTCCCCGGCGTATGGCCATGTCCAGAGCGGCCGCAGCACTTTGAACACTGTTTATGGATAAGTTGCCGGCAGTTCCCTTTATGGTATGGCTCAGAAGCCTGGCAGCCTCTATATCCCGGGCATCAAGAAGTTTACGGATATCTTTGACTGCCCCGGCATAATTTTCAACAAAATCCATCAACAAATCCCTGTACAGATTTATGTTGCCGTTGAGTCGTGCCAGGGCAGCCCCGGCATCAACCCCTGGTATGGAATGGATATTTGCCATATCGGAAGAGGTGATCTCCATGCCCGGGGGAGTATGTTTCAAGGCTGTGAAGCCTGGAGGGCCGTCCGGGGCATCTTCCATGCCCGGGGGGGTATTGGCCATGTCTAAGATTGATCCTGGATACCCTTTTGTCCCGGGGAAGCGTGAATCTTTAACCGGTTTTGTCGGCAAGAAGCGTGAATCTTTAACCGGTTTTGTCGGCAAGAAGTTTGAATCTTTAACCGGTTTTGTCGGCAAGAAGTTTGAATCTTTAACAGGTTTTGTAGGAAATAAGCTTGAATCTGTAACAGGCTCCGCTGACAAGAGATGCCTTGCAATGGCTCCAAGGAGCTGCCTGGGTTCAATGGGTTTTGAAACATAGTCGTTCATTCCGGCATCAAGGCACTCCTCTTTTACACCTTTCATGGCATGGGCGGTCATGGCTATAATGGGCAGCTCATCCCACTCTCTGTTTTGCCGTATCAAAGATGTCGCTTCATATCCCCCCATGACCGGCATCTGAATGTCCATTAGAACTATCTGGAAATGTTTGTTTTTGAGCATCTCCAGGGCTTTGAGTCCGTTTTCCGCCACCTGGACAGCGAGACCTGCACCTTCAAGAATCTCGTATGCCACCTGCTGGTTTATTTTGTTATCTTCAACGAGCAGAACCTTTACCCCGTTCAGTTGTTCCAAAACAGCAGGGCTATTTTCCCAAAAATCCGGGACATGCCGGGGAATCCCCCTCCCGTTTCCTGCACTGCCGGGCCTGGCTGAAAATGTTGCCGTAAAGATGAAGGTGCTTCCCCGGCCAGGTTCACTCTCCACCCATATTTCGCCCCCCATCATCCTGATAAGATTTCGGCATATGGCCAGTCCCAGGCCGGATCCGCCGAAACGCCTTGTAATTGATGTGTCGGCCTGGGTAAAGGGTGTGAAAAGTTTATCAATATCTTCGGGCTCCATCCCTATTCCGGTATCGGCAACGGAAAATCTCAAGATATGCCCTCCCGGGATATGTTCCTCCAATTGAACATCAATGCCAATGCTGCCCCTCTCCGTAAACTTCACCGCATTGTTTACAAGATTCAGCAATATCTGGCCCAGGCGGAGGCGATCACCTGAGAGACCAAGGGGAACATCATGGGCAATGGTGCCTGTAATCTCTATATTCTTTTCCCATGCATTGATGGAGACCATGGATGTGACCTCCTCCAGAACATCTCCGAGATTGAAATTTATCATCTCCAGTTCAATCTTGTCCGCCTCAATTTTGGAAAAATCGAGTATGTCGTCTATGATTGCCAGCAGGGAGGTGGCAGATGAGTGTATTTTCGAGAGATAGTCCCTCTGTTTGGCCGTAAGCTCGGTGTTCATGGCAAGTTGGGAAAATCCCAGGACAGCATTCATGGGGGTTCTTATTTCGTGGCTCATGTTGGCCAGAAACTCGCTTTTTATGCGGGAGGCATCCTCGGCGGCTTTTTTTGCGGAAATGTTCTCTGCAATTGTATCTTCAACAGTTTTAAGAAGATTGTTAATGCTCTTTGAGAGCATCCCTATTTCATCTTTGGCATGTTTCGGCTCCACGGTGAGACGAAACCAGGAACCAGGAGTTATCCCTTCAACTTCGGATGCAAGTTGTGCCACGGGCGTTGTGATGATCCTGCGGGCAACACCTGCTATGAGAAAAGAGGCCATGAGAAGCTGCAGGAGCATAAGGGATGCCTGGCCAAGGGATGCACTTACAGCTTCCATTTTTATGAGATTCCTGTCCTGGAATATTATTAGATGACCTATCTCTTCCTGCTCATCAACCGGAGAGAAAAGAGGATATTCCACAGTCTCCCCCAAATCAATCTGCTGTGCCATGGTTGTGGGGGTCAGGGGAGGCTTTTCCTGGATGGATAATTCAGGGATATACGAGATATTATCCATGTTATCTTTTGGGTCAGGTTCACCTTTGGGGGAGAATCGCTCCCGATAAAAACCATCTAAGGATTCCAGACGCACGCCTATGATTGAAGGGGTTGTGAGAAGTCCTTCTATAATTTCGCCGGTTATATTGTCGTTTTTTGCAAACAGAGCCACCTGGGCCTGGGCTTTAACCGTTGATACAAGCTGATTACGGATGCCGTCGTTTATTTCAAGCTGTTTTGCGTAGGTAACCCGATATGTTATCATGCCCGCAATTGCCGAAAATATGAGCAGGCCGATACTCACGAACATAACCAGTCGATGTTCAAGGCTTTGTCTATATTTCATTTTTGCCCGAGCAGCCTAAATTATTGTCTCTCTTCCAGTGCCCGCTCAAACTGGGTAATATCCACAGCCAGGATCGCTTTTTTAAGCAATTGTTTGAGAAATTGCCGATCCTCCTCTTTTCGGATGGCCTTAAGGATGCTTACTGGAATCTGTTGAAATCTTGTGGAGAGAGCCTCTTCCACCATTTCTCTGGCTTCAAGCAAGACACCTTTATTAAGTCCATCTTCCCACCCGTCATTCCATCCTTTTTCTCTGCCGTATCTTTCGGCACTTGAAATGTAAGGCATTTTTAGTTCCTCCTCATAATCTATAAGGTTTTGCGTAAACTGCCTGTTCAAATCCTCCGGCAGCATCATGAGCCAGTCCACCAAGCGGTACATGTCAAGAATATCTTTTGGGGAAAAACCCTGCCGGTAAAGTGCCATGGTGATTCTCCACTTCCATGAATACCGCTCCCCGGGATTGCCTTTGGTTATTTTTGTTTTAAGATGGGCCGCG
>JADGBO010000187.1:0-3518 GCA_015231465.1 Desulfamplus sp.
CAGGAGTATATCCTTATTTCCCAGTATCATTGTCAGGTGGAAAAGTTTAAACGTGACATTGAGCGTGAACAGCAGGGGGTATGGGTTTATTCATCGGCTGATTCCATGGATCAGACTGTAAAGATCGACTCCATCAAATGTGAACTCTCCCTTTCGGAAATTTATCACCGGGTGGAGTTTGATTCTTGAAACTCAAAAGTTTCAATGAATAAACCATAAAACCCTTGCAAAAAAGAGAACTTTATGCATAGAGACAATCCATGACTCCATGGTATGAACCCACATCATCCGGGGAGTGGCTCAAAAGGTCCCTCTCCCTGATCAATATGGCAATTGTCACCATTGCCGCAGCTATTCTTATTTCCGAGCTTCGGTTTGACTGGTGTGAATATGTGATCGGACGTTATATGGCCTCCATCAACAGTACACGGCCGGAGACAGGTGCCATATGGAAAGCCGGAGAGCAATCTTCCAAAGCCCACACTCTACTGAGAAATATCATTGAAGAGCGCCGTGATGCAGCGAGATATGCCCAGGAAGCCAGCTCTTTTTCAGAACTGGCTTCTGGAATTCTTCCAGGGCAGTGGGCCAATCTGGACAAGGAACATTTCAAACGGCTCTACCTTGCCATGCCCCCTGCCGTGGCTTCGGAGATAATTTCCCCTGCCCGTCTCATATGGCTTTTTGGTGGAGATGCCCTCCATGACGGTAAGGGTCTTCAGAGGATATTTTGTGAAGGCAAGGTTAGCGGCCTGGAGATATTCTTTCTAAATGCAGAAAACAGGGTTCTTCACCATATCAGCCTTGACAAGTCAGGGCTGGAAAACATTGAAAGGGGAGAGGCTCCCCTGGTGGGAACCCTTGAAGGGATACCTGAATTTCAGGGCAGAATATATCCTGCCCACACTTTTTTCAATGCACTGTTCAAACTGCCCGGGGAGACACTTCCCGATATAATAACCACCCCGGAAACCCTTTTGAATCTACAGGGGGAGATAATAAAGGCCGGTATATGGAACGAGGCATCTTCGGGTTTTATAAAACTTGGCTTTGAAATAAGGGAAAACCGAAAAAATATGGTGCTTTTCATACGGGCCCGGGAGTGGGCGGTATGGAGGTTGAGCAAGGTTCTCTCCGGTGAAAGATACCAGGATGAAGAGTGGATGCCCTCCGGTGAAGCTTTTCCGGAGGGTACTTCTTTGCTTCCGGGTGATAAGATATCCCGGGGCATGACAATAAACAGTGCCCCATTGCAACTCCGTCCATTCAATGTGGCATTGCCGGGGGAGAACCGTTGAATCCGTTTCTCTTTATCATCCGCTCTTTAAGGCTGATCTTTTACCTGGGTCTCATGGTGACGGGCTTTGGTATTTTTGCCTCGGCCGTTATCATATTTTCCGTGGCAGAGGATCTTCCTAAGCTCCCTGAACCCCTTAGCAGAATAATCGAAACTCCCAAAACTGAAATCTACGCCTCCACAGGAGAGCGTCTCATTACCCTTGGGGGCCGGGAACCGGTGCCTCTGTCCCGGATATCCCCCCATTTCATTAATGCAGTGCTGGCAGTGGAAGATCATCTCTTCCACGAGCATTACGGAGTGAACAAGTTAAGAACCTTGAAAGCTCTTTATGTAACCCTTTTTAAACCTGGAAGGGTTGAGGGTGCCTCCACCATAACCCAACAGTTGGCCAAGAATCTTTTTTTCAGCTTTGAACGAACCTGGCTAAGAAAGTTCAAGGAGCTGCTTGTGGCTTTCCAGATAGAGTACTCCTGCTCCAAGGAGGAGATTCTCCACGCCTATGTCAACCAGATAGCCTTTGGTGCCGGGGCCCAGGGTGTGGAAAAGGCTGCCCAGGTCTTTTTTGGAAAGTCCGCTGCAAATATAACCCTTGGGGAGGCTGCCTTTCTTGCAGGTCTTCCCAAATCTCCCACCAATTACAACCCCTACAGGCACTACGACCGTGCCCTGGCCAGGCGGGAGGTGGTTATTCGTCGTATGGAATCGGCAGGGTATATAACAGGAGAGGAGGCAAAGGATGTTCTTGGGGAGCAGCCGATATTGAAAAGAGACCATGCCGATGCAAGAACCGGCAGTTACTTCCTTGATGCCCTTATCAACGAGCTGATTCGGCTTTATGGCTCCGATGTGGTGTATTACGGAGGAATCCGGGTTACATCCACTCTTGACACGAGGCTCCAGAACATTGCCTCCCAGTCGGTGCAGGAGGGACTCGAGAATCTTGATGCCATGATGGGAATAGGCCCGGATGAAGAGCCCAAACCCCAGGGGGTCCTTGTGGCCGTGGATACCTCATCCGGGGCGGTGAGGGCCATGGTGGGGGGCAGGGATTACTATAAAAGTGAGTATAACAGGGCCATCTACAGCCGCCGCCAGCCTGGGTCGGGTTTTAAGCCCTTTCTCTACTACGCAGCCTTTAAGGAACTTGACATCCATGGCGGAACGGTGCTGATGGACTCCCCGGTGGCCATTCCCGTGGTGGGGGCCCCCACCTGGAGGCCCCGGAACTTTGAACGAAAATACCAGGGCCCCATGATCCTGAAAAATGCCTTGACCCATTCCGTGAACACCATCGCGGCAAGGCTTGTCCAGGGGACAGGCATTGAATCTGTAATAAAAACCGCTGAAATGTGCGGCATAAAGAGCAGGCTTGAAAAAGTTTATTCGGTGGCCCTGGGAGCCTCTGTGGTGACTCCCATGGAGATGGCGTCGGCTTATGCCACACTTGCCTCCGGCGGGGTAAGGCATGAGCCTTTTTTAATATGGCGGGTGGAAGATGCCTTTGGCAGGGTTATCCATGAGCATCTCGTAAGGGGAGAAAAAATACTTGATCCCGGGATAACATTCCAGGTTGTGGATATGATGAAATCAGTCATTGACAATGGATCGGGAAGAGTGATTCGTACCCTGGGTTTTTCCCGTCCTGCTGCAGGCAAAACAGGCACCACGGACTCCTATAACGATGCCTGGTTCACCGGCTTTACACCATCGCTATGCACCTCGGTATGGACAGGCTTTGATCGGGAGAGGGGTCTCAGGCAGACCGGTGGCAGGGGTATTACCGGAGGACGGAGTGCAGCCCCCATATGGGCGGAATTCATGAAGGATGCCCTGGCAAACCAGCCTCCCCGGGATTTCACCGTTCCCGATGGTATCCGGTTTGAAGAGGCAGTGGTGACCACCGGATGCAGCCCCTTTGACATGGGAGATACTCAATCATCCTTTATGGGAGACAACCAGGCATCCTTGATGGGAGACAACCAGGCATCTTTGATGGGAGAACCCCGGGCAGTGCCGGCCCAGGAGCCCAGGCCGGCAACAATGATGGTTCCCCTGAAACCGGGTCAGCAGTTGTGTTCGGGGGAATTGGAGAGTGCCCCATGATTCTGTTTTTGAGAAACATGGCTGTGAGGTTGTGGCTTTCGGCATCCATTGGGGTACCCGCAGCCTTTTTTCTCTACCCTGGAGTGAAAAATATTGTACCCCACCATGGAAACGG
>JADGBO010000187.1:3617-6812 GCA_015231465.1 Desulfamplus sp.
CCATGCTTACCATGTCAAGGCTGTCAAGATATTTGACTCCTTTCTCATCTCCCCCCGAAGCATAAAAAAGACCGCTGAAAAAGTTACTGAAGCTGCTGCGAGATTTTATCTCTCATCACCATTGGGTCAGGAAGATGAAACCCTTGAACGGGCAGCACTGTGGTTTCTCTGCCGCCATCCGGAACAGAGCGAACTTGCCCTTTTATGGATCAAAAAGAGATTTTTTCCCGGGATCAGTAATGAAGATTTTGAAAGCAGAGAGTATCTGCCCGGGCCTGGACATGGCACCGGGCCTGGACATGGCACCGCCGGCATATTCACCATGATGCCCATGGAGGACAGGGCAGTAAACAGAATTGCCGAACATGTTTCCGGAAAAGATCATGAGCTGATCCAGTGCCTTGCCCAGATTTTCATATCTTCAAAACGGGAAGATTTCAGGGCCAGACGAATTTTTGCCCTCTACCTTGGCACCCCGAGTAACTTAGGCACTTCCCTTGCCGGGGCAGTGAGAACCCTTCTGAGTCATGGTGCCGGGGATGATCCTCTCCTGGGGAAGGAACCATCAGCCATTAAACCTTCCATGGGAGAATATTCCATCAGGGAATCCTCCCCGGTGGAACCCTCCGCCAGGGCATCCTCCATGGTTGAATCTTCCATCAAGGAATCCTCCCTGGTTGAACCCTCTGCCAGGGAATCCTCCATGGTTGAATCTTCCATCAAGGAATCCTCCCTGGTTGAACCCTCTGCCAGGGAATCCTCCATGGTTGAATCTTCCATGGTTGAATCTTCCATCAAGGAATCCTCCCTGGTTGAACCCTCCGCCAGGGAATCCTCCATTGGTGAACTTCCCATCAAAGGAGACTCCATCCGGATCACCCCCCGTTTCTCAACAGTAAAATCCCTGGCAACTCTGACCCAGGATTTTTCCGGGGTAATGAAAGGGCTTTTCAAAGTTTTTTCCGGGGTAATGAAAGGGTTTTTCAAAGTTCTTTCCGGGGTAATGAAAGGGCTTTTCAAAGTTCTTTCCGGGGTAATGAAAGGGTTTTTCAAAGTTTTTTCCGGGGTAATGAAACAGCTTTTCACACTCATCATTAACGCTGCCCAAGCCCTTTGGGGAGTTATGGGTTCCATCCTTAAAAAACCTGGGGCATTGAGGTTCCTCAAGTGGATTGCCATTGTATCGGTCATAACCGGGCTGACCCTCCTTGGTGTAAACACTGTTCGGCATCTTCTCCCCAAAAAAGGCTCCCTCCATCCCCAAATACCCATCACCCAGGTTGACGAGTCCGAACATGACGAGATCCGGCCTACAACCCCTCCCCCTTCCATGCTGTTTACCATACAGGTATCCGCGTACCTTAAAAAGGAACATGCCCTGGCTTTTCTCGACAGATTGACAAAACAGGGAATATCAGCGTGGATATCAACAGCCCAGGGAGGGGGCAAGACATGGTATCTTATCCGCATAGAGCAGTTTGCCACCAAATCCGATGCCGCAGCATATGGAGATCGTCTTAAAAGAGAGAGAATGATTGATGACTATTTTGTGGATAATCTCGACCACAGGGATAAATCAATCACCCCTTCCGGGTAGGGCCATGGTAACTATCGTGGATCTACATAATCGGCCGAAACCATGATCAAGGTCTATAAAATGATTGACAAGCACCATGTATCTATGTATAGAAACAAAATTAGCCGACCTTTGTGAGTTGCTTCCGATACACTCACAAAATCTCTTAGAACCAAAACCGGGGTGTCTAAAAACCAGTTTGATGCCCAAATCGTGATGATATAGAGACGCAATGCATTGCGTCTCTACCGTTGATGGTCAAAAAATGAGCAATCGAAAATGTCAGATTTTGACACCCCAGACCAAAACAGACCATAGGGTTTTTTATTCATGAATCTCAACTTCCCAGGCATCTATTATTATTTTATTACCTTTTTTCATGGGGGCTGCCCGTGATGTTGTGATTCTTTATAAATAAAGACAAGCATCAAAAGCCCCAGGCCCGACATCCTGGGGCTTTTTTTGTTTTTTTGCATTTAATTTAATTGTTCCTGATTTAAAGGAGATCAAGCATGAAACAGACCTATGATATCAATGTAGAAGGATTCCAGCCCCTGACATCACCCGATGAGTTCAAACAAGAGCTGCCCATTCCTCCGGAATCCGAAGATACTGTAATTAAAGGCAGGGAGGAGATAAAACAGATTCTTACCGGAGAAGACAACCGTCTCATGGTGATAACAGGGCCATGCTCCATCCATGACGAAAGGGCTGCCCTGGAGTATGCAGAAAAACTTTGTGAATTGAGGGAAAAGGTAAGGGATTCCTTCAGTGTAATAATGCGGGTCTATTTTGAAAAACCCCGTACCACTGTGGGCTGGAAGGGACTTATCAACGATCCCCACATGGATGACAGCCGGGATGTGATGGAGGGACTCAGAAGGGCAAGAAAACTTCTCATAGAGATAACGAAAATGGGCATGCCCACGGCAACCGAGATGCTGGATCCCATCATTCCCCAGTTTATTGCGGGTCTTGTCTGCTGGGCCGCCATCGGTGCCAGGACCACAGAATCCCAGACCCATCGTGAGATGTCCAGCGGTCTCTCCATGCCGGTGGGATTTAAAAACTGCACGGACGGTGCCTTAGATACGGCCATCAACTCCATGATAGCCGCCAAATCCCCCCAGAGTTTCCTTGGAATCGACCAGCATGGAAGGGCATGTATCGTTAAAACCAAAGGCAATCCCTACGCCCATATTGTCCTGAGGGGAGGGAAACGTCCCAACTATGACTCTGTAAGCATACGGGAAGCTGTGCAGAACCTTGAGAAGAAGAGCCTGTCCCAGGCAATTATAGTGGACTGCTCCCATGCCAACTCCGGGAAAAAATTTACCGGACAGGCCATTGTGTGGGAGGATGTAATCAACCAGCGTATAAACGGCAATAATGCCATCAAGGGGCTGATGCTGGAGAGCAATCTGTGTGAAGGAAACCAGAGCCTCTCCTGCGGGCCGGAGAATCTTGAATATGGTGTCTCCATTACCGATGAGTGCATATCATGGGAGACAACCCGGGAACTCATTGAACAGGGACATGAGAAACTTTCCGGCCGATTGTAGATAACCATTCCCATAAAGACCGGCCTTGATGGCGGCCTGTTCCAATTTTGCAAATGG
>JADGBO010000188.1 GCA_015231465.1 Desulfamplus sp.
AGGAAGCCCTTCGGGCGGAAATGAAGTCTGGCCAGGAAGCCCTTCGGGCGGAAATGAAGTCTGGCCAGGAAGCCCTTCGGGCGGAAATGAAGTCTGGCCAGGAAGCCCTTCGGGCGGAAATGAAGTCCGGGTTTGAAGCTATTTCCAAAAGGATTGATGATTCCAACAGCACCATGCTTGTTCTTTTCAGCTCCATTATGCTGTTAATCGTGGCACTTTTCGGCTACATGATCTGGGATCGCCGTACTATGATGAAACCTTTTGCCGATAAATTTCAGGCTTTTGAACACCAGGTGGTAAATGAGCTGGAGATGAATCATTCCGAAGGTTCACTTTTGATGCGGCAGTTGAAAGTTCTTAGAAAATATGCGGCCAGAAACAGTGAGTTCGCAGATATAATGAGGAGCGAGGCATTGATCTGATATATTATTTATCGTGAAAATACCCATATCATTGATGAATGTGATGCAAGTAATTGTTTTCTATGGTGGATTTTAAATGGCAGATTCAGTGGTTGTATTTTCCGGCGGTATGGATTCAACGGTTCTCCTGGCCGCTCTTATTCATGAAAAAAAAAGGGTGCATGCCCTAAGCTTTGACTACGGCTCCAGACACAATAAGAGGGAAATTGAATGTGCCAGGGCCTTTTGCAGGGAAAACAGCGTGGAGCATACCATTATCACGCTTCCCTTTGTCAACGATCTTTTCAAATCCAGCCTTCTTCAATCAGGAACCGAAGTTCCGGACGGCTCATATATGGAGGAGAACATGAAGAGTACGGTTGTTCCCTTCAGAAACGGCATAATGCTCTCCATTGCCGCAGGGCTGGCCGAATCCGTTGGGGCGGCGGAGGTGGCCATTGCCTCCCATTCCGGTGATCACTTCATATATCCGGACTGCCGTCCTGATTTCAATCATGCCTTTGCCCAGGCGGTTCTCCTCGGTACCGGGGGCAAAGTAAGGGTGAAATTTCCCTTTGCCGGCATGGACAAGAGGGCAATTGGGGATATGGGAAGGGAGCTTGGCGTTGATTTTGCCGCAACATGGACATGTTACAAAGGGGGAGATATCCATTGCGGTACCTGCGGTGCCTGCGACGAAAGAAAGTACGCCCTGGGATTTTCCAGTGGTTTTGATCCAACATCCTATAGTATTCCAGATAATGAAATTGATAATCCTTGAGAATCAATTTGCTGAAATATTTTTCAGGAAGTCTATAGATTACAGTTCCCTTGACCAGGAAAACAACTCCAATGGCACATCATCCTTGTGAAAAAAGTATTAATCCATGTAAAAAAAGTATTCCCCTCGGGGAGAGCATCATCCACAGCAAAAACTACCATCCCGATCACCTTTTTCCCGTGGGCCGTGCCAGGACAAGGGAAAATATAGGCATCTTCCAGGAACTGCCCTTTTCGGGTTTCGATATCTGGAACGCCTATGAAATATCCTGGCTTGACAAAAGGGGAAAGCCCCAGGCGGCCATGGGAGAGATCCTTTTTCCATGCACGTCGAAAAATATTGTGGAATCAAAATCCCTGAAGCTCTATCTCAACTCTTTCAACCAGTCCCGTTTTGAATCACCTGAAAGGGTGGCTGTTTTGATGGAAAAGGATCTATCCCGATGTACCGAAGGTCCTGTACGTGTAGATATCCTGCTTCCTGACATGTTCCTGAGGATGATGAAAATTGAAAATCCTTCCGGAGAGTCCCTGGATAAGCTTGATATTGAAGTGACGCAATATCAGGTTGACCCCTCACTCCTTTTCACCGGACAAAGACGGGTCAGCGAGAGGCTTTTTTCCAACCTGCTTCGTACCAACTGTCCTGTTACGGGACAGCCGGACTGGGGAACGGTGATGATTGACTATACAGGGAGACGGATCGCCAGGGAGGGGCTTCTTGCTTATATCATATCTTTCAGGGAACACACTGGATTTCACGAAAACTGCGTGGAGAGGATGTTCATGGATATAATGGAGAGATGCTCCCCTGAAAAGCTCTCCGTGTATGCAAGATTCAACCGCAGGGGAGGCATTGATATAAATCCCTTTCGAACCAACTGCGGGGAAGTTTTCAGTAATGTCAGGCTGGCAAGACAGTAGATTTGGCCACCATTTGGGGTTTTTATCTTTGCAGGCCCAGTCTTTGGGGGACATCTTTATAATTCGGGGAATCTCCGTATATTTTTTCCAGATCGCTCCGGGCCCTGGAACTCTCTCCCAGGGCTTCATAGACAAGGGCCCTTTCGTATCTAAGGGCAAGTAGAAGGTCGTGGGAACGATCCTTTTTCCTCCTGAGAGCCGAAGTCAGGGTGTCCCTTGCGGCTGTGTAAATGGAGAGTTTTCCAAGGGCCCTGGCCTTGTAAAGCATCAGGGTTGCATGGGCTGCTGTTTCGTTTTCAATGCCCTCGGCAAGGGATACCACCTGCCTTAGTGATTCAGGATCATCAGGTGCCGCATCCATGATAAGCTCGGCTGCCGAGAGTTTGACTATAATATCCCCGGCATCAATCTCCATGAGTTCCTCTAAGCACTCCATGGCTTTTTCCCACTCTTCCTGGAGCTGATAGACCTCGGTGAGTCCGAGCAGAACACCATGGAGGGAGGGTGTTATACAGACTGCGATCTCCTCGGTTATCGGAAGCTCCATGGAGGGGTATATGTCGTGCCTTTCAAAGCATTTGCCAAGGGACAGGTGATTTTCCACTGCATGGGAGAGCCAACTTTGTGCCTGGTCCAGGCGGTGAAGTTTCAGGGCTATGAGACCTGCAAGATAGGCTGCATCGGCAATATGGGCGGCCTTTGAGAGATGGTCCAGGGCCTTTAGCTCGTTGCCCGCGTCCAGCTCGACACACCCTTCGATGAGTGATACCTCATCCTGGGATGTAAAGAGGCGCTTGAGAAATCCAGGTCTGGATATGCCCTGAAAACCGGAAGATGCTCCCTGTAAGCCGGAAGATTCTCCCCGGGATTCTCCCTGTAAGCCGGAAGATGCTCCCCTGGAGTTTTCCCTTACATTTCTGCCCTGTCCGCTCTTATTTTTAAAGGTTGTTGTATAGAACAGGCCGGTACCGGGCAATCCCACTGTTGCACGTTTTCCCCTGGGCCCCACCGTAAACTTGGCACCCCTCGGGCCAAATGATAGTGAGCCTCCTGATTTGCTGAGGTTCAGTGTTACACCCGGGGCTACCTTGACCCTTTTGAAAAAACGAAGTCCCATATGTCATCTCCTGATAAAAAAAATGTTGTTTCGGATCATATCCTTGAAAAATACTCATCTGCCCCGTCCCATTCTGGTGTCTATCTAATGAAATCGGCTCGGGGAAAGATAATTTATGTGGGTAAGGCCCTGAATCTCAAAAAAAGACTTGCATCCTATTTTGTCCGTGGGAGCGGCCATGACCTGAAAACCGCCTTGCTTCTGCAAAATATCACAGATTTTGATGTGATTGTGACATCCACCGAGCATGAAGCACTGATCCTTGAATCCAATCTTATAAAAAAACATAACCCCAAATACAATATAATTCTCAAGGATGGCAAGAACTATCCATGTTTTCGAATGGATATCCGCCAGGAGTACCCTGTGCTTCAGGTTGTAAGAAGTATCAAAAAGGATGGAGCGTCATACTTTGGGCCCTTTTCATCTTCCCATGGTGTCAAAAAGATATCTAAAGAGGTCAACAGGATATTTAAACTCAGAAAATGCAGGGATTCACACTTCAGGAACAGATCCCGTCCCTGTCTTCAATATCAGATGAAAGCCTGTCTCGGGCCCTGCTGCCATGATGTGCCTGTTGAAGAGTATGGAAAAATAGTTAAAGATGTCATCCTGTTTCTAAAGGGGAGAAAGCCGGAACTCATTGAACGCTTAAGATCGGAAATGAAGGCCGAAGCCGATGCAATGAATTTTGAAAAAGCGGCATATATAAGGGATACCCTGGCTGCCATTGAAAAAAGCCTTGAGCGGCAAATTGCTGTAACGGCAGACATGATGGACAGGGATGTCGTTGCATGTACCGGAAAAGGGGGCCTGGCTGTGGTGACGGTTGTTTTTGTGAGATCCGGATATGTGGTGGGTACCGGCAACCATGTATTTGAGATGAAACTGGACACCACCAGGGAGATTACAGGGGCCTTCCTGAAGCAGTATTACCTTGGTAAAAACTTTATTCCTCCGGAAATAGTTGTAGCGGAACCCTTTGAGGATCAGGCTCTCCTCCAGGAACGGTTTTCCATGGAGAGGGGAAAAAAGGTAAATATCCTTGTGCCGGAACGGGGCGAGAAGAGACAGCTTGTGGAGATGGCACTCAGCAATGCCCGAAGCGAGATTGGGTCCAGACTCTCCCGGGAGAGGGAGAGTGCCGATACACTGGCCATGCTGCAAGCCCTCCTTGGCATCCCGTCCCTGCCGAGGAGAATAGAGTGCTTTGACAACTCCAATATGGCGGGTAGTGATCCGGTATCTTCCATGGCGGTTTTCATCGACGGAGAACCTGATAAATCAAGCTACCGAAAATATATTATAAAAAATGTAAAAATCCAGGATGATTACGCATACATGGGCGAAGTTTTGACACGTAGGTTTTCGGATAAGGAGGGAACTGTCGGGTGTGGTACCCTCCCGGACCTTCTCGTGGTGGATGGTGGCCGGGGCCAGCTTTCAGTGGCGGTATCTGTATTGACTGATTTGGGTCTTCAGGATTCCGTTCCCGTGGTTGGACTGGCAAAGAGGGATGTCCCGAGGGGGGAGACCCATGATAAGATATATCTACCCGGTCGCTCGAACCCCCTTAACACATCCCATGCCCTGAAGGCCCTGTATCTGCTCCAGCGTATCAGGGATGAAGCCCATGATTGTGCCGTCAGTTTCCAGAGGCGACGGCGGATACAAAGGGGTAAAAAGTCAATCCTGGACGGAATTACAGGTATCGGTAAAAAGAGAAAAACCATTCTTCTTGGCCATTTCAAGGGAATATCCGCCATGAAGAGAGCCGGAATCCAGGAGCTGGCCGCCCTGCCTGGGATGACAAAGAGTGCTGCCAGGGCTCTTTATGATGCCCTCAGAGATCATAAATGACCCAGGAAGCACGGCATAAGGTAAGATAAATATTTCATTATGATGCCTCAGGGATCATAACTGACCATGAACCCAGGCTCGGATATTGTCAACGGCCTGGCATCCCTCCTGGCTGACCGTCAACCCAGTTACCGATATTGTCAACGGCCTGCCGTCCCTCCAGACTGACCGTCAACCCAGTTTCCGATATTGTCAACGGCCTGCCGTCCCTCCAGACTGACCGTCAACCCAGTTTCCGATATTGTCAATGGCCTGCCGTCCCTCCAGTAGATAGCGGGCAAAATAGTGCCATACGTGAAACATCCCTTCCCATATCTCCAGTGAGACCGGAACACCGGCGGCTTTGGCCCTTCTCTCCAACTCCACCGATTCTGGAAAAAGTATCTCATGGGTTCCTGCCTGTATCAGCATGGGGGGGAGACCGGCAAGATCACCATTGAGGGGGGATATGAAGGGATGGCCAGGATCATTATCATATCCTGTGTAAATCCTTGCCGAGTGGCGGATGGCCGAAGGGTAGAGCATTGGGTCCTCCACAGGGGGGTTTTCATAGGGCCGGGCATAGGCCGGGATATCCTTTTGAAGGTGCCTCCCGACATCTAACCATGGAGAGATCAGTACAGCTTTGGATGGAAGGCTGATTTTGAGGGATTTCATTTTCAGCATCAGGGAGAGTGCAAGATTTCCTCCGGCAGAGTCTCCGGCAATAACTATATTGTCCGGAGATCGGCCATGGTCAAGAAGCCACCTGTAAACATCAAGGGCATCGTCAAGCCCTGCCGGAAAAGGGTGTTCCGGGGCAAGGCGGTATTCGATCACAAGGGTTTTGTGGCGGGTGGCCTTTGCAATTCGGGAGGCAATGTCCCTGTGGGATTTTATGGAGCCGGCATTGAACCCCCCTCCGTGGAGATAGAGCAGTACTTTTTTGTCCAGGGCCCGGGGAGGAGTCAGCCATGCAGATGGAATCCTGTCAATATGGAACGTATCAAAGCTGACTTCCGGATCAATATTGAAATTCCGTGCTGCATTGTCAAGATATCTCCGAAATTGAAGGTGGTCGAATCCCTCCTTTCTGGAGTTTTTCTTAAGGTGCTGCAAGATTGCCGATAAAATATGTGAACCCGTTGACATAAAGCCTCCTGACAGATTATCTGTCCTATAGTCCAGGTCATATGACTTGATTCTTTTTGTACCATTATATTAATAGAAATGGTATCAATTCATATGACGGGAACTATAATAGTTTTCCAGATAATGAAATTGGTAATCATACTGTAGGGGCAGTCCCCTGTGGCTGCCCTTGGGAATGGATATTCTCAAAGATTTTTCTGGAAATCCATATCATGGTTTAAACAAAGGGGAATAACGTTTAGTTTGTTAAAGCCTTTTAAAAAAGAACACTATCTGATTTTAGAAAGTGTAAAGTTGTCCTGAAGGATTCGCTTATTCCTGAACATAATTCCCTGAATGGGCCTTTTGCTTGAGAATATCGTAATATATGAATATTCTTTCTATATATTTAACAGGCTCTCCCCCCCTTGCATAGCCGTATCTGACTTTTGTGTAGTACTTCTGCCTTGCAAGAAGGGGAAGTGTCTTCTGGATGGATGTCCATTTTGTGTCGTCCATTCCCTGCCATCTGGCAAGTCTCATGGCATCCAGAACATGACCGTAGCCTATGTTGTAGCTGGCC
>JADGBO010000189.1 GCA_015231465.1 Desulfamplus sp.
TGAGTAGCCGTGAACCCCGAACACTCTGCTGAAAGGAACCTTTTTGCCCAGGGTTATAACCATTGCCATATAACTCAGCCCGGATGAGATGAACACCATTCCCACCCCGTTTAAAAAAAAGATTGATGCTGTTTGGAAAGGGGTGCCGGATGTCGTGGTCAAAAGTATTGCCCCGGAATAAAAAATACCGCATGCCAGACAGAACCCAAGGGATTTGAAAAAAGTTGTGGTGTCCGGGAGTTCTGAAAAAAAGCGTTTGGGTTCTATCAGTATCTGAATCACTGCATATCCATAGAAATTGCAGGTTTTAAGGATCGCTACAGTCATATTGACTCTCCTTTACCGTGAAAATAACCATATCCTTCTCATGATCGGGGAAGGTCGGAATCCGGCCATGAAGATTTACCGTGAAAATGGATCACATTTTAATGATATGGGATGATTCTGGGGCAGTCACGGCGGCACTTTATCCAAAATAATCCATAAATAACTTACAGGTCAGAACAGTTCCAGTTTTACAAGGATTCCGCTCAAAAGGAGTATCATGGTTATGAAAAAAAGTACTTTTCGTTCAAGCTCTTTTGTGAAATAGAGTACACCATCCCTGAAAAGAATACTCTTTCCCTCCGGCTCTTGTTTGCACACACTCCCATGGTAATTATGGTTGTTGTCCTTTTTTATACCCATCTTACTATCCATCTTACTATCCATCTTACTATCCATCTTATAAACTCCTCGGTTTAGAGCTGCAGGGGCAAATATTTATTTGTCCCTGCAGATATATTTATGGAAATGAACTAAAACCCGGGAAGTCCTCCAAAACCCCTTACTGCCCAGTAAATGCCGGTTATGAGTATCAACACTATGTTGGCTATGAAAAACATGGGAATTCCAACCCTGAGGAAATCCTTGGGCTCCAGGTATCCGCTGGCATATACAATAGCGTTGGGAGGTGTTCCGATGATCAGGCAGTAGGCAAATGAGGATGATATGGCTGTGGACATGGCCATGAAGGGCAGAAATGTGCTTCCAGGATGCACAAGACCAGCCATGTTCAGGGCTATGGGGCCCACGGCAGCGGCTGCGGGGCCGTCCGCCATTAGGTTGGTCAAAAGGGCGGTCAGGCCGTTACTGACGATCATAAGCTTGATCCCGGCATCCATTCCCAGGGGAGCAAGAAAATCTATTGCTGTCCTTGCAAGCCAGTAGGCTGCTCCGGTGCTGTCCAGCACCCTTCCGAAAATTATGGCTCCGGCATAGAGCCACACCACTCCCCAGTCAACCCTTTCCTGGTAATCCCGCCAGTTGACCACACCTGCCATTATATAGGCCACAGCACCGGCCACTGCGAGAACGCCTATTCCAACACGAATGGGATATATGCCCAGATCATAAAATGCCTTTTCCGTAAACCAACCAAAAACCATGATGATAAAGATGACCAGTGCCCATATCTGATGCCTGTTCCATCCCCCCATCTTAGCGGTCTCTTTTTTCAGATGAGCCATGGCCGGGGCCAGGGAAATAATCCTGGGCTTGAACCTTAAATTGGTCATGAACCAGGTAATGGGAATCATGATGAAGAGAAAGGGAAAGCAGTAGGTAACCCATTGAAAGTAGCCAATATCAAATCCAAACATATCTGTGAGATAGGTCATCATGATGACGTTTCTGGCACCGCCCGAGGGGGCACCGGGGCCGCCGATATTGCAGGCCATGGCAATGGCGATCATCAGCATTTTTGCCAGCTCCTTATCTTCCGGAATATCATCGGTCAAACTGTTCTGGTAGAGCAGCATTCCAATGGGAAGAAACATGGCTGCCAGAGCATGGTCGGATATGAAAGCCGCAAGGGGTGTGATGATGAGAAAAAAGATCAGAGTGATCCACTTCACATTGGGAACCGCAAGCTTTTGAAACATCATGAGGCATACCCGCTTGTCAACTCCTGTTTTGACAAAGGCCGCGGCAAACATAAGGCTTCCCATGATGAACCAGCAGGCATCGCTCCAGTAGAGCATGGCAACATCATTTCTGGAGACCACGCCGGTGAAGACCAGAATCAGACCCACACAGAAGGAGACCACAGGAAGAGGGATACATTCGGTCAAAAAGCAGAGTACCACAAATATGGCCATGGCAACGGCAACCTTGATATGCCATCCACTTTTATCGGCCGCTTTTTGATCTTTTTCAGAAAGGTCTTCATACTTGAGTCCCTCTTTTCTCAGCTCCAGCCCCTGCTTCATCAATGTGAGAAACTGCTCACTGGATAGCGAGGCATGAATATGGGCAATGGCTTTGTCAAAATTTTTCTGGTCTGTTTCTATGTTATACTTTTTACACCATTTAATATCTCGTTTCAGGAAACGCTCTTGGCTCAAAGAGCCGAGCTGGATACTCTGCTCCATCATCTTTGCTGCTACAACCTGCCACTGCTCGGCATCCGAGCTGCTTTTGCCGAAAAGGGTCTCGGTAAAAAAGTTAATCACCACTTTGGGAGCTATTGTGTATTCCATCCCCACATCCTTCATTCCGTAAGGGGTGGGCATTATAATAACCGCAAAAAAAAGAACCACCGGAATAATGAAAAATTTCCAGTCAATATATTTATCGTAACCTGTAACTTTTTTAGTTTTCCTCATGATTTTATCCCCCATTACTGCTCATCATTGGTCCATTACTGCTCGTCATCGTCTTTAAGAATTTCCCGGGGTGAACGCATATACTTTTTTGCCTGGGCCGCCCGGATCTTCTCCTCCTGCTTCTGCCTTCGGGCAAAGGCATCCAGGGCTTTTTCCATGATATCATCAATATCCGCGGGTTTCATGAGATAGTCCCGGGCCCCGGATTTCATACCGTCAATGGCCGAATCCACAGTGGCATGTCCTGTGAGCATGATCACCTCCACAAGGGGAAATAGAGCCTTAATTTTCCTGAGGGTCTCGTTGCCGTCCATTTCAGGCATCTTGACATCAAGGATGACCACATGAATGTTTTGTCTGTCAAGAATTTCAAGGGCCTCTTTTCCGCTCAAGGCAGTGAATACCTCATGTCCTTGTTTCTCGATCAGTTTTGATGTTGTTTTGAGATAACGCTCTTCATCATCCACCAACATAATTTTCATCTTTTCCATAATACGTCCTCCATGTAATTTTTCTGTTTTTAATCTATTGCCGGCAGCCTCACCGTAAAGGAGGTGCCGATATTCTTACTGCTTGAGACTTCCATAGTCCCGTCAAATCCTTTAATAATTCCGTAACAGACCGAAAGGCCCAGACCGGTTCCCTTTCCCACCGGTTTAGTGGTAAAAAACGGCGAGAATATCTTGTCGAGATGATCGGGATGAATGCCGGAGCCGTTATCTGTAACGGAAATTTCAATCTCCCTGGGTTTCCCGGAGGGGGCATCTCCCGGGTTAAGCTTGCCAGTTGTTTTCCCATCCTTTTCTTTTACCGTGGAAATGGATACATTATTTCCATGATCGGGGGTGGTCGAACCCTGACCATGAAGGTTTCCCGTGGAAATGGATACATTATTTCTATAATCGGGGGCGGTCGGACTCCGGCCATGAGAGTTTTCCGTGGAAATGGATACATTATTTCTATAATCGGGGGCGGTCGGACTCCGGCCATGAGAGTTTTCCGTGGAAATGGATATATTATTTCCATGATCCGGGGCGGCAGAGTCTCGGCCATGTCCGTTTACTGAAAAAGTGTCAAAGGCCCTGATGGTAACCACTCCTCCGGAGGTGCCATGGCGCTCGGCAACGGCATCCATGGCATTGTTGACAAGGTTTAGAATGACCTGTTGAAACTGTGATGGATCACCCATGAACCTTGATATTTCAGGAGATATTTCACACTCAATTCCAATGCCGTTCACCGCTGCCTTCTTTTCAATCATGCGGATAATTTCCGGAATAATATCCCCGGGGCAGAGGGGCTGAATCCTGGTCTCATTTTTTCGGCCGAATTTTAAAATGGCGTGGGTGATTTCAGAACATCTATTTACCTGGAGTTTGATCTGATCCAGGGATTCCCTTATCTCTTCCATGGAGGAGTCCCGGGCAGAAATCATGCCGGGTTTAGAAATGGTGTCAGGGTTGACTGACCCGGATCCAATATTTTCGGATGCAATATTTCCGGGTCTAATATTACCGGATGCAATATTTCCGGGTCCAATATTACCGGATGCAATATTTCCGGGTCCAATATTACCGGATGCAATATTTCCGGGTCCAATGTTACCGGATGCAATATTTTCCGCGTCTCCTGCAACGGCACTGTTCCGCTCCATATCCTCCAGCAGACTTTCGATGAGGGAGTGTTCTCCTTTTATTATCTGGAGGGGATTGTTGATCTCATGGGCGAATCCTGATGCCATCTCTCCGATTTCCGCAAGCTGGGTCGCCCGAATGAGCTGGGTGCCCAGGCTTCTTTTCTCCTGGCCGAGCTGTTCAATCTTTTTGACAATCCGTTCCGTCATATAAATCGCAAGCACCACAATGACTGCACCCCCGGTCACCATGATGAGAAAACTTATGTAAAGGGAGGAATAGAAGGCACTATAGGCATCTCGTTTTTCCTGACGCACCACGAGGAACCACTCCTTGTCATGCAGACAGGTCACGGCATAGAGATACTCACCTTTTTCCGGAGACGACATTACAAAGGTATAAATATCCTTTTGGGAACTGCTTATGGAGATCATGTTTTTATTGAAAATTTCATTGACTTCATTGACTTCATTGAAAAGTTCGGGACTGTTTTCCTTATTTTTAAAATACCAGTCAAAAAAATCCCCAAAATCAGGATCTTTTTCCATGATTCCCACTTCGCCGGAACGCCTTCCGGTCTGGGCTATACCCTCGGTGTTGAGTATATAAGACTCTCCGCTATTTCCAATACGTGCCCTTGCAACAAGACGGTCAAAAAAGAGTGTGTCAATGGTGGCCCTTATTATCCAGGAATTCGGGCCGTTTCCCTTTCGCACAGCTATTATAAAGTGGGGCACATTGCGATATCCGAGGAAAATGTCACTGATATAATATCCTCGGTTCATGGCTGCCTTGAACCACACTTCATCCTGGTAGAGCTTACCTTTAAGGGCATACTCACCGGAGTAACGCACATGCACTCCGTCGGCATCAAAAAGCCCCAGATCAATAAAAGCACTGGAACGCTGTTTAAGATGCTCGAACAGGCTGTGAAGGGCACCGTTTTCGTTCAGCTCTTCAAATGCCCAGGTGTTTGTGATCAGCTCAAGGTCCCCTTTTCTCTCCATGAGAAAAGTCTCTATCATTTCGCCGTGGTCCCCCACGATTCTTTGAAGTGTGCTGATAGTTTTTGTTTCCAGGGAGGATGTGAAATAGTGAAAACTGATTCCTATGGCAAGTATGAATGGTATGAACGGCACTATAATCATATTTGTCAGTATGGCCCGTTTCACCATCTTATGCTGTTTTTCTTCGCTGCCTTTTTTTTTCTCCATCTCTCATCTCACCTTTCCTGTTTTTTCGCTCTATTGCAGACAGATTATTATGGGCCGTGTCAATGGATGATTCCCTGTATGACGGCCATTCAACAGCCCTACCGCCATGATTTTCCATTGCGGACTTTTTGATGTAGAGCAACTATGATGCCGTTAAGGATATGAAAGGAGAAATATGATTAAGCTTTCTTGAAATGTGATGCGGATTTCTTGGAGAGTCATGCCTATGATTTTCTGAATAACCACTACAAATAGTGCATTGATCTTTTTAAGATAACAACATGTAGTTTAAGCCATGATAATTTATGTCTCTGCCCTGGATTTTCGGGATACGATTTTTTCTTATGGGGCGGGATGGATTGTTCACATGGAATAGAACAGGGATGTCAGGGTTTTTATCACTTTGTAAAAGAAGCTAAATCGTTATCAAAAACTCTACGGGAATGTGAATCTATGTATAAGCAGGCCGCCTCTATAGACGCTCGATTATTTGGAGAGAAAAAGCACAAATAAATTGACGAGTTGTTCGGATACTCTGATCCATGAGGAGTACCTATTGGCCAAACCCTGTTTTTCGGTGATATGATACACCCCAGATTATCCCTATTAACCCAATTTTCAGAAACCAATGCTATATACCCTTGCTAAATACATATCTGTGTTATATACTTCATATATATAGCGAATTAGATATAACGGCCATGCCCTGGCGGGCACAGCGAACAATGAAAGTAGGGGCGGCTCATGAATCGTGCCTACTTTCTTAAGGGTAGCCGCAAGGGCTGCCCCTACTGTTACTGACGGCTTTCATATAAACGGCCATGGCGGCACTACCGCCATAATCGAAGCATGAAAGCGTATTGCATACGCCCCTTAAAATATGGGGACTTTCATATAAACCAACATGGCGGCATTACCGCCACAATCGAAGTGATGAAACTCCTGAAACAACGGGGACTTTCATATAAAAAAAAGGAGATTGAGCTATGGATGTAGGAACCGTCTTTATCAATAATAGAACCCAAGCGGTGAGATTGCCTGTTGACAGCAGGTTTCCTGAGGGTGTGAAAAAAGTTGTTGTACGCGTAATCGGTAAAGATCGTGTGCTTTCCCCGGTAGAAAATACATGGGACAGCTTTTTCCTTTCTGAGGATGGCGTGACCGATGATTTTATGCGGGAACGCACTTCACAAGAACAATCCGCAAGGGAATCCTTTTAATGCTCAAATATATGCTGGACACCAACATAGTTATTTATGTGATTA
>JADGBO010000018.1:0-20273 GCA_015231465.1 Desulfamplus sp.
TTCATGGGAACACCGGATATATTTTTACAAGAGAGCGTTTATGGCCGCCAAAAGGAAGGGTATATCGGATAATTTCCCTCTCTGTTTTCAAAAGTCTCCTCCCCCCGGTACGGTATGGTCCAAAATCAGTGCCGTCAAAAAGGGCAAGTTCCCCCTGGTCCATATCACCTTTCATGGCAAAAACAGTGCCGTCCTCTTTTAGAAAAGGGATGGCTATTTTTGTAAACTCTGTGAGGGGTGCAAAGGCCCGGGCCAGAACAGCATCAAAGCCGTTTGCATATTCAGGCTCCATGGCAAGCTGCCCGGCTCTGGCATGGAGTGCTTCAATCCCTGTACAGTTGGAGGGTGTCTTTTTAAAAAGAACTCTTATCATGTGGGAGAGAAAAGAGACCTTTTTTCTGGAGGCATCAATCATTGTAACATCCAGTGAGGGGTTAGCTATTTTAAGGGGTATCCCTGGAAAACCGGCACCGCTTCCAATATCAATGAGCTTTGCCCCGTCAGGAAGCCAGGGAATCAGGGCAATGGAGTCAATGAAATGTTTTACGGCCATGTCCTGGGGTTCCACAATGGCTGTAAGATTGATCCTACTATTCCAACGAAGGAGTTCTCCGGCATGACAGGCCATCTGCTCCGCCTGATCCATATCCAGGGTGACACCAAGTTCAGAGGCCCCCCCAAGCAATGTATCCCTCCATTTCTTACCAAACATATATAGCTTTCCAGATAATGAAATTGCCGACCGTACTGTAGGGGCAGCCCCCTGTGGCTGCCCTTGATAATGGATTTGATAATGGATTTGATAATGGATTTGATGAAATATTTTGCTCGAAGTCTATATCATACTCCATTGGAGAGATTCCCTCCGAGCATTTATCATACTCCATTGGAGAGATTCCCTCCGAGCATTTATCATACTCCATTGGAGAAACTCCCTCCGAGCATGGCAATAAACTGATTTTCATCAATGATGGGCACACCGAGACTTCGTGCCTTTTCAAGCTTGCCTCCCCCGGACTCCCCTGCCACAAGGTAGTCGGTTTTTGATGTCACGCTTCCCGTAACCCTTGCTCCGGCCTTCCTGAGCATCTCACTGGCCTGGGTCCGGGTGAAACTGCCGAGGGTTCCCGTGAGTACAAAGGTTTTACCTTGAATACCGCCGGCTTGACCATCCTCAACTCCCATATCCGGATCCCGGGTGAGGTTATCATCCATGATGCCCTCCGGGGAGATGACATTGACACCCCTTTCCAGCAATGAGCTTATCAGTGCCTGATTTTCAGGATTTGCAAAAAAACCGTGTACCGCCCCTGCTGTTTTGGGTCCTATTCCGTCAATGCTTTCCATCTCTTCCGCCGATGCTCCCATGACGGCATGAAGATTTTTAAATTTATCACTCATAAGCTGGGCAGCACTCTCCCCGGTGTGGTCAATACCCAGGGCGTATATAAATCGTTTTAACGAAACTTCCCTTGATTTTTCAAGGGCATTGAGGATATTTTCCGCGGATTTTTTCCCCATGCGTTCCATGGATGCCAGACCTTCCCTCTCCAGGGTGAAGAGATCGGCAAAGGAGCCGATCATACCCCTCTCCACAAGCTGATCCACCAATTTTTTCCCAAGGCCGTCCACATCAAAGGCGGCTTTGGATACAAAATGCTTTATTCTCTCTTTCAACTGGGCACTGCACGATGCATTGATGCACTTGAGGGCAGACTCATCTTCAATCCGGTGGACATCACTTCCGCACACGGGACAGGTTCCAGGCATGGAAAAGGGTTTTTCCGAGCCGGTCCGGGCAGATTCAATAACCTTCACCACCTTGGGGATGACATCGCCTGCCCTTATAACCACCACTGTGTCCCCTCTCCTCACATCCCTGCGACGAATCTCGTCCATGTTGTGCAGTGTGGCCCTGGAGACTGTTACCCCGCCTATGACAACGGGTTCAAGCAGTGCCACCGGCGTGAGGGTTCCTGTACGGCCCACCTGTACAGTAATATCATTGACCCTGGTGACGGCCTCCAATGCCTGAAATTTCCAGGCTATGGCCCACCTCGGACTCCTGGATTTAGTGCCCAGGATATTCCGGAGAGAAAAATCATCCACCTTTACCACGATGCCGTCTATTTCATAGGGAAGGGAGTTACGGCTCTGTTCCAGCTCCCTGTAGTAATCCATGATCTGGTCCAGGGTCACCCTTTTTTTCACCAGGGGATTGACCGGAATACCGTATGATTCAAAAATATCCAGCATACCAGAGTATGATCCCGTTTCCATTACCCCTTCCCCGAGACCCTCGGCAAGTCCCATGCCGTGGGCAAACATGGAGAGGGGTCTGGATGCGGTGATGCGGGAATCAAGCTGCCTGAGGGAACCTGCCGCAGCGTTTCTTGGATTGGCAAACAGGGGGGCTCCCCTGTGGGCCCGGGAGCTGTTCAGCTTTTCAAAATCTTTTTTGTTCAGGATCACCTCCCCCCGTATCTCAAGAAGGGCAGGAAGATGGTGGGCCTGGATAAGGGAGTCCTTGTCCTGGAGAGGGGAGTCCTTGTCCTCGATAAGGGATACCTTTTCCCGGACCTGGAGTCTGAGGGGTACCGACGGGATTGTCCTTACATTTTCCGTTATCACCTCTCCTGTGATGCCGTCCCCCCTGGTCAGGGCCCGGGTCAGTATCCCATGTTCATATATAATCTCCACGGCCACGCCGTCAAGTTTGGGCTCCACGGTATAGAGAATTTCATCCCCGTCCATCTCCATTATTTTTGCAATGCGGTGATGGAACTCAGTCATCTCTTCCCATGAGAAAGCGTTGTCAAGGCCCAGCATGGGAATTGAATGGGCCCCGGTGACGAAGATATCCAGGGGCGGGGCTCCCACCCGTTTTGTTGGGGAATCGGGTGTCGAAAGATGGGTATGAAGTTCTTCCAGCTCGATAAGTCGTGCCATTTTCCGGTCATATTCGGCATCGGAAATCAAGGGATCGTCAAGGAGATGATAATGATAGTTATGGCGGGTCAGCTCAAGCTGGAGCCGGGATATTTCATTTTCAACGGGGGAAAGTGTATTGCTCATTGTTTTTCACTTATTTCAAGTTTTGTTATCTGTGAAAGTCTATTTTAAAATGGTCAATCCTTGATCCAGATCAACTCTTTTTTTCTCACAAGGTTCTATACTGCATATCATGATTTGAAAATGATGTAAAAAAATGATGTAAAAAAATATGGATTAAAGTAAAAAAATGCTGCAATGCAATCTTCATCTAAACCATGCAGCATCCACCCTTAAAAAAAATCGAAAGGAGCGTGCCATGAAATGTCCGGGACAGGATACAAAATATTGGAAAGAGGATGCCATCTTCGAGGAGAGATGCCCCCGGTGCAGTGCTGTCATTGAATTTTTCAAGGATGATACATCCCGAAAATGTCGTGTCTGCGGCAAAAGGGTTGTAAATCCCCATATGGATTTCGGCTGTGCATCCTACTGTCAGTATGCCGAGCAGTGCATTGGAACTCTTCCGGATGAGTATCTCCAAAAGAGGGATGATCTCATGAAGGATCGGGTGGCAGTTGAGATGAAACGCTACTTCAAGTCCGATTTCAGGCGCATCGGACATGCCGCAAGGGTGGCACAATATGCCGAAGAGATCGGAAGACAAGAGGGGGGCAATCTCTCTGTGATACTTTGTGCCGCATATCTCCACGATATCGGAATAAAAAATGCCGAAGAGAAATACAACTCCACTGCTCCAAAATATCAAGAACTGGAAGGCCCTCCGGTTGCCCGGGGGATACTTGAAAAACTGGGGGCAAAGGAGGAGCTTATAAAAGAGGTATGCCACATCATAGGTCACCACCACCATCCAGGTGGGGACGAGAGCCTCAATTTCAAAGTTCTATATGATGCGGATCTGATAACAAATATGGAGGAGGAGAAAAAAGATAAGCTAAAAAAGGACAAATCCTTTGACAGGGAGAGGCTGGAAAGGATTGTCGATAACTCCTGCATGACTCCCTCCGGACGCATGAAAGCAATGGAAGTATTTGGAAATGCAATTGATTTCCAAGGTAAAAATATCCCGTCAAAATAACTTTTTTTTTAAATGGAGGATATCAAGGTAAAAATATCCCGTCAAAATAACTTTTTTTTAAATGGAGGATATGGACAATGAAGATAAAAAGAAAAATTATAGAGATAAATGAAGAACTTTGTGATGGATGCGGAAACTGCGTACCTTCATGTGCCGAGGGAGCGATCCGGATCATTGACGGCAAGGCAAAGGTTGTCAAGGATCAATACTGCGATGGACTGGGAGCATGCCTTGGAGAGTGTCCCAGGGATGCTCTCAAACTGGTGGAAAGGGAGGCCGAACCCTTTGATGATGAGGCGGTGAAAGCCTATCTTGAAACCCTTGAAGATCACCATATATCCCATGGAGATCAAGGCATCCATGAAGCAGCAAACAAAGAGCCTGACGAATCCAGGATACTTGGATGCCAGCCTGGAGAATCCCCGACACCAGAAGGCAGTACCGGAGAATCCCCGACACCAGAAGGCAGTACCGGAGAATCCCCGACACCAGAAAGCAGTACCGGTGAATCCCCGACACCAGGATGCCGTACTGCCCCATCCCCAAACCTTGGATGCGGATGTGCATCAAGCCATATTCAGACCTTTGCCGTAAATGAAAAATGGAAGACAGCCCAGGATATGGTCCATGGAGAGCAGCATGGAGGGCATCAATATGGAGGGCATCAATATGGAGGGCATCAATATGGAGGGCATCAATCACGCCTGGGGCATTGGCCGGTGCAGATACGCCTTATACCTCCTGATGCTCCTTTTCTCAAAGATGCCCATCTTCTCATAACGGCAGACTGTGCGGCTGTTGCCCATCCCAACTTCCACCAGGAGTTTCTCAAAGATAGAGTTGTCATGATGGGGTGCCCAAAATTTGATGATGTGTCATCCTACATTGATAAATTTGCAGCCATATTCCAGATGGCCGGAATAAAAACCATCACTGTACTCATCATGGAGGTTCCATGCTGTTCCGGTATGCCGGCAATATTGACAAAAGCCATGGAAAAGGCTGGTGTGAAGATTCCCATGGAGAGGATTGTAATAGGCACGAGGGGTAAAGAAATTTGAAAACAATATGGTATGCACATTATTGACTTCCAGAATAAACATTCATGGCCGGAGTCCGACCCCCCCGATCATGGAAATAATGTATCCATTTCCACGGTAATATTTCAGCAAATCCATTCTCAGGGAGCAGCCACAGGGCAGCTACAGCCATAGGGGCCTTTTTTTCACCAGGTAACTGGTCGCCTTCATGAAGGGCAGCCACAGGGGGCTGCCCCTACAGAACGGTTGCCAATTTCATTATCTGGAAAACTATAGAAAGGGCTTTATTTTATCGAAAAAATATTTTCCCCTGCTCTCCTCTAAACACGGGTCTGCAACCATATCCAAGTAATTGAAGAGGGCTTGCTTTAACTCGTTTAACACAATTACTTTAAAGTCTTCGGAGTTGTTTTCCATATGGGATTTTTCCAGAGCATCACAGTAGGCATCCCTTTTTCCCGCTTCTCCCAGGATATTGGCTATTGGATAACCGTTTTGAATCAGGATTAAATTCATAATCAAGCGGCCGGTTCTGCCATTTCCATCTATAAAAGGATGAATTCTAACCAATTTTTCGTGCATTTGCACTGCCAGCAGAACAGGATGAAGCTGTTTTCGCTCCCTGTCATACTCTTCAAAATAGTTCTGCATCAAATCATAAATCTTGAGGGGATTCGGGGGAATATGCCTGCTGCCTGCAATCATAACCCTTTGGCTGCGGTATTTTCGGGCATTATGATGGTCTATGCCTTGCAGAATCAGATCGTGGATTTTCAGCAAATCATTCTGGGTCAGCCTGTATTCAGGAACTGCAATTGATTTAACATATTCCAAAGCCTTTTTATGATTTACAACTTCAATATGATCTTTTAAGGGCTTGCCTTTAACAGTGATTCCTTTCTCGATAACCAGGGCAGTTTCAGACAAAGTCAAAGAGTTGCCTTCAATTTTAGTGCTTTCATGGGTGTATTGTATATCAAAAGCGTGTTCCAGGTTTTCAAGCTGTGCCACATGGAGGGGACGAAAACTGTCCAGGCATTTCTTGAGATCATCCACCTGCTCCAATAACTCTTTTATTGTGGCTTTTTCAGGGTAAACCAGGGATAAATCAAAGGTTCTATATTCCATAGGCTCCTGGGAATTCAGTTTGATCAGATATTTTTTAAAATCGGCCTGCAATTTAAGTGCATCACTGATATTAACAATGTTTATAGCAACTTGTCTATCTTTTGAATTGATGATCTGCAAATTTTCCTTGATTCTTGTATGGCTATGAAAAGAGCCTGGGTCAGGACCGGCCTCATTTGGGTTGCTAATATTGTTTTTCGGCGGTATTATTTTGTCATGGCTTTATGAAAACCATGCACCAGATTGGTATGGAAAATCAATCACCTTAATGGATATCCCACCGGAGACCCCTGATATGAGTATCAACCATAAAATCATTTTGATTATCTCTGTTTCGTTTACAGTGATGATCCTCTCCTTTTATGCCCTTATGTTTTTCATTGTTCTTCCTGCATTTATAAACCTTGAGCGGGTGGATTATGAAAAAAATTTATCCAGGGTGGAAGAGACCTTTAAAAGGGAGCTGTATCATCTTCAAAATTTCTGCAATGACTGGGCAAACTGGGACGATGCCCATGACTTCCTTAACGGAGAGAATGATGATTTTATATCGGTCAACATTGATCCCACAACCTTTATCACGGCCAACATAAATAAAATTTATTTTCTCGATAATTACCATGGGGTGTTTTTCGGGAAGGATTTTGATCTCATAGAGCAGGTCTATAAAGAAGGCGTGGCTTCCAATGACCTGGGTTTATTTCAATCAGGTCTTTTTTATGAGGAGTTTCTGAAAAATCCTGAAAAACATTACATGAACGGCATTTTGACCACGGCCCAGGGCCTGTTTCTCGTTGCCGCCCATAGAGTGTTCAGAACGGACGGAACCGGAGACTCTCCGGGTGTGCTTATATTTGGACGGGAGATCAATGAACATTATGTTTTACAACTGCGGGAGCAGGTGAAACTGGACTATGATATTGTCTATGGATCGGATTTACCCCTGCAGGATATTTATGACAACCTGGATGATAAACATGTTTTTTTCGGAGATGAGTATATAAAAGTATCATTTAGTCATATTGTCCATCTCTACAAGCCTTTTTATAACATGGAAGGAGAGGTTGCATTTTACAACAAGGTGATCTATCCTAGTGAAATTATCAGACAAGGTCATGAAACCATTACCATTGCTGTTATCTCCCTTGCGTTGTCATCTTTTTTGATTATGGCTATTTTCATTCTCTTGATGAAACGCATTGTTACGGATCCCATCAAGGCTGTCACTGCCCATGTCATGGCCCTTGAAAAAGAGCAGGATTACAGTGCAAGGCTCAATATTGACAGGACTGATGAGCTGGGAATTCTCGGAAATGCCATTGATTTTTTCACATCAACCATCTCCAGGCAGACCAGGATGCTCAATGACATGGCCCTCAAGGACGGGCTGACCGGAATTTTCAACCGCCGGTATTTTGATACGGCGTTTGAAAAGGAGTGGAACCGTCACTGCCGCGGTCGTATGAGTCTTGCCCTGTTTATGCTTGATGTGGATTATTTCAAACGCTTTAACGACTTTTACGGCCACCAGAAGGGTGATGATGCCCTTATAAAAATTGCCCGGGTTCTCGAAAATTTTACCCGGCGCACAGGAGAGTTCCCGGCCCGATATGGAGGCGAAGAGTTTGTAATGGTACTTCCCGGAGTAGATGTCCAGGCAGCCTCGGCCATTGCTGATACCCTGAATCGTGCTGTTCTTGATTTGAATATTGATCATGGAGATGCCCCGGAAACCGGAGGAAAAATTACTGTGAGCATCGGGGTTGCAGTGGGCATACCGGAGTGCCCTGATAAAATCAAAGGCGGGGATATAAGCCGCATGGCAGCTCAACTGCGGGAAAAATTCATCCATGCCGCTGACGATGCCCTCTATCGGGCCAAGGATCGGGGGCGGAACTGTTATGTACTGGATCACGTTGTATAACCGAAAACAGTTTCCGGGTGGCCCAGAACTTCACTGATATAGTTTTCCAGATAATGAAATTGGTAATCATACTGTAGGGGCAAGCCCCCTGTGGCTGCCCTTGGGAATGGATACGCTCCAAGATTTTTCTGAAAGTCTATATTATCAGACGTGTTCCAAAAATTTCTGGAATTTTAAAATGATTGATGATCAAAAAAAACATGGCTGTAGAACATCTGGAATCGACAATCTCTCCCGTTTGAGGGAGGAGGTGGGTCTGCTGGAAAATCTCCTTGGGGAGCAGGATGGAAAAGGAGGCGGCATCTTCCCTGATGTATCGGCCATAATAGGCCGCATGGAGAAACTTGTGGGGGAAATGGAGGAGATGTGCCGGGACAGGAACAGACGCATGTCAATTCTTACTAAGAAGCTTGACAGGATAAGGGTCAGGGAGAGGGAGCTGGCCCTGGCGAGGAAAGAGGCGGAAGCCGCCAATGAATCCAAAAGTGCGTTTATGGCTTCCACCAGCCATGAACTGCGTACCCCGCTGACATCGGTTCTTGGTTTTGCAAAGATTGTAAAAAAGAGGTTCCATGAGGTGATTCTGCCGTCACTATCCATGAAGGAACCGAGGATACAAAGGGCGACCAACCAGATTAAAAGCAATCTCGATATAATAGTTTCCGAGGGCCAGAGGCTCACCGATCTCATCAATGACGTTCTGGATGTCTCACGCATGGAGGCCGGGAGAATGTCGTGGCACATGGAGAGTGTGGATGTGGAAGCTCTAATACGGCAGGCTGCGGCGGAGGCAGGCCCCATGCTGGCGGAAAAGCAGGATATATCCCTTGAACTCATTCTGCCCGAAGATCTGCCGGCCCTGGCAGGAGATAAAAATAAATTACTCCAGGTTATAGGCAACCTGCTCTCCAATGCCGTTAAATTCACGGACAGGGGTAGAATCACCGTCAAGGCCCAAACAGCGGACCAGGAGATTGTTATCAGCGTTTCCGACACCGGCGTGGGCATTTCTTCCGAATACAGGGAGAGTATTTTTGATAAATTCATCCAGATCGGCGATACCCTGACAGGGAAACCCAGGGGTACCGGACTGGGACTGACCCTATGCCGGAAGATTGTGGAGCATCACGGAGGTACAATCAACCTTGAGAGCCAAACCGGCCGGGGCACTACTTTCTCCTTTACCCTTCCTGTGAAAAAATATACCAGGGAATACCTGCCTCCAGGTATTGGCAAGGAGATGCCTCCAGGTATTGGCAAGGAGCTGTCTCCAGATATTGGCAAGGAGCTGTCTCCAGGTATTGGCAAGGAGCTGTCTCCAGATATTGGCAAGGAGATGCCTCCAGGTATTGACAAGGAGATGCCTCCAGATATTGGCAAGGAGCTGACTCCAGGTATTGGCAAGGAATTGACCCCGGGTATTGGGGATGACCTATCCCAGACCTCTCCGGATATCCTTTCCCCCATCAAGGATATTTCCCCCATCAAGGAGCATCTATCTGTTATGCCGGGTGATCTTTCGCCGGTCAGGACAATTCTCGTTGTGGATGATGAAATCCATATCAGGGAACTTCTAAAACAGGAGCTGGAGTCTGCCGGTTTTCAGGTACTGGAGGCAGCCGACGGCCTTGAGGCCATTGAAGCGGCCAAGAAAAAGATACCGGATCTTATCCTGCTGGACGTGCTGATGCCCATGATTAACGGTTTTGATGTTGCCGCTGTTTTGAAAAACGATCCTTTGACCAGTGATATTCCCATTGTAATCCTCTCCATTGTCCAGGATGAGGCCAGGGGATTACGGATAGGAGCCGATAAATATTTTATCAAACCCATTCAGATGGATAACCTTCTTTCCGAAATCAAGGGGCTGCTTTAGGCTCAACTGCCCCCTCGTTACCGGGCAAGTTATTTAAGGTACATTCCCAAGGAGATAAATTATGACTAAAAAACTTCTTATTGTGGATGATGAAGTGCATATTCGCTCCCTGCTGGAGCAGACCCTGGAAGAGCTGGAGGATGATTTTGATGTGGAAATCATGCTGGCCGCCAATGGAGAGGAGGGTCTTGCCCTTATCCTGTCCGAGAGACCCGGGGTTGTATTTCTGGATATAATGATGCCCAGGATGAACGGATATGAAGTATGCAGGAAGGTGATGGCTGATCCGGCCTTTGCTGAAACCAAAATAATACTGCTCACCGCCAAAGGCCAGGAGGTTGACAGAAAACAGGGCATGGATGCTGGTGCTTTCCAATATATGACAAAGCCCTTTGATCCGGATGAAGTACTTGCCCTGGCACGAAAACTGATGGAACTTTGAGTAATGCCTCCCCTGAAAAAAATTTTAAAACCACGGATCATTGCCCCCATGCTGGACCAGGCTGCCAAAGCGGCAGGGCCTGGAATCGGCCTGGCTCTGGCAGGCAATGCCAACGATGTACTCTACACCACTTCGTCTCCTTTGGGTTCCCGGGATTCTTTGTCGTCTCCTTTGGATTCCCGGGGTTCTTTGTCGTCTCCTTTAGATTCCCGGGGTTCTTTGTCACCTCCTTTGGATTCCTGTCACTCTTTTCCCATATTGATTGGGGATGAAACGGCAGGCCACCTTCTTGTTTGGGGTAAGGATTACTCTCTTTTCCACTCTGAAAACCAATTTGCAGCGGAGTTTGGAAAAACCCTCGCCCTCATGATTCAAGAGATGGTCTCCCGGGAGTATTTGCGGCGCTGTATCACCGATGAGACCCTGGAGCAGTACAGGGAGGTTGCCCTTTTCCAGCGTATGGCCCTTTCCCTGAACAGTTCCCTGAAAATGGAGGACGTTACCCGCTCCCTGCTTGCCGAATGTAGAGCTAAAGCCGAGATGGGCATGATTTTTTACAAACAACAGGACCCGGGGGACTTCACCCTCCTGGACGGCTTCGGGCCCGTTGATGCTTTTGGACTGCACCGGATTGTGAAAAGCCGCCTGTTTCAGGAGATAGCCCGGGGTTCCCGGGGGGAGATCGTCAACGATCTGGCCGCGGACAGCCGCTGGCAGGAAGAAGTGGCCGGAATTTTTGGTCTTTTGTGTATTCCCCTGCACGCTTCCGGAGAGTGGTCAGGAGCCCTTGTGCTGGCGGTAACACAAAAATCCGATCCATTCAACGCTGCTGACCTGAAACGTATCTCGGCCATTTCATCCATTGCGGCCACATCCCTGGCCAATGCCTATCATTTTCAAACCGTCCAGCAGATGCTGGATGCCATGATCCAGTCCATGGCCACGGCCATTGATTCCCGGGATCCCTGTACATCGGGCCACTCCCGAAGGGTTGCGGCCTTCACCCTGGGGTTTGCGGATATGCTCACCAGGGACCAGGATACTTTTTCACATATTTCCTTTAATGCCAAACAGCAGGAGGAGCTTTTTTATGCCGCCATGCTGCATGATGTGGGTAAAATCGGAATTCGTGAAGAAGTTTTGACCAAGTCCCAGCGATTGCAGAAGGGAAGACTGGAGATTATCCAGCTTAAAATGGCTCTGTGGGGTGCCCTGACCGGATTGCCCTGGGAATCTGATTTCATGGCCATCGAGTCCATCAATGGTGCCAATACCATTGACGAAGATGATATCGAACTGGTGGAACGGCTCTCAAGGATCAATGTTCAAATAGAATCAACGGCCCAGCCCCTCCTGACACCCGACGAGAGGGTTCGGCTCCTTATCCCCAGGGGGAATCTCATGCCCGATGAGTGGGAGGAGATCAGGCGGCACCCCGAGGAGAGCTGCCGGATACTTGAGTCCATCCCGTTTCCACCCCATTTGCAGAATCTGCTGACCATGGTCCGCCAGCACCATGAAAAGCTCAACGGAAGGGGATACCCGGACGGTCTGGAAGGTGAGGATATCCTTATGACCACCAGGATGATCGCCATTGTAGATGTTTACGATGCCTTGACCGCCAAGGACAGGCCCTATAAAAAGGCCATTCCCAGGAATAAGGCCCTGGAAATTCTCCAGGAGGAGAGCGGGGCCGGTCATTTGGACCCTGAACTTGTGGATTTTTTTTGCAGGAACGTGGAAGTGATCACAAAGGAATAGAGATGATTAGAAATGTGCTTTGCCTGCTGCTCGGCACACTTATGCTCGGAGGATTCGGTTTCCTTCCGCTGCCTTCAGTCCTCCATGCCATGGATATTGCTCCCCAGTTGACGGTCTCCCTTTCCGAAGATACCGAATTCATAGATATAAGCGGAAAAACCATGTTTTTTGAAGATCCGGGCAGACACCTCTCCATCTATGATGTCAGCACCCCTTTGTTGCTCCGCAGCTTCCAGGTAAATCAGAACCCGGATCTCAATTTTGGATTCAACACCTCCGGGTTCTGGATCCGTTTCAGTGTGCGTCTTGATTCCGGCACGGACACCAGTGAATATAAAGTCGGTATGAAAAATGTTTCCCAGGCGGATCATGATGAATATGAAGTCGGTATCAAACATGGTTCCCAGGCGGATCATGATGAATATAAAGTCGGTATAAAAAACGGCATACGTTTTTTTTACATAGAGGTGGCAAGCTCTTTTCTCGATCATGTTGCCCTTTACAAACCCAGGGGTGACGGATGGACATCCGTTATTACAGGTGATGGCCATCCCCTTGCCACGAGGGAGATACCCCACCGTAATTACCTGTTCCAGTTTAAAATTCTCCCCGGGGAGACAAAGACCTTTTATCTGTATATTCAAAACCAGGGTTCCATCCAGATTCCCCTGCATATCTGGTCTCCTGCCGGATTTGTCCGACAAAACGCCATGGAAAATATCGGTATGGGTATTTTTTATGGAATTCTGGCCGTGATGGTCCTGTATAATTTCATACTGTGGGTGGTGTTGAAAGATAGCACCCACCTGTTTTTCTCATCCTATATCCTTGCCTGGATGGGTTTTCAACTGGCCGAATCCGGTCTGGGATACCACTATGTCTGGAGAGATTTATCCCTTATCCAGGAACGGGCCTCGGATACCTTCACCGGTGTCGGGGGGGTCTGCATGGCGGTCATGACCCAGTTATTCTTCAATACCCGTGCCAACTTTCCTCGGTTTCATCAATGTTTTTCCTTTTTTGCCTGGATATTCGCTCTATATACAGTCATTGTGATCTCATCCTCTCTTGGAAGGCAGTATCTGGAACCTGCCCTGATGGTAATGCTTCTGGAATGCTTTGTACTCCTGGGCTTCGGACTTTATCAAAGCTACAGGCACAACAGCGTTGCCTACTGGTACAGTGCCGGATGGTTCATTTTTCTGGTGGGCATGATCAGCTTTATACTCATGGGTATGGGCTTTTTACCTGTGAACTTTTTCACCCGGAATGCCGCCCAGATAGGATCGGTTATCCAGATTGTTCTCCTTTCCCTGGCTGCCCTGGACCGGATGCGCCTTGAACGCAATCGTGCCAAACAGTTCCTTGTAGCCAAGGAGAGGGCTGAAGCGGCATCTGCCGCTAAAAGCTCCTTTTTGTCCATAGTAAGCCACGAGCTGCGAACTCCTTTGACTTCCATATTGGGATTTGCCAAACTTGTCAGGAAAAAGCTGGACAAGGTTATACTGCCTCTAATAACAAGTGAAGACAAAAAAGTCGTCAGGGCTGCCTCCCAGGTTACCACCAACCTGGACATAATCATCGGCGAAGGTGAGAGGCTGACCACTCTGATCAACGATGTGCTGGATCTGGCCAAGATAGAAGCAGGCAGGATAGAGTGGAAAATGGCCCCGGCCAGCATTGCCCATATCGTTGAAAAAGCGGTACATAGCACATCTTCCCTCTTTGAATCCAAACCGCTGATTCTTCATGTGAGGCTCCAGGAGAATATTCCCCTTGTCACCTGCGATCATGACCGCATCCTCCAGGTGTTCATCAACCTTATATCCAATGCCGTCAAATTCACGGAAAAGGGATCTGTGACCGTTAAAGTTCATCAGGAGGAGAGATGGTTATTCCACCAGGTGATTGATACGGGAATAGGCATAGCGCCCGAGAATCACTCCAGGGTATTCGAGCAGTTTGTTCAGATTGAAGACACCATTGCCGACAAACCCCGGGGGACGGGTCTGGGGATGCCCATCACCAAAGAGATCATTGAGCATCACGGCGGAAAGATATGGATAGAAAGCACCCCGGGAAAGGGCAGCGTGTTTGCTTTCACCCTTCCTTTAGGACCATGATGTTCTCATATCGCCTATAGACTTCCAGAAAAATCTTTGAGCATATCCATTCCCAAGGGCAGCCACAGGGGGCTGCCCCTGCAGTATGATTACCAATTTCATTATCTGGAAAACTATATAAAGCTTTTTATGATTTACTGGATGTTGACTGCAACAAGAAGTGGATTAAGGATGCCGGAATGAGTACGAAATAATTTACATCAATTATGAATAAAGGAGGTATGGAACATGTCTATAAAATCCATGAAAAACACTTTTTCATCGCCATTGTTGTCAGCACTTATTACTATTTTTTCAACCCTTATTCCCGTTTTTGGCCTGCTGTTTTTTACTCCCTTTGCCCTCTTTGCCGCTCCGTATGAATCACCGACAATGGAGCTGACCTATGATGGTCTGGGCATTGCCGTCTCCTGGACAGAGGTATCGGGTGCAGAGGGCTACAATCTCTATTACGCACCATATCCTTTTACAGGTACTGACACCATTGGTTTCGTGGATATGGGAGAGTCCACCTCTTTTTCCATTGAACTCTGGGACGGTGCCGCCTTCTATGTCGGCGTGAGGGCTTATGATTCAGATAGAGAGGGTGATTTTTCAAATATTGACTATTTTATACTCAACTCCCCAGGGGATGATTCATACAAAACGGACGGCAATCCTGCCTACCTCTCCGGTGAATGGCTCTATCTCGGAGGCCCTCCCGGGGGTATAGGCTATGATGTCCGTATCCGGCCTGACAACTCAGACATCATGTATGTCACCGATGCCAATGCAGGGGTGTTCAAGAGCTTGGACGGAGGCCGGACCTGGTACCCGAGCAGCCAGGGAATAGACGCACGATTCTGGGGATTAAACGATATTATTCCTGTTTTTTCCTTGACCATTGATCCCCATAATCATGACATACTCTGGGCCGGAACCCAGTACAGCAGCGGGGTTTTTAAAAGCGTGGATGCCGGCGGGACCTGGGTGAACATGAATACCGGCGACAACGGCATCACCGAGCGGGAGCTTTCGGTGCGGGGCTTTACGGTGGATCCAATTGATCCGGATACGGTTTATATGGCAGCCGAAGTATCAAGCTGGGAATGGAACAGTGGGGGGCCCATCACCACCTGCGGCTTTGACCGCACCAAAGGTGTGGTTTACAAAAGCGTGGACGGCGGTAATAACTGGAAAAAAATCTGGTACGGCGACAACCTTGCCCGTTACATCTGGATTGATCCCCGTGATAACAGGACCCTCTTTGTCTCCACCGGCATATTTGACCGCCACGCTGCCAACAGCGACTGTGACAACCTGAACCCGGGAGGGGTGGGTATTTTGAAAAGTACCGATGGAGGCGAGACCTGGAGGGTGCTTGGTGTGGAGAACGGCTTTGATGCGGACGGCGGTCTTTTTCTCGGCACCCTGTTCATGGATCCGGTGAACCCGGATGTTCTACTTGCAGCCTCCTATGTAGAATTTGATGATTCCCATTCCAAAAAGATATACCGTACAGTTGATGGCGGCGAAAACTGGACTACCGTTTTTTCCGATCCTTCATTCGGCGGCATATCCATATCATCGGTGGAGATATGTGAAAGTGACAACCGGATTGCCTATGCAGCCGGCAAAGGGGGACTCTTAAAATCCTATGACAACGGTGAGACCTGGCAGATTCTGGGGCGTACCAATTGGGGACCTTCCGGTATCATAGCAGGTTTTGCCATAGATATGCAGTGTGATCCCAAAAATCCGGACCGGATATTTGTCAACAATTACAATGGGGGCAACTTTTTCAGCGGTGACGGCGGCCAAACATGGGTCAACGCTTCCAATGGCTATTCCGGCGGACTTCTCCTCTCCGTTGCCGTGGATCCGAAAAATCCGGCCCGGTTATTCACTGCTTCACGCAGCGGTTTTTTCACAACCCGGGACGGCGGAGCAACCTGGCAGGGTCTTGCCAATGGTGATGCCCGGGCCCAGGAGGGTCAAAAAATAGTAGTCAATCCGGTTGATTCCAACCATCTCGTGGGTTACATAATCGATGCGGGTTTCTTTCCCCTTTACAGCTTTGACGGCGGTCAAAGCTGGGGGGGTGCCAGCTATTTTACCGAAGGTTCAGGACTCTGGCAGGATGGTCCTCCGGAAGGGCATAATGAATTGGTACTTGATCTTATCTTCAGTCCGGTGACCGGCCGGAATCTGTATGCAACCATTGGAAAAGCGGACTGCATGGTCAGTGGCCAATGCACCGGCCGGGGCATCATGGTCTCGGTTGATGGAGGCATATCATGGGATAAAACCGATTTGACCCAAGGGCTTGTCACAGGCATTGCCATCAACGAAAGCGATGAGTCGGAGATGTATGCTATTACATACTCCGGTGAAGTTTATTATTCCAAGGATGCAGGAGTCAACTGGAGTTTCAGGGGCAGGTCGCCGGTGACCACAGTCGGCCCGGATGCAGACATGGTACACCCTGCACAGGTTGCCACCGTCCTTGCCCTGGATCCATTTGACAGTAAAAAATTGTACCATGGTCTGAATCCCGGTGGTGTTCGGGTGAGCTTGGATGGCGGTGAATCTTGGTCCGAGAGTTCGGTGGGTCTTCCCGGAGAGATACGGGTTACCGATATTGAACCCGATCCCAACCGTGGGGGTCTGATCTATCTTTCAAGTTTTATAGAAGGTGTCTTTTACTCCCTGGATGGCGGCGGAACCTGGACCAAGATCAATAACGGTCTGAGCAACAGAACAGTGGAAGAAATCGTTCTATCCCCGGACGGTTCGGTACTATACGCCGGGTCCGGGGGGCATGGCGTTTTTCGCCTTGGCAACCTTATCAGAACAGGGGAAGGGGGATAATCATGGTCTCTTTGATATTTGGCACTCCCAGAGATGCTTTATTTCGGGCATCTGCCCTGTTGCGATACCTGTTTATGGTTGGCTTGACCCTTGTACTCTTTTTTATCTTTTTTCCGGCCATGGCAGGGGATGTCATGGGGGTAACCATTTCCAACCAGTCAGCGGATGTCATGGGGGTGACCATTTCCAACCAGTCAGCGGATGTCATGGGGGTGACCATTTCCAACCAGTCAGCGGATGAGCCTGGCAGAGCCATTTTTGGCCGGGTCGTGGATGAGCTGGGCATGGGGGTCTCCAATGCCGTGGTGAGGCTCCAAACCACACCCGTGGCCACCATTACGGATGGGAACGGTTATTTCACCCTTGGAGACCTTCCGGAAGGTGAACTCAAGCTCACTGCATGGGCAAAAGGGTTTTTTATCACAGGCCCCTTCCTGACCCATGGGGGAGATTGTCTGTATAGTGGAAATGACCAGGACGGCGGGAATGGACCGCATGATGGGGTTGATATGAATAATGGTGATGCCATATATGATGAATATGATATGCATTGCGGTGACGATTTCATGCTCATGACGTTAAAATCCCACTCACTGGAAGACAACAGGGAGTATCAATGGCTCAGCTCCTATGTGCAGGAAGGGAAAGAGGAGGATAATTGCCAGCGTTGTCACTCAAACCCGGACAATGAGAACTCCCTTCTCCCGTTTGATGAGTGGATTAGGGATGCCCACGCAACTTCCGCACAAAATCCCCGTTTTCTCTCCATGTACCTTGGCACTGACCTTGACGGCAACCAAAGTCCTTACCGTAAATTTGCATGGGACAGGGACTACGGCCTGATACCACTGCCGCCGGACCCTGGTGTGCCCTACTACGGCCCTGGATTCAAACTCGATTTTCCGGCACTTGACGGGAATTGCGCCACCTGTCATGCCCCGTTGAAGGCTGTTCTCGATCCCCACGCCACCGATGCAAGCCGCCTGACCGGTGTGGATGCCGAAGGGGTGAGCTGTGATTTTTGTCATAAGATATGGGACGTGAGCCTTGATGAGACCACAAAATTGCCCCGGGAGAACATGACCGGGGTACTTTCATATACCTACATGCGCCCACCGGAGGGACATCAGTTCTTTGCAGGACCTTTGGATGATGTGGCCCCGGGAGAGGATACATACCTGCCTCTGCAAAGTGAGTCCGTTTTTTGTGCCCCATGCCACCACGCGGTTTTCGGAGATACGGTGATCTACAACTCCTATGGAGAGTGGCTGGAAAGCCCTTACAGCGACCCAAAAACCGGTCAAACCTGCCAGGAGTGCCACATGCCCCTGCGGGGTGCAGACCATTTTGCCCTTCCGGAACAGGGCGGACTCATACGGGACACCTCCACCCTTAGAAGCCACCGTATGACCGGAGTGGATGATGCACTGTTCATGGAAGAGGCTCTCTCCATGGATATGGAAGCTGCCATCACCTCCCAGGGACTATCTGTCCAGGTGACCCTGACCAACGACAATACCGGTCATCATGTTCCCACGGGCAACCCCATGCGCCACATGATCCTGGTGGTCACTGCCCTTGGTCATGACGGCACTGAGCTCCCCCTTGTTAATGGCCCCATACTGCCTGAATGGTGCGGACTGGGCGATGATGAAGATGATTTTGCAGGACTGCCGGGAATGGTCTATGCTAAGGTTCTGGAGGATACCTGGAGCAGAGAGTATCCCAGCGGAGCCTACTGGAACGACATCCGGTTGATCTCGGACAATCGCATTGCCGCTTATGCTTCCGATAAAACAAATTATATATTTGATGTGCCAATAGATGGAAACGTTCGGGTTGTGGCAAATCTTTACTACCGACGTGCCTTTAAAAGAATTATGGAACAGAAAGGGTGGAATATCCCGGACATGACCATGAAAGAGATTAAAATCGTGATCCCGGTTTCCCATGTGGGAACAGAACCTCCATGTCCGGATTTCCTGGATCAGGAAAATGATATGGATGGATGCATTCCCCCTCCGGAAACAGCCCTGCATTTCATGGTGAAACCTTCCGGGGTGCCGGTATGCTCGTCAATCCCGGCAATGATGAACCCCATGGGCTTTGGATCTGCAGCTTCCGGCGGCCAGGAACTGGATTTACGAATATCTTTGGGATGCTTTACCAGTGAGGTGGATATCTTCTTTGCGGTTATGCCGCCGGTTTCCACGGGTTCTGACGCATCTATTTCCAAGGATTCCAATATTATCTTTTTGAACAGCAACAGTGCCTTTGAACTCCTTGAGGGGAGGGAGATCACTCCCTGGAAGAGGGGGATTTCAACTCAGGTGGACGCCACCCTTTTCTCTGATATGCCCCTGTCTCCTTTTCCCGGGGGTAGATACAGATTTATCTTGCTGGTGACACCGTCCGGAATGACTGCCCCTTGCTATATTTGGGAAACCGGATTCAAATTACCGTAGCAGGGAATGACTGCCCCATATTATCATCAGAATATCCACTATGGTACTCGTCAGTGATAAGTTCTCCAAATGAGTGCCACAAATGGTATTTTAAATAAGATAACACCACAATATATGGTGGAAAGAGTGAGAACTTACCACTCTTGAGTATGGTATATTGGGGCTTTAATCCCCCATGAAACCATGAATCACCTTAAATTTGAAATTTATGAAGGCATGTCATCCAAGAGATGCAACGGTCAATTCGATTATCCAGGGCGTACCGTGCTTTTTATGTTGTACCGTGCTTTTTATGTTGAACACAACGGTCATGTTGTTATTGAGGTGAACAAACATGAATATTAAAGAATACGGCACCAAAGAACTTGAAAATGAATACGGCCCGTTGACCTTTGGCAATGCACTTGAGTCTTATAGAAGCTACTTGAATCCCCTGGGATTAAACAGCTTAGGAAATGGTAATGATGCAGCAAAACAAATGTACTACAATTGAGTTTTTCTCCTTTGAAACATCGGTGCCATTGGCACTTGATGCAATAAATGCGGACCAGGTTTTGAAGGATCAGGAGACCAT
>JADGBO010000018.1:20373-25909 GCA_015231465.1 Desulfamplus sp.
CTTAGGAAATGGTAATGATGCAGCAAAACAAATGTACTACAATTGAGTTTTTCTCCTTTGAAACATCGGTGCCATTGGCACTTGATGCAATAAATGCGGACCAGGTTTTGAAGGATCAGGAGACCATCCTGGTTAAGCCGAATCTGGTCAACAGCTCCCCCCATCCCATCACCACCAGTCCCGATTTTTGCCGGGCCATGGTGAAATATATTGTTTCCTGCTCAAAGGCAGATGTTATCATTGCCGAAGGGTGTGGTGATGCAGACCTTGATACTCATGAGATTTTTCACCGGCTTGGGTACGAGGCTGTTGCCAAGGAGTTTGGTGCGGACCTTGTTGATCTTAACCATGAGCCGTTATGTGTGGTGAAAAACAACAGCAACTCGCTTTTTAAGGAGATGTACCTGCCTGAAATTGCCTTTCGGAGCTATATTGTCTCCCTGCCGGTGTTAAAGGCCCACTCCCTTGCCGATGTGACCGGGACATTGAAAAACATGATGGGATTTGCCCCCCCCAAACACTATTCCCATGGCCGGGGCTCATGGAAAAAGGGTCGTTTTCACAACAACATGCAACAGTCCATTATTGAGCTTAACAGGTTCATCACACCGGATCTCACCCTCATGGATGCAAGTATTGGAATGGCCGAGTACCACCTTGGCGGACCGACACTCTCCCCCCCTGCCAAGAAGCTCATTGCAGGGTATGATCCCGTTTGTGTGGATCAAAGGGCTGCTGAACTCCTGGGTCTTGATCCGCAATCCATCGAACACCTCTGTGTCAGGTAACATGAAGACTGCATGCAGATCAGATCCGGCTTCTTGTCCCTGGAACTACCATTTTTTAATGAAACCCTGGCATCTTTCATTTGTCGGTTTACACTTTTTTTGGCCTTGATCATCGAAGTGAGTTCTTAAAACACCCCAGATCAAAACAGCTCCCTTTGGCAAGGTATTTTAAGATGCTCATAGGCGGCACCGGATGCCTTTCTTCCGGATGAGGTACGCAATACCAGACCGCACTTGAGCAGATAAGGCTCAACCACATCCACCAGGGTGTCTGTCTCCTCCTGAAGGGTTGCAGATACGGCCTCAATCCCCACGGGGCCTCCGCTGTAAAACTCAATTATGGTTTTTAGATAGCTACGGTCAATGGGGGTCAGGCCCATTTCATCAACCCCTTCGAGCAGAAGAGCAGCCTTGACACTCTCTATGGTGATCTTTCCCTGGTACTTTACCTGGGCGTAATCCCTGACCCTTTTAAGAAGCCTGTTGGCTATTCTCGGGGTTCCTCTGGATCTCCTGGCAAGCTCGGAAGCAGCCTGGTCATCCATGGGTACATCCAGGAGCAGGGATGATCTTTTTATAATGGTTACAAGCTCGTCTATGTCGTAAAAATCAAGATTTCTAAAGATACCGAAACGGTCCCGCAAAGGCGAGGATATAAGCCCCACCCTTGTGGTTGCACCCACAAGGGTAAAAGGTTTCAGCCGAAAACGGTGGCTTCTTGCGTGGAGTCCCTTGTCAAAAACAAAATCCACGGCATAATCTTCCATGGCAGGATAGAGAAACTCCTCCACGGCCTTGGGGATTCTGTGAATTTCATCTATAAAGAGGAAATCTCCGGTATTGAGATTGGTAAGTATCCCAAGAAGGTCTCCCCCCTTTTCCAGGGCAGGACCCGATGTAACTGTCAGATGAGAACCCATCTCATTGGCAATTATATGGGATACCGTTGTCTTGCCAAGGCCGGGAGGACCGTGAAGCAGAACATGGTCCAGGGATTCACCCCGCATCTTTGCCGCCTCTATGGCAATCTTCAATGTCTCCACTGTCTCGGCCTGACCAACATACTCATCAAAACTTTCGGGCCTGAGGGAGCCTGATTCCCTGTCAGTTTCAAGCTTTAAAGGGTTCAGAATCCCGGATGCCTGGGATGGACCCGAGGGGTCAAATCCTGAACCGTCAATCCCGGAAGGGTCAGTGCCGGCGGGGTTTATACCGGACAGGTCTGCACCGGAAGGGTCAGTCCCGGAACGGTCTGCACCGGAACGGTCAGTCCCGGATGGGACATTTCCGGACTCGGATGAAAAGGTGAGAATGGAATTTTTATTCATAGTATTCACTCTCCAATATCATCAGGAGTACATAAGTTTCCTGCCACAGGAAGCTGGATATCCACCCGGGTTCCCCTGCCTTCGGCGGAATCTATGTCAATGAATCCATCGTGCTTCCGCACAATGGAATATGCAATGGAGAGCCCCAGGCCGGTGCCTTTATCCGAGCCTGGAAATTTTGTCGTATAATAAGGATCAAACACCTTTTCAATATCCGATGCCGATATGCCCCGTCCATTGTCGCTGAAGGAGATGATAACATATTCACAGCCCCGGGTTGTGCTGTACCTTCTGTCAAGGAAAACTTCTATCTCCCCTTTGAAATCCATTGCTTCTGCGGCATTCAAGGCTATGTTGTAAAAAACCGTCTTAATCTGGTCAGCGTCTGCATCTAAGGGGTACTCCCCATGTTTATCGGATATCTGAAAATTGATAGCAGACCTGCACTCGGTCTTTTCAATGAACTCCTTGATAAAGAAAAGCATATCAAGCCTCTGTTTCACAGGTTCGTCCCCCCGGGCAAGACCAAGCAATTTGCCGGAAAGGGCTTTTGCCTGCATTATCCCCTCTTCGGCAGCAGTAAAAAATTCACCTGCCTGGGAGTCTGAAACAAGCATCTCGGCAACATTGAGATTTGCAAGAACCGAGGCAAGGGTATTGTTCAGATCATGGGCAATCCCGCCGGCAAGTACACCTATGGCCTTGAACCTTTTGGCCTGCTGCATCTCATGGGTCAATTTTCTGTATTTTGTCATGTCCATGGCAATATGAAGTTTTACAATTCGGCCGTCATGCCACTGTATGGCCTGATCCTTAATGCTGAAATGCCGTTTTACAACGGGGTTGTAGAACTCCCATGTATAGGGCTGAAGGGGACATCCCCTGGGGTCCGTGAGTCTGGAATTGGTACAGAAGGGACAGGGGCCGTTCTGTTCCTTCTGTATTACCTGCCAGCACAGGGCATTTTTATTATCACCTTCATCATCATATTGAAAAAGAGCCTTAAATCTTGAATTGACATAGATCAGCTCGTAGGTTTCCATATCTGCCACATATATAATGGCATCCATGTTTTCAAAAATGGTGTCAAAGCGTAAATTTGCCTTTCTAAGGCGATCCTCCCACTCGTCGTTATCATGCAAGAGATTATATTTCTGCATGGCCTGGCGCAGGGTAGAGAAAAGAATCTCAAAATCCATGACCGGTTTTTGAAGATAGGCAAAGGCCCCGTCACTGGACATGGCTTCGGCAACATTTTTGACAGTGGCATAACCCGTCAAAATTACGATCTGAACCATAGAATCCGATTTTCTGACGGTTTTTAAAAGGTCCAGTCCGGTCATTCCCGGCATGTTCATATCGGTGAGAATCACCGCCGGCTTGAACTTGGTAAAAATCTCAAGTGCAGCTTCCACCGAATCTTCCGATCTCACCTGAAAACCTTCATCCTCAAGAAGTTCGCTCAAAGATTGGAGGAGATCGATATTGTCATCCACAATTAATATTTTTTCATTCATGGCTGTCCTGCTCGCATGTTGTTCGTTATGGACTTTGTGTGACAGCTTTATGATTGGCCATTTCTCCCGGCAATGAAATTTTGTATAACCCCCATGCCCTGACGGGCACAACGAACAATGAACGTAGGGGCGATTCATGAATCGCCCCTACGGACGACTTTCATATAACCACCATGGCGGTACTCCCGCCACAATCGAAGCATGAAAGTAGGGGCGTATTGCAATACGCCCTTACTTAAAATATGGGGACTTTCATATAAAACGGCCATGGCGGCCCACTGCCACAATCAAAGAGATTAAACTGGGGTATCAAAATCTGCCATTTTCAGTTGCTCATTTTTTGACCATCAACGGGCATTGCGTCTCTACATCATCACTATTGGGGCATCAAATTGGTTTTTAGACACCCCAAGATTAAACCGTTCAGTTTGCTAAATATTTTGCACTGCATATTTGATTCTTTCAATGGTCTTTTTCCGTCCAAGGGCCAGAATCATCTCAAATATACCAGGGCTTACAGTGGAACCCGTCAGGGCAACCCGAAGGGGTTGGGCAATCTTACCAAACTTCAGGCCTGTCTCATCCATAACTCTTTTCAGAGCATCTTCCAACCCTTTTTCCGTGAAATTGTCACCGTCCAGCTCACTAATATATAGAATACAGAGTTCCAGCATCCCCCGGGAATCAGATTTTAGAAATTTTTTTCCGGCGGCATGGTCAATCTCAATTGTCTCCCTAAAATAGAAAAGGGATGAATCGACCATCTCAACCATGGTTTTGCTTCGGGGCTGGAGGGTGGCAATGATCCTTTCAAGTCCATCCCCGGCTTCCCCTTTTTGATCCAGGGACATAACTTTGTTTCGATCCAGGGAATGAACTTCTTTTTTATCCGGGGAATCAACTTCTTTAGCATCCAGGTGGTACAGAAAAACAGGCACAAGCTCCCGGGGGGGCTTGCTCTGGATGTGCCTTGCATTGAGGGCCGTGAGCTTGTCCATGTCGAACATGGATGGAGAACGTCCTATATGATCCAAGGAAAATTTCTCGATAAGCTCGTCCCGGGTGAAAAACTCCTGATCCCCAAAGGACCAGCCGAGACGCACCAGATAGTTGAGCATGGCATCAGGCAGATATCCCATCTCCCGGTATTCGCCCACGGACATCGCACCATGACGTTTACTCAATCTTGCCCGGTCGGAACCAAGCACCATGGGCACATGGGCAAAAACCGGCATGGCAGCTCCGAGGCACTTATATATAAGCATCTGCTTGGGGGTGTTCACAAGGTGATCGTCCCCCCGTATGATGGTATTGATGCCCATGGTTATGTCATCCACCACCACTGCCAGATTGTACATGGGGCTGCCGTCGCTTCTCTGGATAATGAAGTCGTCCAGCTCGCTGTTGGGAAAGGCCGTATCTCCCTTGATAACATCCTCAACCACCGTGCTTCCCGTCCTTGGTGATTTAAGGCGTACAACCATACCTGGTCCCCCCTCTTTTCGAAGCTCCCTGCATCTGCCGCTGTACATGGGTTTTCTCCCTGCGGCCTTTGCCTCCTCACGCATGGCATTAACCTCTTCCTGGGAACAGTCGCAGTAATATGCATGACCGGAATCCACGAGCTTAAGGATATACTCTTTATATATATCGTATCTGTCACTCTGGAAAAAGGGACCTTCATCCCAGTCGATTCCCAGCCATCCAAGGGAGTCCAAAATGGCATCCACGGACTCCTTTGTGGATCTTGCCTGGTCGGTGTCTTCAATTCTCAATACAAACTTTCCTCCTGTCTTTCGTGCATAGAGCCAGTTGAAAAGTGCGGTTCTTGCCCCACCTATATGAAGATAGCCGGTGGGGCTGGGAGGAAATCTTGTAATAATAGTACTCATGTGGTCTCCAT
>JADGBO010000190.1 GCA_015231465.1 Desulfamplus sp.
ATAATTGATAATTGATAATTGATAATTGATAATTGATAATTGATAATTGATAATTGATAGATAATTGATAAATAATTATAACGACCATGGCAGACTCATCTGCCACAACGAAGCATGAAAGCTGTTAACTGATGGATGGAAAGCCCTGCGTGATCTTTATAAGATTACGAGGGCTTTTTGCTTCCATGAAGTGGAGGGGATTTTGCTTCAAAAGGTGGAGTCACGCATAAATGCTGGTTTTGAACTTTTGACTTTCCAGGGGCATCCCATTGATCCTGGAGTAGCTGTCAGCGGCTTGCCTGTTCCCGAAAGCTTGAAATTCATTGTCCGAGGTACGTTCTTTTGTCTGCTGAAGCATCAGCTCCGACATTGCCTTTGCACCAAGTGCGGCGGCTCTTGCAGCTACTTTCCTGTCCTGGTTGGATGGCGATGCAGGAGCAAGTGCGGCCATTTGGATTTGACGCATCTTTTCAGCGGTGGCCCTGGGGTCCCCTGGGATGGGAGATGTGTCAATGGATACTTCTCCTCCCACAGCATAGTTTCTGCCATCGGGCCCTTTTCTCAATTCAAGTTTTGCCACTGAAGTGACATATTGACCTCCTGCTGCAATATGTGCCATTTCGTGGGCCCGGACCTCGGTATCTGTCTTCTGGAGTTCTGTGAGGAGTCTGATATCCTGTTCCGTCAGACCGTTTAATAATCCTTCTGCGGGGTTATTATAAGCCTTACTGACGGAGTCTTCGGCGGCATTGACTCTTCCGGCACCATCTATTTGCCCTATTCCCCCTGGGGCAGTGCTGTCTTGGGATATCTCTTCTTTACCTGGTATTTGATGGGTGTTTGTATCGTAAGGTCTTGCCGGTATGGAGGATTGTGTAAACCCGTAAGGTGTGGCTGGTATGGAGGATCGTTCAAACCCGTAAGGTGTGGCTGGTATGGAATATCGTTCCCTGCCTTGGACGGTTACTACGTAGGCAGGATTGGTTGCCGGGCTGATTGTTGAAATTTGATTAAGTTCATCCCGGGGCAGTGGTTGTGGTGATGCCGGAATGTTCCGGACATCACCTGTTGTCAATGGAATATTTTGGTATGGAGTGCTTTGGTTCTGGGAGTAGGGAGGTGTACTGCCTCTGGATGAGTAGCTGGCATGACCATAAAGATCGTTTTCATATGGTCTTGTTGATATATTCATCCCATCACCTTTGAAAAAAATAATTGACATTGGTGGAGAAGCAACTGTATTCTAATAAAATTTATAAATTAAAAACAGATGCTCTGTTTTCGGACATTTTCTGGCTCTGGACACCTGGTCCGACACCGGGAGATTTTATCTTGATCGTCACCCATCAAGCCCCTACGATCACGAAGTACTTAGGGGTGATTGACTGTCAAGCAAATTACATTGTCTCGAAAACTATAATCACTTTAATCTTTTCATATATTTTTTGCAAGGGGATTTTTTTACATGCTTCCCAAGGATAGAAGGGCAACATTTATAAGGAAAACAAAAGAGACAGAAATTGAGGGGTTACTTTTGCTTGAGGGTAGCGGAACCCCTGATATTAGAACAGGAATTCCATTTTTTGATCACATGCTGACTCTTTTTACGGTGCATGGTTTTTTTGACCTGACCCTCACTGCCCGGGGGGACCTTGATGTTGATTATCACCATACGGTGGAAGATGTGGGGCTTGTTCTTGGCTCTCTTTTTTCCACGGCCCTGGGAAACCGTGAGGGAATATGCCGTTACGGAGAAGGCACTGTGCCAATGGACGAAGCCCTGGCAAGGGTCAATGTCGATCTTTCCAACCGTCCCTATCTGGTTTACAACATTCCATCCGGAATACGCTCTTCCGGCCCCTTTGATGCGTGGCTTGCCAAAGAGTTTTTCCGGGCTCTCTCTGTCCAGGCGGGCATGAATCTTCACATCAACGTCTTTTATGGAGAAAATGAACATCATATCATTGAATCTATCTTCAAGGCCCTGGGAAGGGCCATGAAGGCGGCATCTATCATTGACGACCGGATATCAGGACATCTCTCCAGCAAAGGTGTGCTGTAATATTTCATGTATATTCCAACAGCGTCCGGACACTCAAGGGCCTGCATGATGAAAGGTGTGCTGTAATATTTCATGTATATTCCAACAGCGTCCGGACACTCAAGGGCCTGCATGATGAAAGGTGTTCTATAATATTTCATGTATATTCCTGAGAATAAAATAACCGAGATACTCAATGTATCGGATATTGTTGATATCATATCCGATGCTGTGACATTGAAACGATCCGGGAGAAATTACTTCGGCCTATGTCCATTCCATTCCGAAAAGACACCATCTTTTTCCGTGAGTCCGGAGAAGCGGATTTTTCACTGTTTTGGATGCGGTGCCGGTGGAAATGCATTCTCGTTTATAATGAAATATCACGGTCTTTCATTTCCGGAAGCAGCTTCCATGCTCGCCGGAAAATACGGCATCGTTTTTGAGACAGCCGATATTGATCCGTCCCGTAAAAGAAAAATGGCGTTAAAAGAGACACTTTTCAGGGTCAACGCAAAGGTTCGGGATTTTTTCAAGGATCAACTTGACAACGGTCCAGGTGCCCGTAACGCAAGGCTCTACCTTGAAAGACGCGGGATTACAAAGGAGACCATGGAATATTTTTCCCTGGGCTATGCACCGAATGCCTGGGAGTCCGCGGTGGGGCTTTTGAGGAAAATGAAGCTTTCGAAAAGCGTTGCCGAGGCATCCGGACTTGTTCTTAAACGTGATAATGGCCGTGGATACTATGATCGTTTCAGAAACCGGATAATATTTCCCATTGTGGATATGAATATGCAGGTGGCAGGCTTTGGGGGCAGGGTAATGGATGATGCCATGCCCAAATACCTCAATTCACCGGAAACTCCTGTTTACAGCAAGGGAAAAGTACTTTACGGATTTTCTGCCGCACGACACTATTGCCGTGGGAAGGGGAGTGTTTATATTGTAGAAGGGTATTTTGATTTCCTCTCCCTGTTCCAGGGCGGTATAAAAAATTGTGTCGCAACCCTTGGAACCGCATTGACAACGGATCATGTCAGGATTTTAAAGGGCTGTGCATCAAGGATTATTCTCCTGTTCGACTCGGATAACGCCGGTGTCAATGCTGCCGCAAGGGGTGTCGAACTCTTCATGAATGAAGGAGTGGATGCACGTATCATGGTTCTTCCCAAAGGCCATGATCCAGACTCTTTTTTCCAAAAATACGGCAGGGATGCCTTTGAAAGTGCAGCCGGTGATGCAATGGGTATAATGGAGTTTCTCACCGGCAGGTCAATAGAGCTTCATGGCCTCTCCATTGAGGGAAAGATGGCTGTTATCGGGGATATGGCTCCTTACCTTGCAGGGGTTGGCGACAGTGCTGCCAGGTCACTATACATAAGAGAGCTGGCCCATCGTATCGGGATTGATGAAAAAGCTCTCCTTGACAAGGTGGCTCAAATTGTCCATGAACAGGGTAATAAGGCCATGGGCATTCAGGGAAAAAAGGCCATGGGCATTCAGGGAAAAACGCTCTTCCGGGGAGGAGACATGCGAACTCCTGCCGTTCCCATGTCCGGTGTACCGGCCTCCTGTTCCATGGAGTACTCCAGGGGTGAGGATGGATATCCGGTCATGGGAGCTGCTGACGGGCCCCATTACGGTTTTCCAGGTGCGGCAGGTACCGAGAAAAGGGAGGCCCAGATGATATCCATGATGATCCAGTTCCCCGGGATTGTGGAGGATGTAGAAAACCGGCAGGTAGTTGAATCTTTTTTTTCGGATCGCCTTAAGAGCCTTGCCGGGCTTGTTATAAAGGTTGTTTTGGCAGGAGATGTCCAGCATGTGGCTTCTGATGTCATGGCTCTGGCCGACAGGGATGAAGATCGTGAGCTTATTGCATCCCTTGCCATGATGGAGGTTATCGGGGGGGAGGATATTGCAGAAAAGGCGGCCTGCCTCATGAATCGAATCGTGAGGATACGGAAGAAGTATGAGAACAGCCTTATCAATGAGATAAGACAAAAAGAGAAAGAGTCGTGTAATGGCAATGATCTGCCCCTGGATCTGCTCCGGCAGAGACAGATGGAGATCAGGAAATTGCGAGGATATGAGTAACCACAAAGCCTGGGGGAGGCGTTTTTTATGGCAGCAGAATCGGTTAAATCCGGAGGAGACGAAGCTGTTTCAAAGGAGTTGTTGAAGCTTTTGATAGCAAAGGGAAAAAAAGAGGGCTATCTCTCATATGCCGAAATCAATGAAGCAATTTCTGATGACTTGAAATCTTCAGATCAACTTGATGATATACTATTGATTTTCAAGGAGATGGGAATTGCCCTTGTTGACATGGAGAAGGAGATGCGTAAGGCAGTATCGTCCGCGGTAGGCATTGGATCACCTGGAGGAAGTACTCTGTCCCATGGAATGCCAAATGGAAAAGAAAGTTCGGATGATGAAGGAGATTCTGGAGATCATCCGGCGGGTTATGGTGGCAATCTTATGGATGTTGACAAAAGTCTCACTAATGATTTGGATACCAAGGAACAAGTCCCCATGGATATATCTTCCAACGATGTAATTAAGATAAAAAGAAAAATTTTCACGCCAAAGGGAACCGACGCTGACATGGAGTTTGGAACCGTCACGGATCCCGTCAAGATGTATCTGCGGGAGATGGGGATGGTAACGCTTCTAAGCAGGGAAGGGGAGATTGAAATAGCGAAAAAAATTGAGGTGGGAGAGCATGAGATACTCAAAGCCATGCTCACAACCCCCCTTGCGGTTGCATTCCTGCTGGCCAAGGGAGAACGAATTGAAGCAAGGCGTATGCCCCTTAAGCAGTTTCTAAAGGATATTGATGATATCGACGGCAGTACAGATGAAGGTGTCAGACGGGAGAAGGTACTCAGGACATTTGCCCAAATACGCATCATACATGAGAGAAATCAGAAGAGCCGGGACCAGATTTTGGTCGGCGGCCTGGAGCCTCATCAGATCAGGAAACTAAATGGCGATATTCGAAGCCGTAATGATGAAATTTATGAGCTGCTCAAGGAGTGGCGTATTGAAAACAACATTGTGGACGACATTGAAAAGAGGATCCGGGATCACGTTAAATGGTTTGATGTGATGGACACCCTTATCAAGCGGTGTGCCATGACCTTCAAGGCCAGAAGGGATGATATGTGCAATGCCCTTGATTATGAGGATGAATTCGTCAAATGGGCATTGGAGCATTCCGATATATCGGAACAGCAATGTCGCTCTCTCCATGGTGACCTCTCAAGTATCGTGGCCCAGATTGAAGAGAAAAAGGACCTTGTAAAGGGTGATGCTTCCACACTGAAAAAAGTTGTCAAAGGCATTGACAGGGGGCGGCGGCAGGCCAAGCAGGCCAAGAGTGAGCTTGTGCGGGCCAACCTCAGACTGGTGGTGAGCATTGCCAAGAAATATACCAACAGGGGCCTCCAGTTTCTGGATCTGATTCAGGAGGGGAACATTGGTCTCATGAAGGCTGTGGACAAGTTTGAATATCGAAGAGGTTATAAATTCAGTACATATGCAACCTGGTGGATCCGTCAGGCAATAACCCGGGCCATTGCCGACCAGGCCAGGACCATTCGTATTCCTGTCCACATGATTGAAACCATCAACAAGCTTATTCGAACATCAAGATATCTGGTACAGGAGATGGGTAAAGAGCCTTCTCCTGAAGAGATTGCCGAAAAGATGGAGATATCCCTTGATAAGGTTCGCAGGGTTCTGAAAATTGCCAGGGAACCCATCTCCCTGGAGACCCCCATAGGGGAGGAGGAGGACAGCCATCTCGGCGACTTTATTGAAGACAAGAAGTTCTCCCTGCCCTCGGAGGCTGCAATAAACCTCAATCTGGCCGAGCAGACCAGAAAGGTGCTTGCCACTTTGACTCCAAGGGAGGAGAAGGTTCTTCGTATGCGTTTCGGAATAGGCGAGAAAGCCGATCACACCCTGGAAGAGGTGGGCAAGGATTTTACCGTCACAAGGGAGAGGATAAGACAGATAGAGGCCAAGGCCCTGAGAAAGCTGAGACACCCCACAAGAAGCAAAAAACTTAAGAGTTTTATAGAAACTTAGATATTTACTTGACCAAATCTAAAAGAGATCAGGGATACCATAGATTTTGTTTTATAGAAACTTAGATCTTTACTTGACATTGAAATAAAAATAGATATAATCATCCAGTTCTTTTTGAGAAGGGCCTATAGCTCAGCTTGGTAGAGCCACCGGCTCATAACCGGTCGGTCCCTGGTTCGAATCCAGGTGGGCCCACCATATATTGGAATTTTCACAATTAGAACAATAAGTATTAAGAAAGTAGAACTCAGGAAATAGAATTCAGGAAAATGCAGAAAGTAGAACTCAGGAAATAGAATTCAGAAAAATGCAGAAAGTAGAACTCAGGAAATAGAATTCAGAAAAATGCAGAAAGTAGAACTCAGGAAATAGAATTCAGAAAAATGCAGAAAGTAGAATTCAGGAAATAGAACTCAGGAAAATTCAGAAAGTAGAATCAGAAGAGGACCAGGGTGTTTTTTGGACAATGGAGCAGGGTTTAAAAAAATCAGTAATCTGATAAATTAAAAGCGTGGTAACTATACCACGCTTTTTTTTTTCAACATTTAAAACATCATTTATGCGGAGATTATTCTCAACTACCCCTACGGCACTTCGTGACAGTAGGGGTTTCCTTGA
>JADGBO010000191.1 GCA_015231465.1 Desulfamplus sp.
ATGGGGGGACGGTTGGCCTTGTACTGATCATATATTTCATGACGGAAGTTCGGGCCCTTCATGTCGAAAAACATGGCGATGTAATGGGGTTCCCGCTCCCTGACAAGTTTCAGAAGCATGTTTGTGAAGCCGTAAACAGCATTGGTGGGAACTCCGCCGGAAGTGGTCAGGCTGCCTATGGCATGGAATGCCCGGTGTAGATAGGCAGTGCCGTCAATGAGATATATCTCTTCTCTTGGATAACGCTTTATATTATTATACATTTCAATTATACTCTTAGGAATTGATTTTTAATAACTTGCCCATTCACCTCACCCCCCAAACCCCTCTCCATGACTGGAGAGGTGGAGTTTGGGTAAGTTAATTAAACCCTATTACTTAGTATCTCGTCAGTCATAAGTTCTCTGACTGACCACCACACATAGTATTTTTTGGAAATTTTAAAGTACAATATATGGGGGTGTATGGGAGAACTTACGACTCTTGAGTTAGTATTCAGTTTACATAATTTGAATGCTGCGGCAATATCGTAAGGAGACTCAGGAGAGCCTGGATTTGAAATCTTCGTATCCAAACTCCCTCACCATTTCAATGCCCCAATCCCCCCTTTTCACAAGGGCAATGGATGGAAGTTTCACACCGTTGAATGTATTGGTTTTAACCATGGTATAGATGGCCATGTCCGTGAAGATAAGCTTTGAACCCACCCCAAGGGGTTCGTCAAAGGAGTATGTTCCGGCAACATCTCCGGCAAGGCAAGACAGGCCCCCGATGCGGTAGGTGTGGGCCTTTTCACCGGCTTCTGCCGACCCGATTATGCCGGGTCTGTAGGGCATCTCCATGACATCGGGCATGTGTGCGGGTACACAGGCATCCATGATGGCAATCTTCATATCCTCTCCATCTATTATATCGAGAACCGTTGCCACGAGGAATCCGGCATTGAGGGCCACGGCTTCCCCGGGCTCCAGATATATCTCCACGCCCCAGCGTTTTTTAAACTCCTTTATCGTCCTGATTAAAAGGGGAATATCGTACCCCGGGCGGGTGATGTGGTGGCCTCCTCCGAAATTTACATATTCCATTTTTGGAATAATATCTCCAAACCTCAATTCCACAGCTTCCACGGTTCTTTTCAGGCAGTCGGCATCCTGTTCGCAGAGGTTGTGCCAGTGAAGCCCTGCCAGGCCATCCATCATGTCGGTTCTGAAATTTTCCCTTCTAACACCCAGCCGGGACCCGGGGGAGCATGGATCGTAAAGAGGGGTTGTGCCCTCGGAGTGTTCCGGGTTGATGCGGATACCAAGATGAATCCGCCTTTCAAGTCTCCGTGATTGTTGGTCAATGATGGGCTTCAGGCCCTCCAACTGGGAAAAGGAGTTGAAGATAAGATGATCCGAGGTACGGCAAAGCTCTTCCATGTCCCGGGGCGAATAGGCCGCGGCAAAGGTATGAACCTCTTTTTTAAACTCCTCCCTGCCGAGTCTTGCCTCGTGGGGGGAGCTGGCACAGACACCGTCCAGGTATTCACCCACCAGGGGAAAGACCCGGAACATGGCAAAGCACTTAAGGGCAAGAAGTATTTTGCATCCTGCCCTTTTTTTTACCAACAGGAGAAGGTCGAGATTTTTTACAAGGAGATTTTCATCCACCACAAAGCATGGAGTCGCAATGCTGTCAGGATTGAAATTCAATCTGTTCCCGGCTTTAATTTTGTTTTGTTCATTCCCGGGCATTAAGTGTGAATGAGACGAAATTCCTGATTCACCGAGCATGTTCTTATTCACTCCACAGCCTTCCAGGGCAGGCCATAACGATTCAGGGCATCCATGAAGGGATCCGGGTCAAACTGCTCCATGTTCCAGACACCGGGTCTGTGCCATCTCTTTTCAAGCATCATCATGGCACCGATCATGGCCGGAACCCCGGTGGTATAGGATATGGCCTGGGAACCCACCTCTTCGTAGGCCTCTTCATGGCTGCATATGTTATACACATACAGGGTTTTGGGCTTTCCGTCCTTGAGGCCCTTGAGAAGGCAGCCGATGCAGGTTCTGCCCTTTGTAAGCGGGCCAAGGGATGCCGGTTCGGGAAGTACGGCCTTGAGAAATTTAAGGGGAACCACAGGTGTGCCGTTGTAGTCCACCGGATCAATGCGGGTCATGCCCACGTTTTCCAGAACCCTCAGATGGGTCAGGTACTGTTGGGAAAAGGTCATCCAGAATCTGGCCCGTTTAAGTCCCCGGAGATGGAGTACCAGGGATTCCAGCTCTTCGTGGTACATGAGATAGCACTGTCTTGGGCCGATTCCTTCCGGAAAATCGTATTTCATGGACCATGACAGGGGGTCTGTTTCCACCCACTCGCCATGGTCCCAGAATCTCCCGGGCTGGGTTATCTCCCTGATGTTGATTTCCGGATTGAAGTTTGTGGCAAAGCTCTGGCCGTGGTCTCCGGCATTGCAGTCTATGATGTCCAGTTCATGGATTTCATCAAAATGGTGTTTCTGGGCCCAGGCACAAAAGACATTGGTGACTCCCGGGTCGAATCCGGAGCCGAGAAGGGCCATGATTCCCTTGTCCTTGAAACTCTCCCTGTATGCCCACTGCCATTTATACTCGAACTTTGCCTGGTCCGGGGGTTCATAGTTGGCTGTATCCAGGTAGTCTATGCCCGCATCAAGGCAGGCATCCATTATTGGGAGATCCTGGTAGGGCAAGGCAAGGTTTACCACTATGTCCGGTTTTATCTTTTCAAGAAAAGCCGTTGTCATCTCAACATTGTCCGCATCCAGGGCTGCGGTCTCTATGGTACGGCCGGTGCGATCCCTGACGCTCTGGGCAATGGCATCGCATTTTGACTTTGTTCTGCTTGCCAGAACTATTTGGGAAAATGTTTCGGGCAGTTGGGCACATTTATGGGTGGTGACGCTGCCCACGCCTCCGGCACCGATGATCAAAATTTTGGACATTTTAAAGCCTCCATAATTTGTATAATTAGAATTTCCTGTTTTTTCAATTCCTAACGCCGAAGTGAGCGGTGCCGCCAACAGCCTTCGCGGAAAACGACTCCCGTTCACGGCGTCCCCTCGACTGAAATGTTGTGCAATCATTAGTCGATAACTTTCGGGTAACCAGTTATGCAAACATCCTACGAACTAACCCGATCCCGGATTCAGCCAAATTTCAACATGGCTTCCATTATGCCCATTATGTATGCAGATTTATTCTGTAGATATAGGCATCTTCGATAAAATAACCATTAATTGTTTCTCTATGAATCCGTTTTTTCAGAATTTTTTGACCAGTATGAAACTCATTTGAAAGCAACAAAAACATCTTATCCGAATTGTCAGTAACGCCTATATCATTTAATGAAATTGTGTTTTCTTGCTCTTTAAAGGTTTTTAATGCATCAACTATTTTTTTATAGTATTTTTTTGGGCCTTCAGACTTTACTAATTCTGACGAAAAAAATAACTTCCATGACCTTTCTTCTGGGGAAAAAAGCCAAAAAGTTGCTGAAACCTTAGCATCAGTTTTGTCTAACTTCTTGAGAAGAGATTCTCCGGCACTGATCATATCCGCTGTAAGACTTTCGCTTACCAAAATTTCTTGAGCCATTGTAAAATTCCTGATTCATTATCGGTAATTGCTTCAATCAAGTCACTTGCTTTAGTTTTCTCAATATTTACTTCATATCGAGAGGACTCATTCCAGTCATTAGCAACCGCCCAGTTCAATCTGAAAGATTCATTTTGTTCTTCATGAGCTTTGAGTTTTTGTTTCAGCCCTGCGACACCAACTAAATCTTTAAGTTTATGGGTGTGACTGTCTTGAGCCAACTTTTTGTTTGGGAAGTCAAATTCCTTCACTTGTTTGCAAATACAAGCCTTAAGAGCACATTCAACAGAGTAACCTGCAAGATAATACGCCCCTGCAAACTCGTCATTATTGAGCAATAGTTCTGCTTCTCTGATCCTTGTCTCTGACAAGGTCTCTAATTCAATCTTATTCATTAGTCAAAGCTGCTCTCATAATCTCAAAAAATAAGAAGAGCCTATCCCAAAAATACTTTTAGGCTGGCTTTGGCCGCCAAAATACTAATGGGCATGCCTCCCTGACTCCAGATTTTGGATTTTTGGGATCGGTTCAATAATACGCTACCAATCCATCACTCAAATCTGCTTTAACCTGAGGAGTCAAAATCTGACATTTTCGATTGCTCATTTTTTGACCATCAACATTGATAACAGTAGTGGAATATCATCTATCCGTTGACTCACAATCGAAGGAGGTGGGATCAGAAAGGCAAACATGCTTGAAAGATACCTTGAATTTTATGCCTTTCATCATTATAACAGGAAATACTGATTTGAAAAGGCACTTTTTATTATTGCCATTATTTGCATTTTGTATTCTCTTATTTGCTTTTAAAAACCATCGAGCGCCGAGTCTATAGTGGCATATATGAGAATTTATAACTCTTGAGTTCATAAAAGGCAGGATAATAATGTACAAATATCTTTTTGGGCCGGTGCCTTCCCGCCGCCTTGGAATCTCCCTTGGTGTTGATATGGTTACCCACAAAATCTGCTCCCTTGACTGCATATACTGTGAGTGCGGCAAAACCACTCTATGCACACTTGAAAGGAGGGAATATGTTCCCTTTAACGGGGTTGTGAAAGAGCTTGACCATTACTTTGCAAATCATCCTGAGCCCGATTACATAACCTTTTCAGGTTCCGGGGAGCCTACCCTCAACAGCAGAATCGGTGATGTGCTGGATTTCATAAAGAGCCGCAAACCACATTTATCCGTTGCGGTTTTGACCAACGGTACCCTTTTGGGCACCCCCGGGGTTCCCAGGGAACTCATGAAGGCCGATCTTGTCATGCCCTCCTTAGATGCGGCCCTGCCCCGGGCATTTGAGATGGTGAACCGTCCCCACAGGGGGATTGATCTTGGGGGCTATATCCAGGGTCTTATGGATTTCAGCCTTGAATACAGAAAATTTCATGGAAAAAATATGAGTCCTGGCAAGGGTGATAAATCCGGAAAACTTGCCCTGGAGATACTTGTTCTCCCTGGCATAAACGATTCACCGGAAGATATAGCCGCCTTAAAGGATGTCTGTGTCGGTATAGCTCCTGATGTGATACAGCTCAACACCCTTGACAGGCCAGGGGCTGTTGAGGGAATCAGGGCGGCATCCCTTGAAGAGCTGAAGTCAACAGCTTCGGCATTGGGGGGAAATGGGATGAAAATTGAAATAATTGCCGCAGTAAAGGAGAGAAAGGAGATCGGATCATACCGCCTGGATATGGAATCCGCCATCATGGAGACCATCCATAGACGACCATGCACTGTAAAAGATCTGGCAGATGTTCTCGGCACCCATGTCAATGAGATCGGCAAATATATATCAAGCCTGGAAAAGGAGGGAAAAATAATATCAGTCCCTGGAAAACGTGGAATTTTCTATAAAACAGCCATGCCCTGACCGGGCACAGCGAACAATGAAAGTAGGGGCGATTCATGAATCGCCCCTACGGACGGCTGACTACGGACGGCTGACTACTGATGTCTGACCAATGACTACTGATTACTGAATGGCATCAGGCTTCAGAAATATCTCTACCCTGCGGTTTTTCTTACGACCATCCTCTGTATCATTGGGGTATGCAGGCTTATGGAAACTGTAGGCTTTAAGCTCCATTCTATCCGGAGCAATTTCAAATTGGGAGTAGAGATAGTTTATGACCGCCGCAGCCCTTGCAGCGGAAAGTTCCCAGTTGCTGGGGTATTTATTGACATATTCCAGGGAGATTGGTTCATTGTCGGCGTGGCCCGCCACCTGTATATTCAAATCATTGTGCTGGGAAAGGAACTCTCCGAGCTGGGTCAGCACATGGATGGCATCCCCGGCTATGCGGGTACCCCCTGAGTTGAAGTTGATCTGATTGAAAAGGGATGCGGCATATTCCTGTCTCATGACCTTCAGCTCATGATCTTTATCGCGATACATCTCCTGAAGTTGGGCTATTTCCGTGGAATACTCCTCTATTTTTTCCTCAACTTTTTTCTCGGCAGCACCTTTTTCATAACGTATCTGACGAATCTGTTTTTCCAGATTGCCATTCTCCATTTTCAAGCTCTGATTTTCGGCAACGGCAAGATCAAGTTCATCCCTTATTTTATCAATTTCAGAGATTCTCTTTTCAAAAATGCCTTTTTCCGCTGCAAGCCGGCCGTTTTCACTGGCAAGGCGAATATTCTCACTTAAGAGAGTCTCCTTTTCAGACAGAAGATTTTCATAATCTTCCCCAAGTTTATCTTTTTCCGCTGCAAGGCTGTTATAATCATGCTGAAGCTCCTCTTTTTCATCCCCAAGGTATTTAAGTTCTGTTTTCAAATTTTCCCCTGCAATTTCAAGCTTTTCCCGGGCAGCCTTCAACTCTTCCTGAATGGTCAGGGATTCCTGGAGTTTTTTATCAAAAGCAGACTGCATCTCACTCCTGATTCGATCAAAAGAGATAATTTCATCATTGAGTCTATCTATCTCCTCCCTTATCACTTCAATCTCTTTATTGAGCTCATCTTTTTCCTCCCTTTCACGGATAAACTCCTCTGTAAGGGAGGCAACCCTGGTATCAAACTCTTGCCTTCTCTGTTCAATCTCATGCTCCAGTTCCTCTTTTTCCTCTCTTTCACGGATAAACTCCTCTGTAAGGGAGGCA
>JADGBO010000192.1 GCA_015231465.1 Desulfamplus sp.
TTAAGATTCTCTGTTTTTGAACCGACTTATCTAACAGATATGGCAGTCCAAATCAATGGTTTAATAATTAAGGGTTTAATAATCAAGATTTGCAGATTGAAAAGAGGTTTAGTTTTTGAGGATTGGAGGGGATGGGTTTGAATTGAAGTATACTCTATGCCAAAATTCTTCAAAATCTGGGCATCCTTCATATGCACCCGAAACTACTTTACACTTTTTGGAGCATAAACCTTGAAAAATAAGCATACCCTCCTGAAAAGTGTAAACTGATAAATGAAGGATGCCGATTAGAGCTGTCAGTAATAAGTAATCAGCCATCAATCTTCAGCCATCAATGATAAGCCGTCAGTGATCAGCCGTCAGTGATCAGCCATCAATGATCAGCCGTCAGTGATCAGCCATCAATGATCAGCCGTCAGTGATCAGCCATCAATGATAAGCCGTCAATGATCAGCCATCAGTGATAAGAGATCAGAGATTTTGGGCTGGCGATTCACGCCGTATTACTCCCCATTTACCAAGGAAAACACGCCATGACATATCCCACCACAATCATGATTGTAGAAGACGAAGTTCTCATTGCCGATGATATTAAGAGCAGCCTTGAAAACATGGGCTATATCATAGTAGCCAATGTGACATCCGGTGAGGAGGCAGTGGATGAAGCCCGAATAAAAAAACCTGATGTGGCTCTCATGGATATTCGGCTCAGGGGAAAAATGGACGGCATTGAAGCTGCTGATCTAATATATTCCCACCATGAGATTCCTGTTATATTTCTAACGGCATATGCCGAGGATGCACTTCTCGACAGGGCCAGGTCCGTGGGATCCTTTGGTTACCTCCTGAAGCCCTTTGAAGAGTATGAACTCAAGGCAGCCATAGAGATGGCCATTTACAAAGTTAAAACCGACCGGAAATTGAAAGATCAGGAGCGGCTGCTTCGCCAGGCCACCAAGATGGAAGCCATGGGAACCCTTGCCGGCGGCATTGCCCACGATTTCAACAATCTCCTCTCCATCATAACCGGCTACACCGAACTGATCCAGGATGATCTCATCCAGGCAGGAATCGACACCGAAAAGACCCACGAAATCCTGAAGGCAAGTTTCAGGGCAAAAAAACTCATCAATCAGATACTGATGTTCAGCCGAAAACGGGAACAGAAATTCGACATCATTGACATTGTGCCCATAATCAAGGAGACCCTCAAGTTCATGCGGGCATCCATCCCTGCAACAATCCGCATGGACTACTCCATTGATTCAGATATCGGCACCATCATGGGAGACCCCACCCAGATACATCAGGTTCTCATAAACCTCTGCACCAATGCGTCCCATGCCATGGAAGAGGATGGTGGAGAACTCTTTGTCACCACCACAAGCCAGAGACTGGAAACTTCCATTACATGTTCAGGTGTAGATCTGCCGCCCGGTAATTATATAAGAATCCAGGTAAAGGACAGCGGTTACGGTATAAAAGAAGAGAATATTGACAGAATATTCGACCCCTACTTTACCACCAAGGATGTTGGCAAGGGCTCCGGCATGGGGCTCTCGGTGGTCATGGGTATCATAAAAAGCCACAAGGGAGGAGTTACCGTTACCAGCTCCCCGGATAAAGGCAGTTGTTTCACCATATATCTTCCTGAAATGGAAGATACTGCGGCCAAAGAGGAGTTCCCCTTTGACCAGGCCGACAATATCCCCAAAGGCACCGAACACATCCTTCTTGTGGATGACGATCCGGTTGTTGAAAAACTTGCAGGAACCATGCTGGAGGGTCTTGGATATAAACTTACATCCTTCAACGACAGCACTACAGCATTGGAGATGTTTCAATCCAATCCATCCCAATACGACCTTTTGATGACCGACTATACCATGCCGGGTCTCACCGGCACATCACTTGCACAAAAATGTATGGCCATCCGGCCGGATATTCCGGTTCTCCTCTCCACAGGATACAGTTGCCATGTGGATGAAAAACGAGCCGCAGACATAGGCATAAAAGGGTATATCATGAAACCTTTTTCCCGAAAGGAGCTGGCCGAAACCCTGCGGGATATCCTTGACTAAACCACACCTATGCCCTCTCCATGCATGGAGAGGGAGAGAATTGCTAAGTTATTTCCTGTTTATTCCTGATGCGGTATTGACAAATATCTAAAACGCAGCAGGTGATCCGCAATGACGAGATAGAGCATGGCACGGCATACGGGGTTTATTCTTGGAATGGCACATATATCATGACGGCCCCGGGTGGATATAATCCTTGGATTGCCATGAATGTCCATGGTTCGCTGCTCCCTGGAGATGGATGGAATCGGCTTTACATGAACACGCACGACAATCTCCCGGCCATTGGATATGCCGGCGAGTATGCCTCCGCTGTTATTGGTTGTAAAGCCCGATGGCGTGATCTCGTCATTATTGGCATGACCCGTTGACATGGCCGCCTGGAAACCCGCCCCGATCTCCACGGCCTTGACGGCACCAATACTCATCATGGCCTTTGCAATATCTGCATCAAGTTTGTCAAAAACAGGGTCCCCAAGACCTGCCGGAACCCCCCTGGCGGTTATCTCCAAAACTCCGCCAAGGGAGTCCCCGGCCTTTTTGACGGCATCTATTCTCTCTTCTATTTTTGCCAGAGCTTCCCTGTCGGGACACTCCAGATAATTTTCCCTGGAAAAGGCAGGGTCCCTTGTTGCGGCGGTAATGCCGCCAAGGGATATGGTCATGCTTTCAATGGATATGGAATAACCCGATTGGGTGATAAATGCCTCGGCAACGGCCCCGGCTGCGACCCGGGCAGCGGTCTCCCTGGCAGATGCCCTGCCTCCGCCCCTGTAGTCACGCACACCGTAACGGGCATGGTAGGTGAAATCCCCGTGACCTGGTCTGAACAGATCGGCAATCCCGGAGTAGTCCCTGCTTCTGGCATCCTGGTTCCTTATTATTATGCAGATGGGAGTGCCTGTGGTCCTGCCTTCAAACAGGCCGGATACAATTTCAGGCGTGTCAGGCTCCCTGCGGGCCGTGGCAGTGGCACCGCCCTGGCCCGGTTTTCTCTTGTCAAGGGATATCTGAAGAGTATTCTCATCAATGGCAATGCCCGGAGGACATCCCTGCACAACAACTCCCAGGGCCGGGCCATGGGACTCCCCCCAGGTCGTAACCTGAAATATTTTTCCAAAAGTACTTCCAGACATTACAGATGTTCCTTTGTTTTTGTTTTTCACCCAGGGCATCCCTGCCCGCTTACAAACAGATATATAGACTTCCGGAATAATATTTAAGCCAATCAATTGTTGGGGGCAGCCGCAAGGGACTGCCCCTACAATATGGTTGCCAATTTCATTATCTGGAAAACTATATCATCGGCCAAGGGATTCAAATTTCTCCCAGTAACCTGGGAAGGATTTTGCCACGCACTTCTCATTTTCAATCACCATGCCATCAAGCCTTGAAGCGGCAACCGAAAAGGCCATGGCGATTCTGTGGTCGTTGAAGGTCTCAATCACTGCCCCTCTATGGTTGTGGGTTCCTGTTACGGAAAGCCAGTCATCACCCTCGTCTGCCTGGACACCCATCTTTCTCAACTGGGATACCACAGCAGAGATGCGGTCACACTCTTTTTCCCGGAGATGGGCAATATTTACAATTTTTGTAGTGCCCCGGGCAAAGGATGCCACCACCGCAAGGGTGGGCACCACATCGGGAATATCTGACATATCGACCTCAACTGCCCTTAGAGAATGGCCGTTTCCAGGCCCTTTGACCCCTATGCCCGGGGCAGCATAAACCACATCACACCCCATCATGGCCAATATCTCCAGCAGGCGCTTGTCTCCCTGGAGGGAGCCGGCATCAATATCCATGACCGTGATCATCTTTCCCCCCAGGGCACCGGCAGCCCAGAAATAGCTGGCATTGGAGATATCCGGCTCCACGACATGATCCCCGGGCAGATAGGACTGCCCTCCGTCAACATGGTACAGGGCATCGTTTATCCGCCTTGACTGGACACCGAACTTATCCATTATATTCATGGTGATATCCACATAGGGAGCTGATACAAGTTTTCCTGAAAGGGTTATATCAAGACCACGGGGCAGCAGTGCCCCCATCATGAGCATTGCAGAGAGATACTGGCTGCTCTCGGAGCAGTCCAGGGAGATGCTCCCTCCGGCGGCACCTCCCCCTTTTATCAAAACCGGAGGAGTACCGTCCCCTTTAATGGATCGTGCATGAACTCCGGCCATCTCCAGGGCATCTAAGAGGTCCCCCATGGGGCGTTCCTGCATTCTTTCATCGCCGGTGAGTGTAAAAGGCACAGACCCCAGACCTGCTATGCCCGCAAGGAGCCGCATGGAGGTTCCTGAATTGCCGAGGTATATCTCATTTTCAGACCCATGGTAAGGAGGAGGTGATATATCTCTCCGGTACAAAGGGCCGGGAAGATTCTCCTTGCCGGTCAACGGACAGGGCTTGCCGTTGAATCCGGTCACTTCAATGATTTCGCCGTACTTGAAATCCTTCTCCTTAAATTTGCCGGAGAGTTTTTCCCTGTTTCCGCCCTCTTTTTTTATGACGGCACCCATTCTGGAGAGTGCGGACATTGTGTGATTTATATCCTCGCTGTCAAGAAGATTTTTAAGGGTTGAGGTCCCCGAAGCCAGGGATGCACATATAAGCATCCTGTGGGATATGCTTTTCGATCCAGGTATTCTTATGGATACTTCACGCAGCTCTTTTTTGCTTATGGACTTCATGGTAGAGTTATCCTTGCTTTTTTTATATGAAAGTCCCCGCCGTTCAGGGACTTTCATGCTTCGATTGTGGCGGGGAATGCCGCCATGGTGGTTATATTAAACCGTGAGTAATCAGTAGTCAGTCATCAATAAACGGCTTTCCAAAATCTGCCGCATAAACACTGCAGATGGCCTATGCCCTGTAAATAACTCAAACTGGGCAGCTCCCTGGTGAATGAACATGGAGAGTCCGTCAACGGTTCTGCACCCTTTTTGGACAGCGTCGGAGAGCAGCCTTGTATGGAGGGGATTATAGACAATATCCATGACTGTCAAGGGATACTCTTTATCAGGCCCTCTCCTTTCAATAAGCTTGAATAAAAAATCCGTCCTGACCGGAGTTCCATTAACATGGGGAGTCATTCCAATGGATGTGCAGTTTATCAGAATATCTGCCCGGGCAGATTCTGACGGGTCGGCATAAAATTGATCAAATGAGATATGTCTCCCGCCGGTCTGTTCTGCCAGGTTTTTCCCTTTTAAAGGGTCCCTGCTGATTATGGTCAAATCTCCCTTCTCCCTTGCAATGCCGAAGGCCACTGCCCTTGCCGCCCCTCCTGACCCGAAAATCAAAACATTCCGATTCTCTATCCGGGATACTGTTTTAAGGGGTTCAACAGCACCATCACAATCTGTATTAAAGCCCAACAGACGGCCGTTTTTATTAAGCACAGTATTTACAGCCCCTATTTTCATGGCCATGGGGTCAACCTCGTCAAGGAGGGCAAGGATTGACTCCTTATGGGGTATTGTTACTGAAATCCCTTTTATTCCAAGGGTTCTTACCGCATCAAGCCCCCTTGCAATGTCATCAATTTCAAAGGCAAGGTAAACTCCGTCAATGGAGAGATCATCAAGAAGGGTATTGTGGACCAAGGGACCCATGGAGTGGGAGATAGGTTTGCCGAAAAGTGCATATAGATGGGTACCGGTGGATATTTTATGGATACCGGTGGATATTCTATGGGTATCGGCTGATATTTTATGGGTACCTGGGGATATTTTATGGGTATCCGGGGATATTTTATGGGTACCTGGGGATATTTTTGAACAAGCTCTTCCCGGAGAGCTGGTGGTTTGGCATTTCTCAGGCATGTTTAATCTCCTTGGGTCTCGATTTTTTGCTGGTTATTGGTGTGACAAATTAAAGTATTTTTGACATCAACCCTTCCTTTTTTTGAAATTATCACATTACATTTATTCAACTCTCCTGAAACAGACCCCCTCAAAATTGGTAAAAACCCCACAAAACATAGAAACAGCTATTTCATCTTAAGGTGGGATTTTTCCTGCGTAAATCCCACCGGAACCGTTGCAGAGATACAGAGATCCCTTTTCAACCATATCAATGGAAAAATTGAGAGTTTCATCAGGCACTACACCCATAAGGGCTTTGAGCTGCCCCAGGTTAATATCAATTACGACGATGCCCTTAACACCATGGAATCCCTTTTGTCTGCCGTAAAAACAACTTCCCGGCCCATCTACCTTTTGATTGATGAGTACGACAATTTCGCCAACACCGTCATGATGGGGGTGGAGCGTAACACCCGACCGGAGCGTTACAGTGCCCTGGTGCATGATGAAGGCATTCTCCGAACCCTTTTCAAAGCGGTCAAATCATCCACATCATCCACGGGATTTGACCGGGTCTTCATCACCGGGGTCTCTCCGGTGGTGATGAGCGACATTACCAGCGGGTACAACATTGCCGAGAACATCTACTTCCACCCGAGACTCAACGCCTTATGTGGATTTACCCCACAGGAAGTGGGTGATGTGGCCACCCGGATCGTCAAGAGCTGTGGATGGGACCCTGAAAAGGGGGATGAAGCCCTTGATATGATCAAAACCTACTACAATGGGTATCAATTCGCTTTTGGAGTGGAT
>JADGBO010000193.1 GCA_015231465.1 Desulfamplus sp.
TTACCGGACAGAACAATCCTACTGCGACTGGATTATGAGGTATATCCGATTCCATGGTGCTAAAACCCATCCCCGGGATATGGGCAAAAGAGAGATTGAAGCCTTTTTATCCCATCTTGCCGTTCAAAAGAATGTGGCGGCATCCACCCAGAATCAGGCACTCAATGCCATTGTATTCCTATACAAAAAAGTGCTTGACATCCCCATTGATGAGCAACTTGAAGCTGTCCGTGCCAAAAGACACCGCCGACCTCCGGTGGTTATGTCCCAGGCCGAGGTGAGCTGTGTGCTGGGAAACATGCAGGGGCTTCATCTTTTTATGGCAAAGCTCCTTTACGGCAGCGGCCTTCGCCTAATGGAGTGCATCCGCCTGCGGATCCGTGACCTTGATTTTGAACGCAGACTGATTTACGTTCGAGCCGGTAAAGGCGATAAGGACCGGGTCACTCTCTTTCCGGAATCCCTCCATGTACCCATGACCGATCAGGTTGAGACGGTAGAAAAACTCCATCATCAGGATTTGAAAAACGGGTTTGGTGAAGTGTATCTCCCCCATGCCCTTGCCCGTAAGTACCCCAATGCCTCCAAATCCTTAGATTGGCAATATCTTTTCCCCTCAAAGACCCTAAGCAAGGATCCCAGAGCCAATGGGAACACGAGACGTCATCATGTTCTTGAATCCGGTCTCCAAAAAGCGGTGAAGGCTGCCGTTAAAAGGGCTGGAATCACAAAGCCCGTTAGCTGCCATACCTTCCGTCACTGCTTTGCCACCCACCTGCTTGAAAACGGAGTGAACATCCGGGTGGTTCAGGAGCTGATGGGCCATGCCGATGTCAAAACAACCGAGATATACACCCATGTCATGGAGAAAAACATCCCAGCGGTTCAAAGTCCCCTGGACCGGCTTGGTTAAGAATAGCACATACAGTGCATATGGCTGAACAGGTAGAGCATATTCTTGAACCAGGGCAGTGATAAAAGTATCTTGCACACAATCAAAGTTCTCATAACAAACAATTTTTATTTGGTCAACATAAAAATATTTTTTTACCATCCTTGAAAGATGATATTTTTCAACTTAAAAAGATGCTCTTTGGGGGTAGTGTAAATCCAGTGTCTGGGAGGAAAGATACTCTTTCTAAACCTGAATTGGTGAATTGGATGTGTGGTCCGTTGGTGTGGGTCCGGGAGGGAAGATACTCTTTCTAAACCCCACAACCCCGTCTCCATTCATGGAGAGGGGGCCGGGGAGGGGAGGTAAAAGGGCAAATTATTCAGTGCCGATTCCTAAATATCCGGAAATCTCTTTTCCAATGACAGACTCAGCTCCAGTGCATATCCTGCCCTGATAAGGGAGATTTCGTCAAAACGGGGGGCCATTATCTGAAATCCTATGGGCAGCCCCTGGGATGAGAATCCACAGGGCACGGAAATGCCCGGAAGTCCTGCCATATTGGTGGAAAGGGTAAAAATATCGGTGAGATACATGGTCAGGGGATCATCCACGTTTTCACCTATCCGGAAGGCAGGTGTGGGAGCCACAGGGGATATTATGATGTCGCACTGCTCAAAGGCCCTTGAGAAGTCTTCACTTATCATTGATCTCACCCTGGTTGCACGTCCGTAATAGGCATCGTAATAACCGGCGGACAGAGCATAGGTGCCTGTAATGATGCGGCGTTGGACCTCGGGCCCGAACCCCCTGGATTTTGTCTTCTTGTACATATCAATGATATCCCGGGCCTCTGTCTCCCGGAAACCGTATCGCACGCCGTCAAAGCGCGCCAGGTTGGAGCTTGCCTCGGAGGGAGCGATTACATAGTAGGCTGCAACGGCATAGTCGGTCTGGGGCAGGGATATGTCAACCATCTCCACACCCATATCTTCCAGGTGTTTCCGGGCATTGGCAAAGGCTTTTTCCACCTGGGGATGAAGTCCTTTTACTGAAAGGTACTCCCTGGGGATACCTGCCTTCACTCCCTTCAGGGATGGTCCGTCCCGTTCAAATTTCTCCATGACACCTTCAAAGTCAGGGCGGGCTATGTCTGCCGATGTGGAGTCCAGGGGATCATGGCCGCAGATGACATTGAGTAAAATGGCGGCATCCCTCACATCCCGGGTTATGGGCCCAATCTGATCCAGGGAGGAAGCATAGGATACAAGTCCGTAGCGGGAGACCCTTCCATAGGTGGGTTTCAGGCCCACGACACCGCAATGGGACGCTGGCTGGCGTATGGAACCTCCGGTATCGGTTCCCAGGGCTGCCGTACACATGCGTGCTGACACCGCTGCCGCAGAACCTCCGCTGGAACCCCCTGGAACACAGTCATGGTTCCAGGGGTTTCTGGTAATGTGAAACCCTGAATTTTCCGTGGAAGAACCCATGGCAAATTCATCCATGTTGGTCTTGCCTATTATGACGGCTCCTGCCTTCTTAAGCATGGAAACAACCGTGGCATCATATTGGGGTACAAAATTTTCAAGAATCCTTGATGCACAGGTGGTTCTGATCCCCCTGGTGCAAAGCAGATCCTTGAGAGCCATGGGAATGCCGAGAAGGGGGAGACGCTCCCCTGCTGCAATAAGGTTGTCAGCTTCCCTGGCTGCCCTTTGGGCACCCTGAATATCCACTGTGATATATGCCCCTATATCCGGATCCAGACTCCGGACTCTTTCAAGAAGTGATTCAAGAAGCTCGATGGAAGAGAACTCTCCTCTGTCCAGGCCGTTCCTTGCTTCATAAAGGGTCAACTCATGTAATTTCATAACAGATCTATATTCCTGTCCAAATGCATTAAACTGTTATCCCACCACCCTGGGAACCGTGTAGAAATCATCCTCCCGTTCCGGTGCATCGGCAAGGGTGACCCCGGGCCCCGGGGATGGTAAAACCTTGTCTTCCCTGAATACATTGCTCTGAAGTGCGGCACCGGACATGAGTTGGGCACCGGATACATCGGCATCCTTTAACTTATCTATATATTCAAGTATGCTGCCTATCTGATCCGCAAATTTGTCCACAAGCAGATCGTCCACCTCAAGCCTTGCAAGATGTGCTATGTACTCCACATCTTTACGTGTAATCTTCATCTAAGGTACCTCATTATTCATTCTCAATTCTCAATTTTCAATTCTCAATTTTCAATTCTCAATTTTCACTGTCGGGTCTGAAGAACCAACCCCTTCACACCCTCCTTTTCCAGAGCCCTCAGACGGTCATTGGCCTGGGAAATGGTATCAAAGGAACCTATCCTCACCCGGAACCAGGTGCGATCCTTTACCAGGGCAATGTCCCTGTATGCCTGGTAACCTTTGGATTTTAGTTTTTCAATCTGTCTCAGGGCATCTTCTTCGTTTATATATGATGCAAGCTGAATGGTATATGCATGATCCGGAGATTGGCCCTGGGAGGAGGGAGGGGACTTTTTTACGGTGATCTCCTGTTTTTCTGCCCCAGGGTTTTTCAGTGCAGCGGCCTGTTTCATGGATACTGTACCCTGGGGAGCAGGCAGGTGTTTCATGGATGAAGTACCCGGAGGGGCCACCGGTTTCGTGGATGCCGTAGCCGCCGGTTTCATGGATGCCGTAGCCGCCGGTTTCATGGATGCCGTAACCGCCGGTTTCATGGATGCGGCCACTGTGGGGGCAGGGGAGGGCGGCTTTTGTGAATTCAGCTCCAGGGTCATGGCTTTCCTGCTTTTTTTGAGTTGAATCTCCCCGGAGGAATCAAAAATATTCGCGATCCTGTCATTGTCTCTTTCCGTGTCTCTTTCCATATCAGAAGCGGCTCCCATCCCCTGGAAAACGGAGCCGCCTTCCCCATGCTCTCCGGCTTCCCCATGATCTCCGGCTTCCCCATGATCTCTGGCTGTCCCATACTTTATGGTTGTCCCAGGGGTTCGGCCATCTCCTGAACTCGAATTTACATCCATGGAAGAGACTTCCAAGTCAAAATCCATCTCCCTGGTGTTTGCTTTAAGGGCGGAATAGAAATCCAGCTCGGTCTTCTCCACATAGACCTGCTCCCTGTCCGAGAGATGAAAAATAACTGCCAGGCGCTTCTGAAACCACTCGGTGTCAAAATCAACCGGGGATCTGTCCCGACCAACGAGGATGCCCATGAAAAACATCCAGGCACACACAAAAAACAGACCGCAATATTTCAGCAACCTACCGGGCATGACTCCCCTCTACATCCTCTCCGGTGCCGAGACTCCAAGAAGGCCAAGGGCATTGCCGATAACTATTTTCACGGCCGAGACAAGAAAGAGACGGGCCAGGCTCAACTCCCTGTGATCGGTGATCACCTTGTGCTGATTGTAGTATGCATGAAACCGGGATGCCAGGGACATGAGGTAGGTGAAGATCACATGGGGGTGGAGTGTGGCAGCGGCCTTTTCCACCACATGGGGAAAGGATGCCAGAAGTTTTATGAGAGCCATCTCCTCGGGTTCACAAAGAAGAAGGAGATGGGGAGTGAAAAAAGGGATATCCTCCATCTGATCCATACCTGTTAAAAGGGATTGTTCACAGGCCTTCAGGAGCATGGCACATATTCTTGCATGGACATACTGCACATAATATACCGGATTTTCACTGGTCTGCTGCTTTGCAACCTCCAGGTCAAAATCCAGTCCACTGTCATAGCTTCGGCTTAGAAATATAAAGCGGGCCGCATCCCTGCCCACTTCCTTTACAATATCCTTGAGGGTGACAAACTCGCCGGAGCGGGTGGACATGGCAACGGGCTCTCCGGATCTGAGAAGATTGACCAGTTGAACCAGAATGACATTGAAATTATCGGGATCCCCGCCTCCTGCCTCAATGGAGGCCTTGATACGGTTTATGTAACCATGGTGGTCGGCTCCCCACACATCTATGACCCGGTTAAAGCCGCGATGGAACTTGTCCATATGATAGGCAATGTCCGATGCAAAGTAGGTGGTGATACCGTTGTTTCTCACCACCACCCTGTCCTTTTCATCACCATACCTTTCGGTGGCGAACCACAGGGCACCGTCCTTTTCATAGATCACTCCAAGACTTCGGTAATGGCTGATAACATCATCCACACGTCCTGCATCATACAGGGACTGTTCGCTGAACCACCGGTCAAAGGTGACCCCGAAATCCGAAAGATCCTCCCTTATGCCCCGGAGTATCTTTTCTGCGGCAAACTTTGCACACATGGATATGGCTTCATGGTTATCCCCGGGATCAAGGGAAGGATCTGGTTTCAGACAGGGGACATCTCCCAGGGCATCCATGATCTCCCGGGCAATATCCCGTATGTAATCACCCTGGTAGCATGTTTCAGGAAAGTTTATATCCTGTCCAAGGAATTCGCATATCCTTAGCCATGCAGAAAGGCCCAGTGTTCTTATCTGGCGGCCTGAATCGTTTATATAGTACTCCTTCTCGACATCAAAACCTGCAAAGGCAAGGATATTACCCACGGAATCCCCCACAGCAGCTCCCCGGCCGTGGCCTATGTGAAGGGGGCCTGTGGGATTTGCACTGACAAACTCAACCTGTACCTTTGTGCCCTGGCCCAGGTCTGATCTTCCAAAGGCATCTTTTTTGTGGTGTATGGCCGTGAGAAGAGGGTACCAGGCCGATTTTTTAAGAAAAATGTTTATAAAACCTGGACCTGCAATCTCCATCTTCTCTATGATCCCTCCGGGATCCTCAATGGAATCGACAATGGCCTGGGCAATCTTTTTCGGAGCCATTTTCTGTACAGATGCGGACACCATGGCCACATTGCTGGAAAAATCTCCATGATGATCATGCCTGGGGGTCTCAATCTCCATCTCCGGAACTGTTCCGGCTTTTAAAAGTCCCTTTGCAAAGGCATTTTCCACGGCATGCAAAATAATCTCTCTAACTCTGTTCTTCATGGGGGTTCCCTTACTCGTGTAATCAGTTCTCAAGTTCAGAGTCATCATCGGTCATGAACCTTGGGGTATCATCATCGGAATCTATCTCTTTTATGTCATCTTCACTGAGATCATCGGAATCATCCTTGAGAATATCTCCAATTTCAACATCATCATCATCATCATTGTCTTCATCAACCCTTTCATAGGATGTCCGGCCGTCCTCCAAGGTCGGAAGAGCCTCCACATCGTCATATTCAACAATAAATTTGACGGTATCATCATCTTGGAGCATTTTTTCAGCAGCTTCAAAAAGCTTTACTGAAAGATCATTGGGAGGGAAAAGATTTCTGCGCCTCATCTTTTCAATAAACGCTGCCTGGCCGGCCAGACATGCCTGTCTCATCTCATCCAGACTGTAACTCTCTCTATGGGTATTGGCAAAGGAACCTGTATCCATCTCTCCTGCCTCATGCAGGATGAGAGTGTCTCTATCCTTATCAATTTCAAACGTGAACTTTTGCTTCATAGTCTCTCCGCTTACTCTTTCATGTTTCGTTTTGCCCTTGAGGGCATGGCCGTTTTCAAGAAACCGATTGTTGAGGCACTAAGTATAGATCAATTATATTTTCTGTCAATAAGCAGTATGCACTGAATTTCCATTGTGCCGGTAAATTGCGGGGGGAACCAGCTCCATATCCGATGTTGTAAAAATTTTTGCCCAGGTGTTGACCCGATGATGTGAAAGTGTTATAGGTACCGAAATTTTT
>JADGBO010000194.1 GCA_015231465.1 Desulfamplus sp.
CATCTCATCCCCAGCCACTTATTACAGGCTTGCCATGGGAGCTTGGGTAAGTTAATTAAACCCAATTACTTATTACCTGCATTTGAATCTGATATTCCGCCTGATCTTCGGTTAATTCTGGCAAAATTTTTATTATTAAACGATATTCAGCTTTGGAAAATAGCCCATTCGGTAATGAACAATTCCCAGCAGATGCGTTTAGAAAATTTGGCGGAAACTCAAAAACATCGTGAGTTAACAGAAACTGAGCAGTCAGAATTGGACAGACTCATGGATGAGGCTCAGCAGATGATGCTATGCAAGGCAGAAGCACGGCGTATTCTGGCTCAACGAGGTCATAACATTTTCAAACCGGTTAAACATTAAGATGCCTGTTTCTTCCGAACTGCGTGATCTTCTGGCGAAGCGTGATCAACAACGATGCGTTTATTGCCTGACGGATGAAGATAATTGTGGTCTGAAAATGCATGTCGATCATATCATACCTGAATCCGCCGGAGGAAATACAACACCTGAGAATTTATGTCTGGCCTGTTTTTCCTGCAATGTGCATAAAAACAGTGGCCAATAAGATTTGTTATGGCGTTGTAAAAAAACATTTTCAGTCTGGAAAAGGGATGTTGACATGAGGGAAGTGCAGTGGTATGAAAATCAAATGTTTATGATATTCTTTTGGTATTTAACAAATATACTTCATGAAAACTTCATTTATCAAGAACCGATCCCAAAAACGCCATGCAATACAATATATTGTGCATTTTAGTTAAAAAATTGGATATATTGTACCTAATATGATTTTTGGGGATAGGTTCAAGGGAAATCACCATGACACTCTACCATGCAGGCCCCAAAACCCAGAGCTGGTATGGCCAGGCTGTGGGTATCCTGATTCTTGATGCCACCTATCCCTGTATTCCAGGGAATGTGGGCAATGCCACCACCTACAATTTTCCGGTCAGATACAAGGTTGTCAAGGATGCTTCCATAGAAAGGCTACTCACCCGCCGTGATCCGGCACTTCTTGAACCTTTTATAAATGCGGCAAAGGAGCTGGAAGCCGAAGGTGTAAGGGCCATAACCGGTGCCTGCGGTTTCATGGCCCTTTTTCAGCCCCAGGTCCGGGCAGCCGTCAATGTGCCGGTGTTTCTATCCAGCCTTATCCAGATTCCATTTATAAAAGAGATCCTTCCGCCGGGAAGAAAAATTGCGGTTATAAGTGCCGATGCCACTGCCCTTACCCCGGAACATTTCAGCAATACAGGAAGCGTTCTAAACAGAGACATTGTAATTGGAGGAATGGAAAATTGCCGGGAGTTCCGTGAAGCTGTACTCGAAGAGAAGGGTTCATTGGATTCAGATATCATTGAGAAGGAAATTATCCAGGTACTCATGGAACTCATGGATGTCCACCGTGATATAGGAGCGGTGCTGCTGGAGTGCAGCGATCTTCCCCCTTACGCCTTTGCGGTGCATGAAAAAACCGGACTTCCCGTATTTGATTTCATAACCATGATCAAATATGTTCAATCCACACTTGCCCCTGCTCCGTATAAGGGTTTTATGTAAATTCAGGAATGGGTTCTAAATAACGGCCATACCCTGGCGGACACAACGAACAATGAAAGTCCGTAGGGGCGATTCATGAATCGCCCCTACGGACGACTTTCATAGAAACGTGCCCAATTCCTAAACTGAGGTAATAACAAATGCATTACAATATTTACAAAACAATTAAGGAAAAAATTCTCTTCCTTGAGTACGAACCTGGAAAGATACTTAAAGAAAATGTACTGGGCAGGGAGTTTGGAGTCAGTCGTACCCCCATGAGGGAAGTTTTCATGCGCCTTGAGTGGGAAAAGCTTGTCAAGGTCATTCCCCGCACTGGAACCATGGTCACAGAGATCGAATTCCAGCAGATGATGAACATATTCCGGGCCCGTTTTGAGATGGAGGGGCTTGCAAGCCGCATTGCATCGGAAAATATGACTGGTCATCATCTTAATACAATCGCATCCCTGGCAGATCAATGCACCACTCTTATGGAAAAAAACATCACTTCCAAAAACCGGAATTCCCTGAAAAAAGAACTGACAGAAATTGATGCCGGATACCGCAGTGTCATATACAATACTTTGAACAACAAGATTATAGAGGATCTGCTCCGGCAGCTTTATGAACAGACCTTTCGTCTCTGGTACAAAACCATGGATATCGGTGACTGGAACATGGAGGTGAAGGCCCTTGGGGATGAATTGGCACTGGCCATGGATATATTTACAAAAAAAGACCCGAAAATGGCCTTTGAGATGAGAAAAAATGCACTTACCCTCCATTTTGAAAGAATCAAAACAAAATTTTTCGGGGCCGCTTGAAAACAGTTAAAAGAGAAATAAAAAATTACAAAAAAGATGCAAAATTATAAAATTTACAACATAAAAAATGAAATATGCCCAAAACAACAAGGAAAACTGTAATGAAACAAAATAACAGCCATGATGTAATAATAATGGGAGGGGGAATAATGGGATCCTCCACGGCATATCATCTTTTAAAGGCAGAGCCTTCATTGAAGGTGGTTGTCCTAGAAAAGGACCTCTCCTATGAAAAAGCATCCACAGCCCTCTCCATGGTCAATGCAAGGATACAGTTCAGCCTCAGTGAAAATGTGCAGATATCCCAGTATGCCTTTGAGGTTCTTGAAAATTTTGAGGATGAGATGGCTGTTGACGGTGTCAAGCCGGCAATTTTTTATCGCCGGGAGGGTAATCTCTTTTTGTACGATGAAAAGATGGAACCTGCCGCAAAAAGAGCCTTTGACATGCAAAGGGACCTGGGATGCACGGTGGAGTGGTGGTCACCGGAGAAGATAAAGGAGCGTTATCCCATATACGAAAACTTAGAGGGCATTGTAGCGGGCACCTTTGGCCCCGAAGACGGTCATTTTGATGCCCATGCCGTTTTAATGGCATACAAGGCCAAGGCTTCTTCCATGGGTGCAAAATTCATCCAGGATGAGGTGGTGGCCCTTCTTGGAGAAAAATCCAGGGTTGTGGAGACAGGTTCCCCAAAGGGCCCGGGCGGTGCAGATGCCATGGGCAATGCAAGTACCACGTACAGTGCCAATGGAATGGATAATGTCCCGGGTTCCAGGTACTCCGTACCTGACATAAGAACCATTGAAGGGGTTAAGTGTGCCTCGGGGGAGGAGTTTTTTTCATCCCATGTGGTGAACTGCACCGGAGCATGGGCCGCAAGCCTCCTTGCCACGGCAGGCATCCACATCCCTGTGGATCCTGTAAAACGGCAGATCATCGCGGTGAATCCTGAATTTTTCCCTGCCTATCCCCTTCCCCTTACCATTCTTCCTTCGGGATTCTATTTCAGGACGGAAACCGGAGGTCTTCTTCTCATGGGCAAATCCATGGATAGTGATCCTGTGGGATTTGATTTCAACTGGGACAATGAGCGATTCGAGATGCTTTGGGGTGAGCTGTACCAGTTCGCTCCGGTATTTGAATCGCTGAAATTGGTCCGGGGCTGGGCAGGACTCTATGCTGTCAATACAATGGATGCCAATGCCATCCTCGGGGAGTGGCCGGGGACCCAAGGGCTTTATCTTGCCAACGGATTTTCAGGGCATGGACTCCAGCAGGGACCTGCCGTGGGACGCTACATCACCGAGCTGATACTTAAAAAAGAGCATTCCATTGATCTCTCGATTTTCAGCCCCCAAAGGATAATTGAAAACAGACCCATTTTTGAAGACGGAATCGTATAGGAATCTTTGGAGAATTTTTATATGAAAGTCCCCATATTTTAAGGGGCGTATGCAATACTCCCCTACTTTCATGCTTCGATTGTGGCGGTAATGCCGTCATGGTGGTTATATAAAAGTCCCCGCCGTTCAGGGACTTTCATCACTTCGATTGTGGCGGTAATGCCGCCATGGAGGTTATATGAAAGCATTTCAAGACTGCTATCCTGATGATTATTCACATTGCTACGGCTGCGGCCGTCTCAATGAGCATGGACTCAAAATTAAAAGTTACTGGGAAGGAGAAGAGAGTGTCTGCCGTGTCATGCCCAGGGAGTACTATTCCGGGGGCAAAAAGGATATTCTTTACGGAGGGTTGATCGCATCACTCATGGATTGTCATGGGGCAGGCACGGCTGCCGCAGCCAAGGCAAGGGAGATGGGCATCAATATAAAACCCGGCTCCATGCCCAGGTTTGTAACGGCATCCCTGAAGGTGGATTACCTTGCCCCCACACCCCTGGACACGGAACTGGAACTTAAAGGGAGAGTAAAGGAGATAAAGGGCCGCAAGGTAACAGTGGGGATTACCCTGGCCGCTGATGGTCGGTTATGTGCATCGGGAGAGGTCATAATGGTAGAGATCAAGGAGTGATGCAATTCATGGCGTTGACCCGGTCACCCTAAAACGGATTTATCCCAGAGATTATTTCGTCCCGGGCACCGCTACTCTATCTAACCTGTACCGTTGTGCTAATCCTGTTTTTCTAAGGCGGTTTTGATAATCCCTTCCATTTTGATTCTTATATCCGATGGGAGATCACTTCCATTTCTATTTTTTTTAGGACATATATTCTGAAAAAAAGCTCCGCAAACTTTTTTCCAGTCGTCACTCCACCCGGAGGTGATCCCCTGTTTGACTTTTTTTGCAGCCTCATCATGGACATTTTCAAAGCCATCCCTCCGGGCATGGGCCCAGTTAATGACGCTTCCATGGAATATCAGCAGCCGGTCGAGAAGAATATACATGAACTGGAGGCTGCACAAGGGCCCTATTTTGAGCTGATCCCTCCCCAGGGGAATCCCTTTGAATTTAAGATCGGCCATGCCCCTTCCTTTTAAGAGGGCGTAACCGGCTCCGGCAACGCCGCCCAGGGCCGCAAAAATACCAAAGGTGAGGCCCGCTGCCACCACATCGACTAATGCCCCGGCAGCCCCTCCGGCAAAACCGGCGGCCATGGACAGCTCACCCGGGGAGAGTCCAAGGAACTGCCAGGTCTTCCGGCTAAAAAGCTCTTCGTGAAGAATTGAGTTGGGGGGCAGCTCACAGTTAAAAATATTATGACGATAGAGAAGCCTTATCTTACTGTGGGTCTCTTTTTCTATCTGTTCCAGCTCTTTCCTGAACACATCTTCCATGCTTTTTTTGACAGCATCGAATTTTGCTTCATTTTTTATGACTGTTGTGGTGGAAAAGGTCAGAATCTTTTGAAGCATCTCCACCGTCATGGATGCGGTGAGTTCATTTCTGTGGTTCCACTCCTTTTTAAACTCATCTATTACATGACTTATGGCGGGCTGCCACTCCTGATCCACAACCTTGAGACTCTCAAGAAGATCAATTCTCTCGATCCATGTGGCTTTGTGTGCGTTGAATATCCGGGTTGCGTTGAAATTCCTGCGGAACGCTGTTTTCCACTGATCAAGCCATTGGGTATGGTGAGACTTGCAATTGATCACCGACATCCTGGGTCTGGCCGTGAGCCTGAGTATCTCCATTTCTATCTTGTCGATGTTTCTGATGGGTCTTGACCCGTCCACCACATATATTATTCCGGCACCCCGGGCCACCGGTTTCAGGAGTTCACATTCGTCCCTGAAACGGGGATTATCTTTGTGGGCATCTATAAAGCTTTGGGTCAGAAGCTCGTCAGGGCCCTGGTATCGTCTCATCCAGGCAAGGGTCTCCCTGGGGTTCTGGAAGCCCGGCGTATCCACAAAGGTTATTATCTTTTTACCGTCTATGGTCACGGACAGGGGCTCGCATACCAATGTTTCCCCGGGCATGGGTCCCACGCGTACTCTGTCGTTTTCGGCAAGGGTTGAAACCACCGAGGATTTTCCCTCGTTGGGATGGCCGATAATGGCAAACACCGGCACAGGACTCTCTTGTCCGCTGTTTTCAGAGGTTTTGTTGTCCATGGTTGTCAAATCTCCCAGGGTATCAGGCACTTTACCGTGAAAATACCCATATATGCAGCATGGCGGCTTACCCGCCGCTGCGAGAACAATCAGTCAATAATCATCGTTTCAATGGAGAGCCAGGCATCCCCAAGGACGGAGAGCTTTTTTTTCCAGACTGCGTAATCTTGCCCGGAGACCTTCGTAAAGAGATTTCCCGGTTCCGGTTTTCCCGTGAGCATGACAACAAAGGGAGCATCCCTGCCCGCAAGCTTCCGGAGAGTTCCGATAAGCTCCAGGGTCTCATTGATGGGGGGCATCCATGCCTCCTGAAAAAAAACAATTCCCAAAGTCCCCGGCACTTTGCCATTGGCCAAAAGATGGTTTTCCATAGCAGGTTCCATCTTTTTCCAAAAAAGATCCATCTCCATTCCCAGCTCAATGATGTCGGTAATCCTGAATCCGTGTTCCTCGGTTAAATCAAGGAAAGCATCTCTGTCCATCCGGCAGAGTATCTCTTCGGGAACCACACCGATAAACCCGGGTGCCGGCCATCTTCCGGCCATGGTTCTGCTTCCCGGTTGCAATTCATCACCTGCAAGGGTTTCTGCCCGGGGGAGATTGTTATCGTCAAGAACTCCATCCATAAGAAGTCCATCCATAAG
>JADGBO010000195.1 GCA_015231465.1 Desulfamplus sp.
CATATTTTAAGACTCCCGGGACTTTCATGCTTCGATTGTGGCGGTAATGCCGCCATGTTGGTTATAAAATAAAAGCCCCGTGGTGTTTCCAGGGGGCTTTTTATAAATGGTGTAAAACCCCTATCCTCTTAGGGTAGCGGTAGTTCACTGAACCCTGAATCCATACCAGGGATTTTTTTGTGCTTAAGTTTTTTTTTGGGGGGCTACTTCAATGCCTCGGTAAGGGCGGGAACAACCTCAAAGATGTCTCCCACAATGCCGTAATCGCACTTGGCAAAAATGGGGGCATCCTTGTCCGTGTTTATGCCCACGATAACCTTGGATGTCTTCATGCCGGCAAAGTGCTGAACAGCACCTGAGACACCGCATGCTATGTAGAGTTTGGGGCTTACTGTCTTGCCTGTCTGGCCCACCTGCATGGAGTGGGGTGCATATCCTGCGTCAACGGCAGCCCTGGATGCTCCCACGGCAGCACCTATTACAGCGGCACACTCTTCGAGCATACGATAGTTTTCCGATGCTTTTATGGCACGGCCTCCGGTTATTATCACCGGAGCTTCGGTAAGATCAAGCTTTTCTGCTCCGCCTTTTTTTACCTCGATAACCTTCACCTTTCCGGCATCCCCCGGGGGTGCTGAATAGGAGATCACCTCGGCATCCACCGGAGCCTGGGCAGGCTCGATGGCATTGGGCCGTATTGTTGCAAGCATTACATTGCAGTCAAGCTTTATGGTGGCAAAGGTTTTTCCCGAAAAGTGGGATTTAACACCGGATTTTCCGTCGATGTCAACGGCGATGCAGTCCGAGACCATGGGTTCATCCATCATGGCTGCGACCCGGGCGAACATATCCCTGCCTGTGGCACTGAACAGACCCAGAAGGGCATCAACTCCATACTCCTTGGCAGCGGCCCCAATGGCTGCGGCCTGGACATCCGGGCTTGCCCCAATGTCACCGGATGATGTTATGGTTATCACTTTACTTGCACCATAGGCACTTAGATCATCCTTTACGGCATTTCCGTCAGCGTTCATGATAAAGGCATACACCTCATTGTTGCCGGATGCTCCCCGGGCTGCCGTGAGTACTCCAAAGTTGGTCTCCTTGACCCTGCCGTCTCCAATCTCTATAAATACACCTGTCTTGGCCATTTTTATATCTCCCTGTAGAACCTTATATTACCTTTTCTTCTTCCTTGAGAATTCTCACAAGCTCGGTTACCTGATCCTTTACCGATCCTTGCAGCATCTTTGCACCGGATCTTTCTGGAACGGATTCCAGTTTCACCAGGGTACTTTTGCCCGAGGCCTCGTCAATGCCGAGATCCGATATGGAGATAACATCAATGGGTTTTTTCTTGGCCTTCATGATGTCCGGAAATTTGGGATAACGGGGTTCATTGAGTCCCTTGGTGGCTCCGATGATCCCGGGCAGGGGCATCTCAAGAACCTCACGCTCTCCGCTGCCGGTCTCCCGCTCCACAACAGCTTTTGTTCCGTCAACGGTGAGCCTGGAGACCTCGTTGACCACCGGCAGGCCCAGGGCCGCGGCCAGTCTGTACTGGGTCTGGAACCCTTCTGTGTCAACGGAACCCTTGCCGGTGAAGATAAGATCAAAGGCTCCATCCTTGTCAATGGCTGCCTTGAGGGCCCTGGATGTGAGGGCGCTGTCCAGGAACTGGCCGCCGGTTTTTACATGGATGGCCCTGTGGGCTCCCATGGCCATGGCACTTCTCATGGTTGCTGTGGCAGCCTCTTTACCCACAGTCAGAACAACCACCTCTCCTCCGTTTTTTTCAACCAGACTTACAGCCTCTTCAAGTCCGTACTCATCATAGGGATTGACGACAAATTTACACTCGGAATCCTCAAACCCGTTCTCGCCGGTTAGTTTTATGCTGGCTGCTGTGTCCGGAACATGTTTGATACACACGCATATCTTCATGATTATTTTCCTTTTGCTTCCTCTTTTTTGCAGACTTAGGGGCAGCCGCAAGGGACTGCCCCTACTATCTGGGTTACCACTTCCCCTCAGCAGACTTAGGGGCAGCCGCAAGGGACTGCCCCTACTGGGTTGCCACTTCCCCTCAGGGCATTCCCTTGCGGCTGCCCTCTATGAATGGATTGGTTGAAATATTTTTCTGGAGGTCTATATCATTAAATTAACCTTCCTATCATATTAACCGAGGCAATGGCAATAAAATTTAGTATCTTATTACGCCTTCATCTTCTCGTTTTTGGGATCGTAAAGGGGCATGGCCACAACCTGGGCCGGCCTCTTTTTGCCCAGGATTTCAACTTCAAGCTTTGTTCCCGGGACCGCAAGTTCCGGAGCCACATACCCAAGGGCTATACTCTTGTCAACCCTGTGTCCATAGGCACCGGCAGATGTTATACCCACCCTCTGGCCATCTTTATATATGCCGTTGTATCCGTAGGGGTCAGAATCCTTCACTTCCACCACCATGCAGGCCAGTTTCTGTTTCACACCCTCCCCTTTCTGTTTCAGGAGAGCATCTTTTCCTATGAAATCCTTGTCCATTTTCACGGTCCAGGCAACATTGGTCTCAAGGGGCGTATGGTGGCGGTTCATTTCGCACTTCCAGGCAAGGTAGCCCTTTTCAATGCGCATGGACTCCATGGCATGCATGCCGAACATCTTCAGGTCGAACTCCCTGCCCATGGCCATGAGATGGTTGAAAAGGGGAATCTGCTGATCTATGGGATGGAATATCTCAAAACCCAGCTCTCCCACGTAGTTCATGCGGTTGACCCTGCATTTTACCCGACCCACATATAGCTCCTTTGTGGTGCTGAACTTGAAAGCCTCGTTGGATACATCACCATGGCAGGCTTTGGCAAGAAGATCCCGGCTTTTGGGGCCTGCAAGGACAAGACAGCCCATCTTGTAGGTGAGATCCTCCATGATAACCGAGCCGTCATCGGGCAGGTTCTGGAGCATCCAGTGCTGATCGTGGCGTTTTCCCACACTGGCGGTGACGCAGAAGTAGTCGTTTTCACTGGTGCGGGAGATGGTCATGTCTGTCTTGAATTTTCCTTCGTGATCCAGCATGGGGGAGAGGGCAAGGCCTCCATCCTTTTCCGGAACTCTCTGGCAGGTCATATTGTTGAGCCAGGCCCTGGCTCCGGGACCGCTTATGCGGGTCTTTACAAAACGGGTGAGATCCAGCAGCCCCACGCTGTTCATAACATGTTTGCACTCGGCATCCACGTATTTGAAAGAGTTGTTGCGTCTCCAGCTTGGAATTTCCTTTGTATCTTCGCTGTTGTCTGCAAAGTAGTTGGGGCACTCCCAGCCGTAGTAGTCGGCAAAGGCTGCTCCTGCCTGCTTCTGGTACTCGTATATGGGACTGGTCTTGTTGGGACGTGCAGCATCCCTCCACTCGTTGGGGTAGATGATGCTGTAGAGTCTGGGATAGGTGTCTGCAATTTTTTCACGGTTGTAGGCCCAGTTGGCATAGGAGCCGTAGCGCCGGCTGTCCATGTCCCACAGATCGATTTCAGGCTCTCCGTTCATTATCCAGCCAGCAAGGAAGTGGCCGATGCCGCCGGCCTGGGTGATGCCGAAGCTGTAACCGCAGGCGTGGTAGAAGTTTTTCAGGGGGTATGCGGGTCCCACAAGGGGGTCGCCGTTGGGAGTGTAGGTGATGGGGCCGGCGGTGAGATGTTTGAAGCCCGTATCTCCAAGAATCGGGAAGCGGTGGATGCCATGCTCGATGTTTTCGGCAATATTGTCGATGTCAACGTTGAGTTCTGTCTGGGCATAGTCCCAGGGAACTCCGGTGGCCTTCCACTGCTGACCATGGCGCTCGTACATGCCCAGGATGAGGCTGTCCATCTCCTGGCGCAGATATATGGATCTGTCCGGATCCCTCACGAGGGGCAGCATGGTGTCCCGCTCTTCCACAGCGTTGATCTTTTCGTAGAGGATGTGGGTATGGGCAATGGCGATGGAGGGTATTTCCAGGCCCACCATCTTTGCAACTTCCGGAGCCCAGAGTCCTGCGGCATTGATTACGTGTTCGCAGGTAATGTCGCCCTTATCGGTTTTTACAAGCCACTCGCCGCCGGGTTTCTGCTCAATGGCCGTCACAAGGGTGTGGAGGTTCAGCTCGGCACCATATTTTCTTGCCCCGGCTGCCATGGCCTGGGTCATGCTGTTGGGATCCACGTCTCCGTCGTCGGGCCAGTAGAGTCCGCCGAGAAGCCCTTCGGTGTTGATAAGGGGGTGCAGCTCCTTCATCTTTGCGGTATCCACCCAATCCACCTCGAGTCCAAGGCATCTGCTCATGGAGTAAAAGTATCCCAGCTCATCCATTCTGTCTTTGTTGTCCGCGGTGCGTATGGAACCGGTGGTGTGCCAGCCGGTGTTCTGCCCGGTCTCCTTTTCAAGGTTCTTGAATATATCAATGCTCTTCATGTTGACCTGGGTGCCGTAGAAGCTTGAGTGAAAAAAGGAGACATTTCCGGCCGCCATCCAGGTCGATCCGGATGTCAGCTCATGTTTTTCCACCAGAACAACATCTTTCCATCCATATTTTGCAAGATGATAAGCAACGCTTACTCCGATTGCTCCGCCGCCGATTATTACTGCACGTGCATTTGTCTTCATTTACTTACTTCTCCTTTTTTACTGGGTTATGGTTTTTGAGATATTATCTCGCAGAATTCCACTTTGGGCAAACAGCAAAACGATCTGCAATAAACAAACCAAATCCATTAAAAACATGGCTTTAAATTTATGAATCCATGTTCAGTCAATCTTAAACATTATATTTTCATTAATTGACGATGTTTTTGCCATGTCAAGGATGCAAGGAATTTTCTTTTTTTATGTGGAAGTGAAAATATTTTTACTATCTCTGTAAAATTATTTTACATAAAATGTGTCAATGTATTTTCCTCCACATCAATGCATCAATAACTTGCCCATTTAGGAATTGATTTTTAATAACCACCATGGCGGCACCACCGCCACAATCGAAGCATGAAAGTCCCGGGAGCCTTAAAAAATGGGGACTTTAATATAAACTTGCCCATTCATCTCATCCCCAGCCACCTATTACAGGCTTGCCATGGGATATTGGGTAAGTTAATTAAACACAATTACTCAATGGTTCGTACAGTTTTTTTATGATGTGAAAAAAAGCAATACACAAGATTTACTCCGACTTTTAAAAATGATATTTTACTCAAAACTTCATTTCAACTTAGGAGGCCTCTTATGAAAACAATAGAATGGTTTTTATCTCAAATGCCAAAAGTATCTAAACCACAGAAGAACTTCTTATTAATTCTATTTTCAACAATTTCTATGCTTCGGGGTCGCATGAACTTCCGTAATCTAAGTCGTTATTGTGCTATGAATGAAAAAACCATCTCAAGAAATTTTAGAAAGCCCTTCGATTTCAGTATGTTGAATCATCTACTGATTTCTGAAACCATCCCTAAAACAAATAGAAAAATGGCTGCCATTGATGCTTCGTATGTCCCTAAAAGCGGAAAACACAGTTACGGCATTGACAAATTTTGGAGTGGAGTCGCAGGCCGTTCTAAAAATGGACAGGAAATCTCATCACTTGCAATAGTTGATCTGGATTATAACACCGCATACAACCTTTCTGTTGAACAAACTCCTTCAAGTAGCGAAATCGGTAAAGAAGAAGAAAATCGGATCGATTTCTACCTTCAACAAATTAAGCGAAATCTAACATACTTGCAAGAGCATGGAATTACTCATATTGCCACCGATGGTTTTTACTCAAAAACCCGTTTTATAGACGGTATTGTTGGCATGAACCTCCATCAAATTGGTCGTTTAAGAAAAGATGCTGATCTTCGGTACCTTTACAAAGGGCCTCAAAAAAAAGGTAGAGGTGCAAAAAAGAAATATGATGGCAAAGTCAAATTCAATGATCTTTCCAGATGGGATTTCGTTAGTGAAATCGAACCAGGTATTTCTCTGTACACAGCAGATCTTAATTCATCTCGCTTTAAACGTAATATCAGAGTCGTTTGCCTGTTGGATCAACGAAATCCTAAAAAACAGCGTCATATTTTATTTTTTTCAACAGATTTGACCCTTAGTGCCTTAGATATTTTCAGTATGTATAAATCTCGCTTCCAAATTGAGTTTCTTTTTCGAGATGCAAAACAATTCACCGGCCTTACTGATTGCCAGGCTCGAAGAAAAGACTCTTTGAATTTTCATTTCAACGCCTCCTTAACCACACTAAATTTGTTGAAAAAACAAGACAGGGAGGCGGTTGAAAATTCCAAATCCAAAATGTGTTCTATTGCATCGTGGAAAGCTCGCTATTTCAATGAACACCTGCTTGATCGATTTATTTCACACTTAGATTTGGACCCTATCTTCATAAAAAATACTCCTCAATACGAAGAGCTTAGAAACTACGGTGCTATCAATGTGTAAATCTGTACGCACCATTGTCAATCAATCAATCAATCAATCAATCAATCAATCAATTGATCGCATAACCCTGTAATAAATATCTTCAATCAGCAACTCACAGCCAATTGAGTCTATTGTTATTGAGTGACCTGTTTCATTGCATGA
>JADGBO010000196.1 GCA_015231465.1 Desulfamplus sp.
CCATCCCTGAAGAACACCCTATGGAGTCAGAAATTTTATTCCAAATTACAGTGGGGGAGGGGGAGCTTGTTTTCTATCATCCATCCCATGATTTCCATGACAGGGGAGATGGCCGGGGTTCATCAAAATCAGCAGGCAGGAGCCCGGTGAACTACAATGACAATTCCGTGGTCTTCAAACTTCTGTTCCGGAACAGTACAATCCTTTTTCCTGGAGATATAATGAAAAATGTTGAGTCCATGCTCTCCCGAAACCATGCCCATGAATTGAAATCAGATATTTTAATTGCCCCCCACCACGGAAGTGCCACATCAAGCACCGACATATTTATTGATACTGTAAATCCCGGGGCTGTTATCATATCATGCGGGTGGAAAAACAGGTTCGGGTTCCCCAATGAAGAGGTGGTGGATAGATACCGGCAAAAGGGAATCGACATATACAGGACCGATATTCATGGGGCAGTGACCCTCTATTCCGATGGGAATGGATGGAATATTGTGACGTTCCGGCCCCATGTTAATCATTATTAGCCATCCACCCGACCGCTTCGGCTACGCTCCAGAGTCGGTTGATGGCAAGCAATCCTCTGTTAAAGAAGCCCGGAATTGATGTCGGCATTATTATTCTATAGGGTATTTTTCAAAAAGCATTCTTTCCGTGAGATCACAAAGGATATGGGCAAGGGTTATATGACTCTCCTGGATACGTGCGGTAACAGGTGAATCCACACAAAAGGCTATGTCTGAAATTTCCCGGAGTTGACCAACGCTTCCGGACATTCCTATAACATTGAGTCCTGAATCACAGGCCTGGAGAGCGGCCTTTATCACATTGGGGGAGTTGCCGCCGGTGCTTATGCAGACAACAACGTCCCCTCTCCTTGCAAGGGCTTGTATCTGTTTGCTGAAGATATCTTCAAAGGAGTAGTCATTTCCTATGCTTGTGATGACAGATGTGTCGGTGGTAAGGGCAAGGGCTGCCAGGGGAGGGCGCTCCATCTGGAAACGGTTTACAAATTCCGCGGCAATATGCTGGGCATCTGCTGCACTTCCTCCGTTTCCGCAAAGAAGAAGTTTTCCGCCGCTCTTAAAACAGCGGACAATCGCCTTCGCAGCTTCCATGATTTCATTTACATGGGTTTGAATAAAGGTCTGTTTTACCTTTATGCTCTCATTGAGTGAGAGATGTATCAGTTTTTCATATTCCATTGTTTATGCCGTTTTTTTAATTTTGTGAATTACCCCTTCAAGGGAGCTGTCATCTATGGAATTTTTGTTATTTGTAAGTTCAAAGGAGTCATCTTCCCGGGGTACGTTATTAGTTTTTCCTTCTGCAGGAGATTGTTTCCATGTTGTTGGGGATTCAATGCGAGATACTCCTGTTTGATGCTCTTCAAATAATGTTTGATCTTGCACATCGAGATTTTTTTGAGCTTTTGAAAATTCCATATCAGCCGCTTCAAAATTGCCCTGTTTCAGATAGATTTTTCCAAGCCTTATTCTGAAACAGGGATTGTCAGGTTCAATCACAAGACTGTGGCAGGCCAGATCCAGGGCGATGTCCATATTTTTATTCTGGATTTCATAGGCTCTGGCAAGTCCTGACAGGGCAGATGCATCCCATGGGTTTAGCTTTACGGCATAGGTGAACTCTCTGGAAGCTTTTTCAGGTTCATTGAGATGGAGATGAATCTCTCCAAGAACTCTCCGGGCAATGGAGAGCCCCGGCCTGATCTCTAAGGCCCTTTTTAGATGGGATATTGCCCCCTCCATCTGTGCTGTTTTTATCATAAGTATCCCTGCCATAATCTCGGCATGGTACATGGAGGGGTTGAGGCGGGCAGCTTCTTTAATGTAGTATAGAGCTGATTCAGGATCATCCATAAGGCTGCATGCCATACCGGCATTGTAGAGAAGCATGGCATCCCGGGGTTCCAGTTCCATGGCCCTTTTAAACTGGTCCAGGGCAGGGGAGAACAGACCTGTGACACTGTAGCAGACACCCAGGCTGTTCAGGAGATTTATGTTTTCGGGATTCATTTTGAGCCCTTCTATATAGGCCGATGCAGCCTCTTCAATGAATCCATGCTGGTATAGCCTGTCTCCGTAGATATTCTGGGAAACATCGTCAAAAAAGGTAAGGGTTCCCGGGCCAAAAAAAGCTGCGTGATCAAGGGCCTTTATTGCGTTTTCCATGGCTTTTTCAAGCATCATGGGAGCAATGATTGGGTTTTCCATGTTTTTTTCAAGCCCCACCGGTGCAATGATTGGGTTTTCCATGTTTTTTTCAAACCTCACCGGAGCAATGCAGGAAGGGGTGACTGTCCGGGAGGTGTCTGCGGGTTCCATGGTGGATGCTCCGGCATGGGAAAACATGGCTTTGCCGCTTTCCCGGGAGTCCAAAATCCATCGGATACGCTCTTCGGCCTCATCAAGGTCACCGCCCAGGAGAAGAATCAGGGTATCATGGGTCAGCCATTGATGGAGGCCACATACCCCTTCCATAACCCCTGGGTGTTCTTCCATAACCCCTGGGTGTTCATGTTCATGTTCATGTTCATGGTCCCAGGCCAGTTGAATCACTCCACCATCACTCTGGATGCTTTGAATCACTCCACCATCACTCTGGATGCTTTGAATCACTCCACCATCACTCTGGATGCTTTGAACCACTCCGCCATCACTTGGGATGCTTTGTATCACTCCACCATCACTCTGGATGCTTTGAATCACTCCGGCATCACTCTGGATACCTTTAATTACTTCATCATCCTGGATGAGTTGGATCACTGCACAGGTTACAGGCTCCCAAGGATTAAGTATGGCCTGGGCCTTTGATATTAATGGCTTGAATGAAAGCTCCCCCGGGATTAACATGTCATTTAAATAGGTTTCCGGGGGCTTAAGACCCTGGGATGGTGATTTCAACTGGGATGGAGATTTTAAAAATTCATGATGAACAGCGTCAATTTCCCTGGATGACAACATCTGTTCGGTTTTTAAAAAATCCATGCGGCATATCACGTCCATTCTTTTTCACCTTTTTTGAGTATTTTAACAAGGGTATCTACAACAACGGTATCCTCTCCATCCTGCAGGGTTCTTGGATCAATAATAAGCCTGCCGTTTTCAATGCGGGCTATGATTGCAGGGGTGGAGAGACGCAGGGCTTTTTCCAGCCGTGCCACTGATATCTCTTTGGGCAGTATGGTCATGCACCGACTTGCAATGGGAAGTTCAGGATAGGAGCCCCCGCCTGTCCTGGATGAGAGATCAGCCCAGGCCACATCTGCAAAGGTCTCCAGAGGTTCCAGCTCATTGACAAGCCGTGAAATCATATCTTCGGTTTTTGCAGCGGTTTCCTTAAATGGACAGGTGAGCATTTTCAGGGTGGGAATCTGGCCCAGGGCATCGGCATCACTTCTGTACAGGGCCAGGGTGGCCTCCAGGGCGGCCAGGGTAAGTTTGTCTATCCTGAGTGCCCGGGTCAGGGGATTGGCCTTTATACGCTGTATGGCTTCGCTTTTTCCCACAATGAGACCTGCCTGGGGACCTCCGAGGAGCTTGTCTCCGCTGAAGGTTACAACATCGGCACCGGATGCCACAGCCTGCCGGGCAGTTGGTTCCTTTCCCAGGCCGTATTGTGACAGATCCATGATGGAGCCGCTGCCCAGATCCTCCATTACTGCTATGCCTGCCATCTCTCCAAGTTCCGTAAGCTTGGACAGAGGCACACTGGCCGTGAATCCTTCAATGGTGTAGTTGCTGGTATGGACTTTAAGAAGAAGGGCTGTATCTGGTGTAATGGCGTTTTCGTAATCCCTTAAATGGGTCCTGTTGGTTGTACCAACTTCTTTCAGGATACAGCCGCTTTTTTCCATGACATCCGGGATTCTGAAGGCCCCTCCTATCTCCACCAGCTCTCCCCTGGACACAATGACCTCCCGACTTCGGGCCAGTGTATCCAGGGCAAGGAGTACTGCACCGGCATTGTTGTTGACAGCAAGGCCGGCCTCGGCACCGGTGAGTTCACACAGAAGGGACTCCACGGCACTGTAACGCTCTCCCCGCTTTCCCTTTTCCATGTTGAACTCCAGATTGGAAAAGCCTGATGCAATGGTTTGGATGCGCTCCAATGCCGCGGCGGCAAGGGGGGCCCTGCCAAGGTTGGTGTGCAGCACTACGCCTGTTGCATTGACAGCCGGTATGAGACGGGGTGCTATCATTTTTTGGGCCCGGCCCAGTGCAAGGGATATGAGGGTATCCTGGGAGAGATCGGGTTCTCCTCCCTTTACGATGAGTTTCCTGGCATTTCCAAGCTCTGTTCTCACGGCATTTTTCACCACAGATACGGGAAGATGGGTGAAACGCTGATCTCCTTTGATCTCCTGGAGAAGAGTGTCAACGCCTGGAATTTTTCTCAGCATGTTCTCTTCCATGCTCTTTTCCATGTTCTTTGCCATGTTCTCTTCCATGTTCTCTTCCATGTTCTTTGCCAGGGCAGGGGGGGTATAGTGGTTAGAACTCTTCATAATATAAATTTCCCGATCTCCTAACTGTTCATATTAAATAGATGCAGGGGAATGGCATCTATGATTTTTGGAAGTTCTCCAAAGGACAAGCCCAGGGAGGAGAGTATGTCAATGAGATTTTGTGATGACATCTTATCGTGTTCATATGAAGTGTTGAATTTTGACATGATCAGATCCGCAACATGTACCAGGGAGATAAGCTTTTCATGCTCCATCCCTTTTATGGGATCATGATGGTGCCGGATAACCGCTGTCAGGGCAGGGGAAAAATTCCACTCTTTTGCAAGAAGGGCTCCGGTTTCACAATGGGTAATGCCGAGAATATTTCTCTCCATATCAAGATAGTCAACATCATGGGTATCCATTTTTCTGAAAAACAGGGGACAGAGATGGGCAATGTACTGATCCAGCACAACTTTTCCAATGTCGTGGAGAAGACCGGCTGTGTATGCAATGGCCGAGTTTATATCCCCTGTCATCTTTGCCATGATCTCCGAGGTGATGGCACATCCAAGGGAGTGGAAAAACATGCCTCCCCTGCACAGGGAGTAACCCTTTGATTCGTTATTTGCAAAGTAATTTTGTATGGCAGCGGTGATTATTGAGTTGAGAAGTGTTTTCTCGCCGAGTATCAGGAGGGCATCTCTTGGTGTCTCGATTTTTATTTTACCCGAAAACATGGCTGAATTGCACATTTGAAGGGTGCGTGCAGCCAGCACCTGATCCTTCAAGAGTTCCCTGGAGATGATGTCGATGGAGTAGTTATCCTCCTGGATTATCCGCAATATTTTCAGAGCTGTCTGGGGTATGGGTGTGAGGTTGGCAATGGTATTGAGTATATCCTCCCTTGATGGTATGGAGTATGCCGTATCATCTTTTTTCCCGGACTCCCCCACAGGTTTTATGGAAGCTTTGCCTGTGGCGAGATTAAGTTCCAGACTGCATGTGAAAAAACCTCCGGTCTCGGATCTCTCAATGGATATTCCCTCCCTGCTCAATGTTGCCAGAGCTATCTCGGTGGATCTCCCTCCTATGTCAAGGTTTATATCCTGGTGACTCAAGGGCCCCACAAGGGCTCCGCCTGCTATGGTTGCCGCCATGTTTTTATTTGAGGCTCCCAATTTACGGAGGGCTTCAATGAGCAGAGGGATACCTGTGGATGCATATTTTTCAGGGTTTTCCGGTGGAGAGGCGGTGATGGGTTCCGGCAGGAGAATATGAATCATGCCACCTATTTTGCGAAGTTCATCATGGATGGCGACTCCCACGCAGGTACCGAGGTAGGCCTGGAGTATTATGTTCCTTTTTGAATAGACTTTGAAGCTGCCCGAAGGTATATGTTCAGTCTCTATACTCAAACAGTTTGTCCTGGTTTGCGGTTTAAAATTGTCTGAATTTAAGGATTTCCACGAATTTCTGCCTGCTATATAGACTTCCGGAATAATATTTAAGGGCAGCCACAAGGCAGCCACAAGGCAGCCGCAAGGGCAGCAAGGGCAGCCGCAAGGGCTGCCCCTACAGTACGATTGCCGATTTCATTATCTGGAAAATTTATATCAAATCAATCCGTGCAATCCATGTAATACTTTTATATTTCAGTCTCAAGAAAGCCCCTACGGTCACGAAGTGCTTAGGGGCGATTGACATACTCGGACATGATGGGTTCACCCACCTTCCTGAACTGTCCCTTGTTTACAACATATATCTGGAGGGAGTCAACACCTGCCCGATCCGTTGGTGAATAGGTGACAGGTCCCACCGTTGTGGGCGGATGATAGGCATTTTCACCGTTCATGGCATTTAGCTGGTCATGGAGACTCTTTTTTGTGATTTCAAGCCCCTTCTCCTTGGCTCTTCTGATGGTCTCCACAGCCACCTGGGCCACCATTATTCCGTTGGCATAGTTATGGGAGTTGGCTGTCTTGCCTTCCCTGCCGTATTTTTCGGCAAGGGAGAGCTGAAAATCGGTTCCAGGCCCGGGTTCCGAGGTGATGGTGTAT
>JADGBO010000197.1 GCA_015231465.1 Desulfamplus sp.
TTACCGGATATGTCCCGGGTCTCTGTACCTATTACGCAATCTTCTCCCAGCCGGCAATATGATTTTCCCAGTCCTGCCCGCTGGTCTTCGGGGATGGAAACCCTTCTGAATACACATTGACGTACCTTTACATCTCCTCCCAGGTTGAAAAAATCTGAAACCATGGCTTCAAGCCCTTCCGCGGACCTGGGAAACTGGGTAAGTATGCCGGAATACTTGAGATAGTTTTCATGCAATGGGAGCTTTGATCGCAAAACCGGATTTTCCAGTCCCAGAATTGCATAGAGTATCTCCGCTGTTTTATGGTCACACTCCTGGCAAATCTTGTACAGAAGATTGTATTTACTGTGTATATTGAAAAATATTGGATATAAACGGTGGTGAATTATATCCAGAAAATCCCTTTTGATGGAACCTTCATCATTTAGCTCATCAATTAGGTCTTCCGTATAGAATGTGGGAAGGGGTGAGGATGTTCCGTAAAGCCCGAGAAAGGTTGCGGTTACAAGGTATGTCAGATCATGGTCCCGGATGCCCCCTTCTCTGTGAAGGGTATCATAATTCCCCCCTGGCGTGTTGCCCATGTTCCCTTTGCCAGGGATATCTTCCCCGGGTTTATGTTTTTTATCTTTGAGGGCATCAGGGGATTTTTTTTTCTCTATGGCTGTAATATCGGTGCCTGGAAATCTTAAGGAGAGTTCTGGCCGGATGCGAATGTATTTTTCCAGAATGCCGTTGAAATCAATGCCTTCTACATCACTCCTTTTTACATCACTCCTTTTTACATCACTCCTTTTTACATCACTCCTTTTTACATCACTCCTTTTTACATCACTCCTTTTTACATCACTCCCTTTTACACCACTCCCTTTTACATCACTCTCCTGCAAAGGTTCTCTTCTTTCCATGGCAATGTTTCTTATCAGAAGTCTGACGGCCTGGATAAAGGAGAAAGTGTTGCTGTTCTCAATAAGGCGATCCATGATATCCATATTTAAGTAACCAATTCCACGGCAAAAGGGACGAACTTGATGTTCGCCCCCTGTCTGATATTTTTATGCGTTTGGTGTTGCCCATGAATCTTCGGTTTCAATTCCGTCCGGTTCATAGGTCCAGATTATTTTGGAGTAGGTGAATAGGATGGATTCCATATCCTTGTATGGTTTGTTCTCCTCAAGGAAGGTAAGTGGATTGTACTGCTGCATCTCCACAATTATGGCATTTTCAAGCTTAACCGTGTAGTAATGCTCCTCTTTGCCTGCGTCGGTGATGCGGAAAAATTTAAGCTCGGTCTTTAATTGCTCACCGGTGCAGCAGGCCTGGAAAAGCCCTGGTGATGCCTTGTCCTTGTGTTTGACAACCTTGAAGGGTTTATGGATTCTCTGGCCGGTGGGAAGCCCTGTGTGAGTATCCCTTGGTATCTCGACCTTATGATCAATGCTGTAAATCAGAATGAGATCTTCTCTGCCCTGTTGAATGCAATCGCCTTTGATCTCTCCCTGATCATTGCCTTCCACTTTAAGATAGGATGTCATTGCCATGGTACTCTCTCCTTCTATTTTATGTTGTTGTCTATGTCAAAGGCCATGCCCCCAGGGCATGGTCTTTGTTGGTGACTATTGTTAGTTATTAGTTTTATCAACACACTTATCCACCAGCTCCCAATGTATGGCCTTTGTTGGTGACGATTGTTATGCCTTGTCGAGTTTGCCCACCAGGGAGAGTTCAAAGGATGCTCCCATGTACTTGAAGTGGGGCTGAAGCTTCAGGGAAGCCCTGTACCATCCAGGATCTCCTTCCACATCCGACACTGTTATATGGGCCTTTCTGAGGGGTCTCCGGCTTCTGACACCCGGGCCGGGTTTTTCCTGATCCGACACATACTGGCGTATCCAGTTGTTCAGCTCATCCTCAAGTTCTCCACGCTCTTTCCAGGTTCCTATGTTTTCACGCTGAATCACTTTCATATAGTGTGCCAGACGGCTGACCACAAAGTTATATGGAAGCTGGGTCCCAAGCTTGTAGTTAAGCTCCGCAGCCTTGCCTTCGGGGGTATTGCCGAAATTTTTGGGTTTCTGCACCGAATTGGCCGAGAAGAAAGCTGCATTGTCGCTGCCCTTTCTCATGGTGAGGGCTATGAATCCCTCCTCGGCAAGTTCAAACTCCCGTCTTTCAGAGATCATCACCTCGGTGGGGATTTTCGTCTGGATACTGCCCATGGCTTCAAATTGATACAGGGGCATATCCTCCACAGCTCCCCCGCCCTGGGGGCCAATGATGTTGGCGCACCATCTGTATTTTGCAAAGCTTTCGGTCATCCTTGATGCAAAGGCAAAGGCAGCGTTCCCCCATAGAAACCGGTTGTTTCCTCCGGATACATCTTCTGTAAAGGCAAATTTTTTGGCAGGAACAGTATCCTGACCATAGGGAAGCCTTAAAAGAAAATGGGGGAGTGTGAGGCCGATGTTCCTGGAGTCCTCGGACTCCCTGAAAGACTGCCATTTGGCATATTGGGGGCCCTCAAAAATGGAAGAGAGATCCTTGAGATTGGGCAGACCCTCGAAACTGTCCAGGCCAAAAAAGTTGGAGCCTGCCGCTGCTATGAAAGGAGCATGGGACATTGTGGATACACTGGCCAGGTTCTGGAGCAGGGATATATCCTGGGGCCCGGGACCAAATTCATAGTTGCCCACCATCAGGCCGTAGGGCTGGCCTCCGAACTGTCCATATTCAGCGGTATAGGCAATTTTATAAAGACCGGACTTTGTGATTTCAGGAGCATCTTCAAAATCATCCATCATATCCTGTTTGGAGACATTCAGGATTTCGATCCTGGTGTTTTCCCGGAAATCGGTATGATCCACAAGATATTTAAGGGAGCGCCAGGATGATTCAAGTTTTTGAAAATCCGAATTATGAAGTATGGCGTTCATCTGAAGACTAAGTTTTGTATCAATACTCGATATCATCTCATCAATGATATCTTTGCTGATCTTAATGCCTTCCCGTTCCGGCTTCAGAAGTTCGTCAATGAACGCCTGAACCCCTTTTCTCGTTGTTTCATATCCTTCATCCTGGGGTTTCAGGCGTGTGGCCTGGACTATTTCATCAAGAAGCGACATCTCCCCGGCGGTGGATTCACTCTGTTCCTGACCCGCAATTTTTTCCTGTTCTGCCATGAATCTTTCCTCCCTATTCCTCTATTCCAAGCTCTTTTAAGATTCGTTCCTTTGCCCCGTCATCCTTCACCAGTTCATTGAGTTTTTTCTTGAATTCGGGAATGTTGCCCAGGGGCCCCTTGACCGCTTTCAGGGCATTCCTCAGCTCCACAAGTTTTTTAAGCTCCGGTACTTTTTCCACAATTGCATCGGGGTTAAAATCGGCAAGGGACTGGAAATCGAGTTTAACAGCCATCTCCTCCCCTGGTTCATCCGAAAGTCTGTTTTCCACAACCGTATCTAACTTGATGTTGTAGGATTTGAGGGCATCGTTGAAGTTATCCTTGTCAATGTTTACGGCTTTACGGTCCTCGATGGGGGTATCGTCTTCCGCCATGGTGAAATCTCCCATGACCAGAACTTTCAAGGGAAGCTCAACCTCCTCCTTTGCATCTCCCACAGCAGGTTTATAAACAATGTTGACTCTCTCCTTTGGTGCGATAGAAGATTCCTTTCCCATAATTTCCTCCTGTTGTAATAAGTAGTGATGATGTTACCTTTGAATCGTTGAAGGGGGGCAGTCACCCAGGGCTTCCCCTTACAATAGCACTGTTAATTTTATACAAATGTCAATGCTTTAAGCGGATCAATAAGGGCTATCCGTTTCAAAGTGGCCTCCATTAGGTCTGCATGGCCATCGTCCCGGGTGAGGCGAAGGGTCATGAGGGCAACCGACAGAGCTTCCACGGCAATTTCCGGCTCCCACTCCATGAGAGCATATGTGTCAACGGTCCCAAGTATATTATCAATGTGGGGCATTGCAACCAGAGTCTGTTTTGCTGTCATAAGAAGACGGCAAAGGGCAATGCGCCACAAAAAACGCTCCCTTCCCGACCTGGATGTGGAGAGGCCGGAGGTTATCTTGTTAACGGCCTCGTCGATTCTGTTGTTACGCAGCAGCTTTTCGGCCTCCAGGGTTTTCAGGGAAATCTGTTTTAGAAGAGAACTCTTTGTGCCGGTGCCAGCTTGACCCTCTCCATCCCGGGCCCCTGGTTCTCCGGATGATTCCGGCGTGGTTTTGATGGATACCAGCCACTCCTTGGTCCCGGGATCCGCAAAGGGGGTGCCGTCTGAAAAGGAGAGGTTTTCCATGCCCTTGAGTCGCTGGATATAAAGAGCTGTTTCCATGGCGATGAGTCGGCTGATTTCCGGGTGGCCAAGGTTCTCTAAGGCCCCTGCCACATATCTGGTCAGGTCAAGCCAGAAAAGATACTGGGTGACCCTGGATTCACAGGCATCTATCAATGCTTCCCAATTGGATGAATCATGGAGTCGTGTAATGGCCGAGACTATCTGTTCATCCGGCGGGGGCAGCATGGTTTTGCCGCCGGTGGACGTGGGCAGAGCATCCACGGGTGTCCAGGCAACGATTCTGCCAAGGCGATAGGGCAGGGGATTGAAGATGTTGTGCTGCCTAAGTCCTGCAAGGGACCTGGCAATGGCTGCCATGCCCTGCTTGAGTATCTTTTCCGGCTCCATGTCCGAATCTGTGCCGGAAGGGGGGGCATGGTGGCCGGGTTTGATCCGGGGTTCCCCGGGGCCGGGTTTGATTTGGGGTTCCCCGGGGGCAGGGGCCTTTGCGGGGATATTTGATGTACCATGCCCGGGCAAAACCCCGGATGCCGATGGCGAAGGTCCTTTTCCGCCGGTTCCGCCAGGTTCACCCGATGCATCATTTCCATGTGAAGGCCCCCCGGGTCCATGTGAAGGGTCTCCAGGGGGGGTCCGGGCCGGCGGAGAGCGGTCTTCCCCGGCCTTGACTTTCCCGGCGAGATAGGTTGGCTGGTCCACAGGCTCCTCGGAGGGTTCCGGCTCCGGAGCGGCCTGGACAAGGGATTTGATCTGGTTTACCAGGGGACGCAGCAGGGGGGCACCCTCCATCTTCTCTCCCAGGAGGGAATCCAGGGTTGCCAGATCATCTATGAATTGCTCCCTGTGTGAGGAGTCCCAGACAACAGTGTCGCATTCCGTGATGAAATTACTGCTTTTTTCCAGCCACCACTCTATGATACCAAGTCTCCCCTTCATACGCTTCCTGGGGGGGAAGAGTGTGTCCCAGAAATTCTCCACAAGCTCTCTAAGTACGTGGACTCCTTTAAAAAAGCCCTCAATCCCCTGGGTTTTCATCATACCGCAGCAGTAATATGTGGCCACCTGGAGGTTTTTGGACTGTGAAGAGAGTATGGATGCCGAGAGTTCTATGACCCTTTTCCAGTCCGTGGAGGAATCGGCTGTGGGGGAGCCGAGTTTGGCTATCTCCTGGGAGAGGGCTTCGAAATCAGGCTCATACCTCACATCCTCTCCTGATGGGGATTTTTCAGAAATCGGGGTGTTGCCGAAATCAGGTAGTTTGATTTCCATGGAAATAACTCCGGATTATGACCATTTGGGGGTTGTTTCTATAGATATATGTAGATGAATTGATACTCTCATACCTTATTATCATGTGGTATCAATTCCTCTGAGAAGAATTATAAGAACCCAATAATTTTTAAACAGGCTCTTAAGCATGAACTACTCTTTCATGATTTTTATAATCTTTTCATTCAGACAGGATCGTAGAAAGGCATTCATGGATTTTTGATCACCGGTCGGATAAAAGTCAAGCATTAATTGATTGAACTCCAGTTGCCTCCTGGCAGGAAGATTGATCCCGGGAAATCCCCGGCTCAACAAAAGCCCGTTCATAATAAAACGCCCCATACGCTTATTGACATCATAAAAAAACTGCCATCTCGCCATTGTAAGGAAAAAATGGATGGCACGATCGTAAATATCGGGTATGGCATAGGAGTCGTTAACCATTTGTTCGAATAACTCCGGTAATGAATCAGCCTCCGGCGGCATATAGTCTGTCCCTGCTATGGTAACCCCGCCGGACCTGAACTTTCCCCAATCCAATGCCTCGTCCCTGCCTGCTATGAGATGCAGGGCACAGACTTTTTCCCTGGTGATTTCAAACTGATTTGTTTCAATCAAGCCAAATAACGCACGCCATGTCTCTGCCTGGTTCAATGCGGTTTGCTGGTCGGATAATCTATGTCCTCCCACTGTAATCCCATCCAGTAATGTCTGGATTTCCGGTAAGGTGAAATTAATCCCTTCCAGATTAACAGCGTCACATACAAATTCAGCCAGTTGACGCCTGGCAAGCATCATTGCCTTTGCTCTATCGGGTTTCATGTTCCATCGGGATTCAATCATTTCATCCACCGATTTTTATAGCCATCTGTTTCAATCTTTTGTCCGCTCTCTTTCCACAAGGGGCAGCTCTCCCATGAAATTATAGCTTATGGTAATG
>JADGBO010000198.1 GCA_015231465.1 Desulfamplus sp.
TTGGCACGGTATATGAAAATTCTTGAAAATGAAGGAGCGTTTCAGCTTCGGGAAGATTATATGAAAGTCCCCATATTTTAAGGCTCTCGGGACTTTCATGCTTCGATTGTGGCGGTGGGCCGTCATGGTGGTTATATGGAAAGCTACATTACGATAACCAATTTAATTATCTGGAAAGCTATATAATTATCTGGAAAGCTATATTCAGACATTGGCACAATCAAAATACCCCTGACGCATCGTCAAACAGGCTGATTTACGGGCTTTATGCTTAGAATTGCTCCATTGACAAGTACCTTGGAGTTTGGTACTCATTGGTCAAATAATATTTTTGGCATAATATAGAGGTGATACAATGAGCAATAGAGCGAGTTTTCATATAATTTATGATGGTCCTGCATTGCAGGACAATGAGATGGATGTAAGAGACCTTGCTCCCTCCCTGCTTGCATTGTCAGATCTGTTTGATGAGGCCAACCATATTTTGAATCATGGGCAATCAAAGATAGCCATTAACATCAAAGCCTCTTTCAAGACTGGCTGTTTCGGTGTTGAGTTGTCTATTGTACAGGACATGCTTTCAAACATTGCAAATCTTTTTAAAGAAGATTCTGTTTTAAATGCTGCAACGATAGCCACGCTTACAGGTTTTACTGCTACAGGAGCAACAAAAACATTGATTGGCTTTATTAAGTGGCTTAAGAGCCGGAAAATAAAGCAGGTTGAGCTTTTGAATAATGGCCTTGTAAGAGTTGTTCTTGATGATGATTACATTGAAATAGAGAAACGAGTTCTTGATTTGTATCGGAACTCAAAGATTAGAAAGGCACTTGAAGCTGCAATTACAAAACCTCTTGAAAAAGATGGCATAGACTCTTTTGCTTGTACTGAAGGCATGCCAAGTGAGAATATGCCTTTTTTTTCTATTACAAAAAAAGAGAGAGATTGTTTTATAATATCTGAGCCGGCAGACGAAATTCTTGAGGAGCTTGAGTACGAAGCACACTTACAGGCATTGAGCATAGCCTTTCAAGAGGATAATAAATGGCGCTTTACTGATGGAACAAACAAATTTTATGCAGAAGTGAAAGATATTGCCTTTCTGCATAAAATTCAAAATAATGATATTGCATTCAGAAAAGATGATCTTTTGAAAGTTCTTCTTTTAATGAAACAACGATTAACCGGCTCTGGTTTGAAATCTGAATACCAAATACTAAATGTGCTTGAGCATCGGAGTGCAGCAAGGCAGCTTGAGCTGCCATTGGTTTAGTTCCTTCATTAAATCTTTCCATTAAACATTTAAAGGACTCAAGATTGGTAAGTTATCTTATTAAACACTAAATATGCAATCAGGCAGGTGTTGATGATGGCATATGTGGTATAACGGCCATGCCCTGGCGGGCACAACGAACAATGAAAGTCCGTAGGGGCTTTCATATAACCAACATGGCGGTATTACCGCCACAATAGAAGTGATGAAAGTCCTTGAACCACGGGGACTTTCATATAACAAATGAGAAGTTATCACTCACGAGTAAAGGAGAACTACAATGAAAAAATTTTTTTCCACCATGATTCTATTTTCTCTGATCACCATGTTCAGTTCTGCATGGGCCGCTGAAAAACTTACCCTTGCCACCCTTGAGTGGGAGCCCTATATCGGACCCAATCTCAAGGATCATGGCTATGTGGCCGTCATCGTCAAGGAGGCCTTCAAAAGGGGAGGGTACGATATTGAGTATGAATTCATGCAGTGGTCAAGGGTAATAGGGCTTGCAAAGTCAGGAAGGGTTGACGGATACTTTCCCGAATACTACTCGGATGAACTCAAGGAGAATTTTTTTATTTCATCGCCATTTCCAGGGGGGCCTCTCGGCTTTTTCAAGCTCAAGGGTGATGATCTCTCCTACAAAAACCTGAAGGATCTCACCGGTCACAAAATCGGTGTGGTAATGGGTTATGTCAACACCGAAGAGTTTGACCAGGCAGATTATCTCACAAAGGATGAATCCCCCAGCGATCTTGTAAATCTAAAGAAGCTTCTCGCCAAAAGAATACGTCTTATGGTTGCTGATAAATTCGTTGGATTGAACCTTTTGCAGGAGAATATGCCGGATGAAAAGGATCAGGTGGAGTTCATGGAGCCTCCCCTGGAGGTAAAGGACCTGTATGTGTGTGTTCCCAGGACAAGGGAGAACAGTGAAAAAATCCATGCGGCTTTCAATAAGGGCCTCTCGGAAATGACCCAGGATGGAACCATACAGAAAATATTGAAGGATTACGGTTTCTAATACAAGTGCTTTCTGAAAGGGACAGTTCTTAAGGCCAGCAGCCGCAAGGGACTGTCCCTACAGTACAATTTGGCCTTGATCATCGTTTGGTCCAATCCGTAGGGGCAGATTCCATATCTGCCCCCAGAAACGGGCGGGTATGGAACCTGCCCCTACAATCCCCCGAATTTTCCGCCTCTTCCAAAAGCTCCCACGAAGCCAGGTTCTCCTTTGCGGCTAACGAAGAGCAGAACGCCGTGGGGGAGATTCTCGATGAAAGCTTCGAGGTGACGGCCATGGATAGCAGCGCCAAGGAATTCCTGAGCGCCGCCATTGCTGACTACAACGCCACCTTCAACGGCGATTCCCGCATCCTGACCGGATATTCAAGGAGGCAGACAAGAAAGACTTCGCCAAGCTCTTCAAGGAAATATCTTTTTAAAAATGCCAACAAGAAAAAACATATTCGCCGAATGAACGGTCGGTTAAGATTATCGACACCTGAGATTATTACACCATTAGAGATAATGGAGGAATAAAATGAAAGATAATGCTACAGTAAAAGAAATACGGGAAACAGGATATTTATACGGTGCAAAAATTTGACATAATTATAATCGGCGGAGGTATAACAGGGGCGGGCATATTCCGGGAAGCCGCTGCCCTGGGTTTTTCGGTGCTTCTTATCGAAGCCCGGGATTTTGCTTCTGCCACCTCAAGCCGATCCTCCAAACTGGTTCACGGCGGCCTTCGTTACCTCAAGGAGGGGGCCCTTAACCTTGCCATGGATTCGGTACGTCATCGGGAGAGACTTTTAAAAGAGATGCCCGGCCTTGTGACACCTCTGCCCTTTATGATGCTCCTTTATGGTGACACCGGACCCTTGGCCGTTCAGATGAAAGCAGGGCTTTTTCTCTATGATCTAATGGCTGGCAGGCAGAATCACAGATTCAAAAACAGAGATGATATTGCAGCCTTGCTTCCTTATGTCCGCCGTAACCGCCTTAAGGGGGCATTCCTTTTCAAGGATGCCCAGGTGGATGATGCCCGTCTGGTTCTCCGGCTGATCCAGGAAGGAGCTTCCCGGGAAGGGGCCGTGGCCGTTAACTATTGTGAAGCAAGGGAGCTTCTCCGGAACAATAAGGGACGTGTAACCGGGGTTTCCATGGTGGATGCCGAAACCGGAGAGGAAAAAACTGCGGAAGCTTCCGTTGTGATCAATGCCTCAGGGGTACTTGCCGACGGGCTCCACCCCATGCCCGAAAAAAGAGAGCGTATTCGCCCCCTGCGGGGGAGCCACCTTGTTTTTCCGTCATCCCTCATGCCCCTGGGAGCTGCTGTAAGTTTTCTCCATCCCCGGGACCGCCGTCCTGTGTTTTTAATACCCTGGGAAGGAGCTCTTCTTCTCGGGACCACCGATGTCGATGCCCAAAGGTGCCAGGCCCGGACACCGTGCATCACCCGGGAGGAGAGCCGCTATCTCCTCGCCGCTGCCGGGCACGCTTTTCCAGATGCCGGTTTTGATGCGGAAAATATACTGGCAACCTTTGCCGGTCTCCGGCCGGTCATCACCCGGGGAAACTTACGAAAAGACCCCTCCCGGGAGTCCAGGGAACACTTGATATGGCACTCTCCAGGTCTTGTAAGTGTCACCGGCGGCAAATTGACAACCTTCCGAAAACTTGCCTGGGATACCCTTGATTTTGCCGCAGGATACATGAATCCTGCCCCGGGTGCTATTCCCAGAAATTCCATTGTTTCCAGGAATTCCGTTTTTATGAATCCCGTTGCCAGGAATCCCGTTGCCAGGAATCCCGTTGCCAGGAATTCCGTTTCCATCAATTCCGTTTCCATCAATTTAATGGATCGCAAATCACCGGTGGTGCCTGAAAATTCAATGCCCTGTCCCGGGAATATCCCGGAAGGTGCATGGCAGCGTCTCTGCTGCCGCTACGGCACCAATGCCGGTCTGATTGCCATGAAGGAACCCGGGATGACAGAAACCATTCCAGGCACAAATCATATCTGGGGTGAAATTCCCATTGCTGCCGGGGAGGCCGGTGTCCGTCATCTTGATGACCTTCTCCTGCGGCGTCTCAGGGTGGGACTGCTTCTCAGGGAAGGGGGCATGGAGATCATGGAACGGATACGGGAACTTGCCATGCCTGTCCTGGGATGGAGTGATGATAAATGGGATGATGAGCTTTGCCGTTATCGGCTCCTGTGGCAGAGGGAGCATGGAGTGGTTTCATGAAAGATACACTCCTTGCCGTTGACTGTGGCACCCAGAGTCTTCGTGCCCATATCTTCACCCCGGACGGCAGGCTTGGGGCAACGGAAAAAATATCCTACGCACCATATGAAAGCCCCAGGCCGGGATGGGCTGAACAGGATCCCCTTCTCTTCTGGGAGAGCCTCTGCCGGGCCTGTCGCAATCTCAAAGAGAGATCACCGGACTTGTTTTCAAGGATAGCAGGCATGGGTATTGCCGCCCAAAGGGCCACCATGATCTGCATGGACCGCCGGGGAGAACCCCTGGGGCCGGCCATAACATGGCTGGATCAGCGCAAGGCCGCTCCGGTGTGGAACCCCGGCCCCCTCAAGCCCTTTATTAAAATTATCGGTGCATCAGACCCGCTCCACAAGGCCCAGACAGATGCCAAATGCAACTGGATCGCCCAGAACCGGCCGGACATATGGAGGAGAACCGCTTGCTATGCCCAGGTATCAGGGTTCCTACACCACAGACTCACAGGCACTTTCCGGGACGGCACAGCATCCCAGATAGGCCATATCCCCTTTGATTATAAAAAACAGACCTGGAGCGGTCCCTTTTCCATCAATTCCAGGATATTCCCGGTTCCCCGGGAAAAACTGCCTGACCTGGTATCCTCCGGTGAAATTTTGGGTTACGTGACAGAAAAAGCATCATCGGTCACCGGAGTGACCCAGGGAACTCCGGTGGTTGCCTGCGGCTCGGACAAGGGGTGTGAAACCCTGGGTGCAGGGGTGTTCCATCCTGAAATGGCAAGTCTTAGCTTCGGCACCACGGCCACGGTCCAGACCACCACAAGTAAATATTTTGAGCCCCTGGGTTTCATGCCTGCGTATCCGGCTCCCATTCCAGGCCGTTACAATCCGGAAGTGGAGATATTCCGGGGATACTGGATGATCACATGGTTCAAAAAAGAGTTCGGTTATCCGGAGATTCAAAGGGCCCACATCCGGGGTATCCCTCCGGAACAGCTCCTGGATGAACTTCTGGCAAAGACCCCGCCCGGTGCCATGGGTCTTGTGCTGCAGCCCTTCTGGAGTCCGGGTCTTCATAACCCTGATGCCAAGGGGAGCCTCATAGGATTCGGAGACGTTCATACCCGGGCCCATATTTACAGGGCTCTCATTGAGGGGCTGGCATATGCCCTTCTTGACGGCCTTCATCATATTGAAAAACGGGGTGGAACCATGGTAAAAAGCCTTGCTGTTTCCGGCGGAGCTTCCCGGAGCGATGCCATATGCCAGATATCGGCTGATATATTCAACCGGCCCCTGGTAAGGGGGGAGACCTGGGAGACCTCGGGCCTGGGAGCTGCCATCGCAACCTCTGTGGGCCTTGGCATCCATCCCGACTTCATGTCGGCCGTAAACCGCATGGTACGGATTCAGAGACAGTTTGTGCCCAGCCCGGAAAACGTACATCTGTACCATCGCCTCCATACCGAGGTTTACCAGGGCATTTACAGGGCTTTGGCACCGCTTTACCGAAAAATCAGGGACATTACAGGTTATCCGGAAAAAAACCACAACTCTTCCAGATAACGGTCATGCCCTGGCGGGCACAACGAACAATGAAATCGTGCCTACTTTCTTAAGGGCAGCCGCAAGGGGCAGCCGCAAGGGCAGCCGCAAGGGCAGCCGCAAGGGCAGCCGCAAGGGCAGCCGCTGACGGCTTTCATATAAACGGTCATGCCCTGGCGGGCACAACGATAATATTTTAAGGAATAGGGTTTAAATAAATTGCCCATTCACCTCACCCCCCCAACCCCCTCTCCATGTCTGGAGAGGGGAGCTTGGGTAAGTTAATAAAACCCTATTACTAAGGATCAACATGAAAAAAATAGAATGAACGGTCGGTTAAGATTATCGACACCTGAGATTATTACACCATTAGAGATAATGGAGGAATAAAATGAAAGATAATGCTACAGTAAAAGAAATACGGGAAACAGGATATTTATACGGTGCAA
>JADGBO010000199.1 GCA_015231465.1 Desulfamplus sp.
AAAGGTGTTTTATATGAAAGTCCCCGCCGTTTCAGGACTTTCATCACTTCGATTGTGGCGGGAGTACCGCCATGGTGGTTATATATGAAAGTCGTCCGTAGGGGCGATTCATGAATCGCCCCTACTTTCATTGTTCGTTGTGCCTGTCAGGGCATGGCCGTTATAACGAAGGTTTGATGATAATCCGTGCCCCTTTGGAAGGCTTCATGAACTCATCGGCCAGCTTGGAGACATCTTCAACCGAAATTGATCCATAATCATCCATTATACTCCTTGCCCACTCAAATTTTTCAGGATGGTCACCGGAGCCTGACAGTACCGAGTTAAGCCAGTACCCATTTGTTTTGACCATATCCTTTAAATAGGTCAAAACAGGTTCCAACACAAGCTCCAGATCCCTGGGGCTGATACCGCCGCCGGAGAGGGATTCTGCAATCTCTTCCATATAAGTCAAAACATCCTCGGTCATCCCGGGTGATACCCCTACAACACCTCTCAGTACACCATACCCCTCGTAGGCCAGTGAACCCTGATTGTATGCATAGGGTGAATAGGTGGCCCCCATCTTCTCCCTAAGGGTTTTTCTAAGCTCTTCCGAAAAAATTTTGGCAAGTATGTTCAGTCTTCTGGTTTTTGGCATATCCCAGAAGTCATCTGTGCCAAAGGCCATGACCACAAGGGCTTTGTCAAGGCGGGTATCCAAGGCCAGTTCGATGCTTTCTCCGGCAGGAAACTTTGGCAGCGGTCTCTTCCCTGAACCCTTTCCTGGAATGCCTGATTCCGGAGTGTTCCTGCCTCCGGAAGCTTTGGATGTTGTATCTTCAACTGACACACCTGATCCATGGGTACTCCCTCTAAGGTTTCTATGCAGAGGTGCAAACCATTTCACTGCAGCGGCAACGGTCTTTGCCATATCCACATCACCTGCCACTGAAATTTCCAGTTCACTTCCTTGTAAAGCCGGCATGAGCCACTCCTTTACATCATGGAGTTCCACTGCGTTGACCATATCCAGGGAGGGCATGCCAAAACGGCTGTCTCCGCCTGCCAGGAAGTTCTCCCCAAGATAGCTCATCATGGCATCCGGGGTCCGGGTAAACTCCCGGGACATCTGTTCATACCGATCCCTGAAGAGCATGAGAGCCTGGGGTCGAAATGCTGGATCCACGATACGGGTATAAAGGAGCTGGAAGAGAAGTTCCGTCTCGTCACTGGATGCTGAACCGGAAAAACTGAAAGAGTCGTGATCCACATTGAACTTTGTACTTACATCTCTGCCTGCAAGGGCGGCATTGAGTTCATCCTGGTTCAGTGCCCCCACACCGCTTCCGTTTATCACCGCACCTGAGACCAGGGCAAGACCCGGCTTATCTAAGGGCTCCAGACTTTTTCCCTGGCCAAAGGCAAGATTGAAAAGGAACTCCCCCTTTTTATAATCGTTTTGTTTTATATTTAGACGGATACCGTTTTTAAACTCCACAACCCTTATACCGAGATCTTCCAGTACAACATCCCTTTGAATGTAAGCGCTGAACCTGGGGTCCGGTAGTTCCCCGGAGGAATTATCAAAGGCATCCGCCGGAGATGCATCCGCTGGAGAGGCATCCACTGGAGATGGATCTGCTGAAGAGGCATCCACTGGAGAGGCATCTGCTGAAGAGGCATCCACTGGAGAGGCATCTGCTGAAGAGGCATCCACTGGAGGTGCATCCGCTGGAGATGGCCGAGGGAGGTATGGAAAGGCAGGGGTATCCTCGTTGAGCGGAGGAGGTACCTCGCTGGCAAGGCTTTCATAATATGTGTCAAGTATTACGGCCTCGGCTGTTTCATTGACCCAGGCTTCACTGACATTTTGGTCCATGTCATTTATCTCATTTTCCGACAGATAGGAGGTATCAGATGAGAAGAGTTCATCTGTTCCGGTATTTATCCTTTGTGTTACAAGGGCATTGCCCGTTACCTGTATAAGACGATGGGGATGGTCCCATGAGCTTTTGAATGCACCGTGAATATCATCCATGGTGAGGGATTCCACAAAGGGTTTCAGAAGTTCAAGTTCCTGGATAGGGGAGAGGAAGAGCCGTTTCCTGCTGATGGAAGAGATTATCTCCCTGGCAAGGGAGCTGCTTTTACGGGTGGAAGCCTCCCTGGCAGCACTTTCCAGGCCAAGTAAAAAATCAGCCTTTACCCGGGTGATCTCCCGGGAGGTAAAACCATGGGAAAGGGCCTGGCGAAGTCTTCTTTCAATGTGGTTAAGGGCCCCCGGCCATTTATCAGGCAGACCCTGGGCAGATATTGATGTGAATCGAACATTTTGTAAAAAAACACCCGAGTAAATTGCGGATCCTGAAAATGGAGGGTCATCATCCTGCATATCCTTTGAGAGGCGATTGTTTACAATCATATCTGCAAGGCGTTCCACAACTCTATTTTTAAGGTCATCTTCCGTTTCTGAACCAAAGGGAACCCTGGATACTGTTCCAATGGAGACCCTTGTGGAACCTGCTTCGGGTTCATGGTGATAAAAGGCTTTATCGCCGTCATGGGAGACCCATTCGTTTTCAGGCATCTCCCCTGGGGCGGCCCGGGGTTCCATGGCCGAAAAAGTTTCCCTTATCATCTCCCGGGCAGTATCCGGGTCAACATCTCCCACAATGATCATCATCATGTTGTCGGGTCTGTACCATGTATCATAATAGGTTCTGAGCAATTCACTGTCGGCAGCCTTGATAACCTGCTCCACACCTATGGGGAGTCTCCTGGCAATACGGGAATCGGGAAGCTCGAATTCAAGGGATGCCTTGAAGGTTCTGAAAGAGACCGAATCCCGGTCCCGCTTTTCGGCAAGGATAACCCCCCTCTCCCGTTCTACTTCAGATTCAAGGAGAAGTGCCCCCTCGCAGTAATCCTTGAACACGAGAAGTCCCTTTTCCAGGCTTTCCCTGTCCCCCCGGGGCAGTAGTATGTCATATACGGTTTCAAAGAATCCGGTCCGGGCATTGGCATCGGGACCAAACATCATGCCGATGGATTGAAAATATTTTATAAGTTCCCCGGGCTTGAAGTTTGTGGAGCCGTTAAAAAGCATATGTTCCAGAAAATGGGCCACACCCCGCTGATTCTCTTCTTCGTGCATGGAACCTGCCATGACCTGGAGGTGCATGCTCACACGATCCTGGGGAGTTCTGTTTTTAAGAATCACATATCCAAAACCATTGGGAAGAACACCTTTTACAACATCGGGGTCCCTGATCAAATCATCCTGGAGATTGCCGGATGGAGCGGTCCGTCTATCCGGTACATCCTGTTCAGTTGTAACCTCGAAGAGTTTTGGCCCGTGACCCGGGGAGCATCCGGTAAACAAAGAGAATATCAAAAGAGTTATTAAAAAAAGATTTATGAAAAAAAGATTTCGGGGGGTTCTTATGGTAAACATATTATAAACCTTCAGCCGTGAATGGGTCCCGGCACTATCATTTTTTTTTATATGAAAGTAGGGGCGATTCATGAATCGCCCTTTTATATGAAAGAATCACCCCTACTTTCATTGTTCGTTGTGCCCGCCAGGGCATGGCCGTTATATGAAAGCCGTCCGTAGGGGCGATTCATGAATCGCCCCTACGGGACTTTCATGCTTCGATTGTGGCGGCGGGCCGCCATGGCCGTTATATGAAAGTCCCCGTGGTTCAAGGACTTATAAAGTATCAGCCGTCGATAAGCCCAGGCTCTATTTCAATGATACTCTCTTTTTTAAGTTTTTCCATCCAGGATGCATACATTTCAGACTGTTTGTATCCCTGGATGGTTTTCCTGGCAGAGGAGATGTTTTCCTTAATCATATCCAGGGAAGGGGTCTTTCTCTCCTTGAGAAAAATCACGTAATATCCGCCGTTACCCTTGATTATATCATCGGGAAGCCTTTTTACATCGGAGAGCCTGAAAGCTGCTTCTGCCAGGGCAGGCTCCCGGCCCAGCCCCTCTATCACGCCGTCTTTTTTGAAAAATGGAGTATCATGGAGTTCAAATCCTCTTTCCTGGGCAGCGGACTTTATGGTATCGGGTTCTATTTTTTCCAAAGCAGTGGTTCCCTGGCTTTGGTTCATATGGTCTGAGATATGGGCAAAAAATTCCCGGGCAGCACTTTCCGCGGCTTCCCTGCTGAGTTGGGCTGCAAGGTCTTTTTGAACGCGATCCAAAACGTTTTCCAGGGGAAGCACCGAAGGCTCTATCCTGTCAATCGGTTTGATTATGTAGTAGGCACTGCCTATCTCCTTTATATCACCGATCTCGTTCAGGGAAAGCTCAAAGGCACTGCGGGCAAAAGTTGACGGGTCAGGGAACTCCCATTCAGGACCCTTCATGGTAAAGGGACCCACATTTTCCAGGGTAGTACCTGTAATCAGGGCTGCCTGTTCCAGGGTATCTCCCTCAATCACGGCATCAAAGGCGTGGGAAGCGGCGTTGTATGCAATGTCCCGCACCTCCTCATCCACAAGGGTCTCCCTGATTTCAGGGGCGGCCTCGTCAACGGATTTCACAGCTTCATCAATTCTGGATATCACCTTTATGACATGCCACCCGAACTGGGTTCTGACAGGTTCGCCGATCTCCTGGGGTTGCATGGAAAATGCCTTGTCAGCAAAGGGTTTTACCATATCATTTCTGGAAAAAGTGCCAAGATAGCCCCCCTTGTCCTTTGTGGGGCCCTGGGAGAACTCCCGGGCAAGGTCCTCGAACTCTGCACCTGAGAGAGCCATCTCATATATCTCATGGGCCTCCATGCGTGCGGCTTCCACAGCATCGTCATCGGCATCGGCTTCAACCTTTATCAGTATGTGACTGGCCTCCACCTGTTCCGGTGTCATAAATTTATCTCTGTTTTCTTCATAATAGAGTTCAATGCTTTCGCTGGTTATCTCGGCCTGATCCCTGTAGTCATCAAAGGCATATCTGAGATATTCCACTGTCAGTTGGGGTTCCGACTTATATTTTTCCCTGTTTTTTTCATAGTATTGAGAAACAGCATCATCATTCATTGGTATCTGGTACCGTTCCTGATCAAATTTTACATAGTTTATGGACACCTCACTGTTATTTTGGATATACCACTCCCGGGCTTCGGCATCGGAAACCTTTACGCTGTTCATAACCAGATCCATCACCTTGGAACGTCTTATATTTTCACGCTGCATGGATTCAAAGGCTTCCGGAGTGAGGCGGTTTCGACTAAGAACCATAAGATAAACATTGATATCAAAGACCCCGTTCTTCTGGAATGCATCAATGGAGGCCAGGGACTCCTGGAGTTCCTTGTCGGAAACATCAAAGTCAAGCCTGTCCGCCTCAAAGGAGATCAGACGTTCCTCTATGAGCCTGTCCATGGCCTGTTTTTTTACCTGAAGCATCTGGAGCAGCTCCTCGCTGAGGTTGCCCCCAAAACGCCTGCGCATCTCTTCAATGGTATTTTGATAGGACTGTCGATACTCGTCCAGTGTGATCGGCATATCATTTACCATGGCCACATGGTCTCTGTTTTTGGAACCCATGGACCCCATGCCGAGAAAAACAAAAACAACCACTATAAGACCAAGAATAATCTTGATAATCCATGACCCTGTGTTTGCACGCATAAATCTGAGCATTCAATCTCTCCCTTATTAAATAAACATGGCTGACGTTTAGTCATCCCCGAAGATGAAAATTTGTATTTAACATTGCCGTTTACAAAATTAGAATAGGCCACCATCAAAGGCGGCCTTTATGGGAATGGGTAAGTTATTTAAGACCCATTTCTATAGCATCACCATCCCCGGGTGTTTTTACGCTTGCTTCACTGTAAGGACAGGGCAGTGTGCTTCCAGTATAATGTACTGAACATTGGAACCAAAAACCAGTTTGCCCACCCGGGACTCCTTTTTCATTCCATAGATGATCTCATCCGCTTTTTTTTCCCGGGCAAATTTCACAATATCCTCTCCAGGTGCAAGACCTCGAATTAACACATGGGTTTCACATTTGACACCTTTTTTCTCGAACTCCTCTTTATGGTAGTTAAGTTTTTTCTCGATCTCCAGAATCCTTTCCTGGGTTGCATCCGAAGAACAGGTCTTGGCAAAAACAACCTCGGCACCTGCATCCAGTGCCCTTTGAAGAGCTTTTTCCATTACAGTTGTGGTTCTGATATCTTTGTCATAGCTCACTAAAATTTTCATGGTACTCTTTCCTTCAGTAATTTCCCATCAGTCATAATTTCTCCGAACGGGTGCCACAAATGGTAATTTTCAACAAGACAATACCACAATATATAGTGGCAGTAGTAATATCCGTGAGTGGTTGCCCTATCCGTGGCCTGATTCAACCGTGTGTAACGCTATCCGTGAGTGATTGCCCTATCCGTGGCCTGATTCAACCGTGTGTAACGCTATCCGTGAGTGATTGCTCTATCCATGAGGTGCTTCACTATTTGAATAGCTCCGCTCTTACGCTTGTATAGAGCGATCCTCATGGGAGTTTAC
>JADGBO010000019.1:0-15867 GCA_015231465.1 Desulfamplus sp.
TGAGTTAACGACCCTCAAAAAACAGCGAAAAAGTACACAATTAATAACTCCATGTCAACTATTTTTTTTAAAATTGATAATTTTCATGTAATGGTGAATACTGGTGCCTGAATACTGGCCGCTGAATACTGGCACCTGCATACTGGCGGCTGACAGCTTTCATATGAATCCAGGGATGACCTTGCTACTTTATGACAGCCCACCAGTGAGCCTGTTTGATGGTCTATTTGACGGTTTAATGATGACCTTGCTACTTTATGACGGCCCACCGCCACAATGGAAGCATGAAAGTTTTTGGGGGCCTTGCACGGCAAGGACTTTGATATAAAAAAATTTTTTTAACAATTTTGTGGACATTGTAAAAAATGGGCATTAGAAAAGTAAATCTATGCTTACGTTCTATTGGGTTCCCGGCTTGGAGTTTTAGCGTAAACAGACATGGCGGAGGATCCGCCACCCCTGATCATGGAAATAATGTATCCATTTCCACGTTAAAAATACCCATATGATTTTCATGACCTGATGTGGCCGGAGTCCGGCCATGACGGTTTAAAGGAGAAAGGTAAGGGAGACGAAGATCATGATCTACATTGTTAGCCTTGCAGTGTTTTCATCCGTCATTTTTATCCTTGTGGGCATTCTGCTCCTTGTGGATGCCAGTGTGGCGGTAACCGGCGAAAGGACAATTACAATCAACGGAAATGGTGACAGTGCCGTCAAGGTGCCCGGAACTCCCTCCCTTCTCAACGCCCTTGGAAACAATGACATTTTCCTGCCTTCAGCCTGCGGCGGCAGCGGCTCCTGCGGTATGTGCAAATGCGTTGTAACCCGGGGAGGCGGAGCTCTTCTCCCCACGGAGCTGGCCCATCTCACTCCCCGGGACAAAAAAGAGGGCAAAAGGCTCTCTTGCCAGCTCAAGGTAAAAGATGACATGGAGATTCAGGTGCCGGCATCCATATTCGGCATCCGTAAATTCGGTGCCCAGGTGCTGTCCAACAACAATATCTCCACATATATAAAAGAGTTGGTGCTGAAACCGGATGAAGATGTGGAGTTCAGGGCAGGATGTTACGTCCAGATTGATGTGCCTGAATATGAGCTGTCTTTCAAGGATTTTTCCATTGACAGCCGTTTTGTCAGCGAGTGGAAAAAGTACAATCTCCTGGAACTGACCTCGGCAGGAAAAAATCCAGGATTCAGGGCCTATTCCCTGGCCAACCCTCCCCATGAAAAAGATATCCTCAAGATGACCGTGAAGATAGCCACGCCTCCCCCGGGTACCCTGGGAATTCCACCTGGCTTTGGCTCATCCTATGTGTTCGGACTCAAACCTGGTGATCGGGTCACGGTAAGCGGCCCCTACGGAGATTTTTTCGTAAAGGATGACCCGGGGGAGAAGTGTTTTGTGGGCGGCGGAGCAGGCATAGCACCCCTGAGAAGCCATGTGCTGGATCAGCTTGAAGGAGTCGGGACAAAATCCCGAATATCGTTATGGTACGGGGTAAGAACATTGAAGGATGTCTGTTATATGGAGACCTTCATGGAACTTGGGAAACGTTACCCTAATTTTTCCTACCACATCTCCCTCTCCCGTCCAGAACCCCGGGACGGCCCCTGGGACGGCCCGGTGGGCTACATCCAGACACATCTTGCCCGGCACTTTCTTGAAAACCATGATGACCCCGGGGAGATAACATTCTACCTCTGCGGCCCCCCTGCCATGGTGGATGGCATTGTAGAGACCCTTGACTCATTCGGCGTTGATGAAGAGATGATTTTTTACGATAAATTTTAATCCGGATACCCGTCATGAATTCAATACCCCAGATTATAAGCCCGGATGGATACATTCACGCAATAGTTCCCCCGGCCCTTCAAAACCAATCCGACCGGAATCTCCCTGAAACCCGAAGATATATCAAGGAAGCCTTTCGGGAGAACCCCGAACCCCAGGAAGATGCAACTACTGCCTTGCGGGAGAACCCTGAAATCCAGGAAGATGCAACTACTGCCTTGCGGGAGAACCCTGAAATCCAGGGGGATGCAACTACTGCCTTTTGGGAGAACCCCGAACCCCAAGGGGATGTAACGGCAACCTTTCGTTTCCCCTGTGTTTCCGATTATATCCGGGGTTCCATATCCGAAGGCAAGCCCTATGCATTTATAGGAAGGAGCGGCAATGCCCAGATAGGCATACTCACGGATCAGGCCGAGGCGGAAACCCTTCCATCCTTTGAAGGCTCGGATATTTTTCTGGATGGCAGGATAAAAAATCTCAACCCCCTGCTGGAAAATGTTGTGGATATGTTCAAAAAAGGGGATGAGATAGGCCGACTCGCGGTCATGGACCCGGAGATGCGGATCCACGATGTGCGGCATTACCTCCATAAAAGACTCTTTGTGGGCCGGGAGGTTGCCCGGGGATATTACGAGGGATTTGAGATACACAAGGAGATCGACCCCCTGACAGGCAAGTCCTGTGATTACATCACCATAGACCTGGAACCCTATCGGTATATTTTCGAGCCCTATGCCATAAACCCCTCCAGCATCAATGCCGTGATAAAGGAGGGCAGGAGTGCCCTTGGTAAAATCCGCTCCAGGGTTCCCCTGGAAACGGATGCCGGCGGCATGATACAGGGCATTCTCGGACCAAAGGAACTCTTTGTGGGAGCCATCAAGATATCCCTTGGAGATGTCTATGCCATCATCGACCCTCTGGCTGAACCTGCCTCGGGAAAGGTGGAGCATCTACCAGCCAGGGTTCTGGACCCTTTCCGCACCTTCAGGGACAGGCAGGTGGAGCTGTTCAATTTCGGAGACCAGGGCATCCCCTTAAAGGATATCAAAATCAGGATCAGGTTTTTCAGAAGCACCAACCCCCTGACTGTTCCCTTAGACAAAACCAAGATCAAGGAGGGATACAGGCTCTACGATCTTTTAACCAACTCCGAGGTGAGCAATCTCTTCGAGTCCATACATGGCGACTCCCTGGGCATGATACTTAACAAGGGAAATTTCGTGCAGATTCCCCGGGCCCGGAATCCAGAAGGAGAGGCCCAGTTGGAAATCATAAGAAGTGCCATGGTACGCAGCACATTCAGAAAACCGGAGCTTTCACTTCCTTTCTCCGGCAACGGAGCCTTCAAAAAAACCCTCCGGAAACTCTCGGTGCTGGGAGGTATCAACAGCAGGGCCTTCATCGGGGGAAACTATCCCTCCTTTGAGGTGATAAACGCCCTGAAGCGCAGCGGAATAAGAACCTTTCTCGTCAACTCCCCCACCCCGGCCTTCAGCGACGACTACATAAAAAAGATGATCCAGCTCACCCACAGTGAAACTTCGGCATGTGAGTTCTTAAGATACGATTCCGGAACCGACAAGCTCTATACCTTTTACCACGGCTGTTTCATGGAACCCGACGACAAGGATCGTTTTGACCGGGTTCGCTACTGGTTTGCCTTTTACGGCTCCCACACCAATGAGGCGGACAACGGCCTCACCGTCGAGGCACTGAACCTCCTTGCCACAAAGCTTGGAGAGGAGATGGGCATTGTCCACGGCGGAGGCCCGGGCCTCATGAAAGAGTCCAACGATCTTGCAAGAAAGCACAACATCATGAGTGTGGGCATCGCCATTGATCTTGAGGGTGAAAGACAGTCCTCCCTCACCACTTGTGACGGACTGATCAAGTACCGTGAAGGGCTTCGCCTGGCCCGCCAGGATCATATTCAGAAACTGAGCAACCTCCCCATTGTCAATACCGGCGGATACGGCAGTGCAGAAGAGCTTGCCATAACCATAACATCCATGAAACTCCATGAAAATCCCCTTGCTCCGGTGATTCTTCTTGACCCTGACAACCTTTGGGAACATGCCCGGAAGCAGAGCATTGAGATCAGTGTCCGAAATTACGGCCCGGCATTTATTCCGACCCTCCTCAAACCCTGTCGGACGGCCCGGGAAGCTGTGGATGAGATTGTGGGCTTTCTCTCCCATCCCGATAAATGGTATGAAACCAATGGAATCCCCGGAGAGAGCGTCCAAAAGACAAGGGTAAAGGCAAAAAGAATACGCATGGAGACCTTTGGTCAGGATCATGTTGAGCTTTTTGATCAACCCAATCCCAGACTTATTAGACTATAGCATAAAAGGCAGAAGCAAAAATAAAAGCTATTGAAAAAATATCCGTTTCCCAATATATTTAAAGGCTTCATAATTGCTTCAATATGTGAACTACCGCTACCCTACGAGGGATAGGGGTGTTAGGCCATTTTGTCCTTGATCATCGTTTGGTCCAATCCGTAGGGGCAGATTCCATATCTGCCCATAGAAACGGGCGGGTATGGAACCCGCCCCTACAATCCTTGGTCAAAATGATGATCATAGCCGCCATTTTTATAAAATCTAAGGAGAAAAGAGCATGTGCCGTCTGTTTGCACTAACCAGCAAAGATCCCGTCTCTCCCATGGAGGCCCTGAAGGCCCTGGATGTGATGAAGGAGGGCCATGACGGTTCCGGCGTGGGTATCCTGCTTCGGGACCTGGGAGGGCCCTTTGAGGATATGAAGGATGCACCCATCCTTTCGGGTATTTTCAGTGAAGAGGGAATCAGAAAGCTGGATCTGTTCATGATGGATCAGGGATTCATGACAAAATACAAGATGAGCATCAAGGTATCCAAGACCGGGCTTGAAGGCACCCCCAAAAGAGGACTCTACCTGATCCGGGCCTATGAATATCCTGAATCCTGGGACGGCATGGATGAAAAGGAGCTTGCCACACGGCTTCTAATGACACGCCTCAGGATACGGGAGATGGGCGAGGATAAAAAGGATATGATAGTATTCTCCTTCTGGCCTGACACAATAATGATAAAAGAGCTTGGGGATCCCATGGAGATTGCCGGATACCTGGGTTTGGACAGAAAGGACCTCAATGCCCGGACCATCATGGCCCAGGGAAGGCAGAACACCAACTATGCCATAAATCTTTACGCCTGCCATCCCTTTTTCATAAAAGGCTACTCCACCATGACCAATGGTGAAAATACGGCATTCATACCAATAAAGGATTTTCTCTCTTCCAGGGGTTTTCCCGGATACATGGGATATCAGTCCGATTCCGAAGTGTTTGCCCACATACTTCACTACACCATGTCGGGACTGGATCTGGGATTGGATGCCTACAAGCATGTCATCACCCCCCTCCAGGACAAAAATCTGGAAACCCATCCGGATGCGGTATTTTTGAAACACCTTAAAAAATCCTGCCGTCAACTGATCATTGACGGACCCAACTGCGTCATCGGAACCCTTCCGGACAACACCCTTTTCATGGCCCAGGACAGAAAAAAACTCAGACCCGGGGTTGCCGGGGGAAGACCCGGTATGTTTGCCTTTTCCTCGGAAATATGCGGCCTTGATGCCGTCATTCCGGACAGGGACAAAAGCAGAGACATTCAACCCATGCACCTTGATACAGCCATTGTCGGCCCTGACCGTCAGGAGATAAAAATATGTCGTCAAACAGAACCATTAACCCTTCCTCTTTAAGTCTAAGCGATCTGCCCTGGCAGATTGAGTGGAACAGGAATCAATGCACCCTCTGCGGACAGTGTACTGCTGTTTGCCCTGTCCAGGCCATTGAACTTGCCGTATTTAGAAAAAGAAGCCTGGCTCCATCCTTTGGCTCCGGGGATTTGGGCAAGCATGTCCGCCAGGACAAAGAGAGCCTTTCCAATTTTGAGACCTTTTACGGCATCAGACAGAAAACATCCATAGAGGAGAAGTGCATAGGCTGTGCAATGTGTTCCATGGCATGTCCCAACGGTGCCATAGAACCGGGGAGAAACCCTGGTATCGACAGATACAGATTCCATATCAATCAGGACGGGGAGCCCCGTAAACGGGGAGGAAGGAGAAACAGTACGGACTCCCTTCTGGATCGCATCAAGTTCATAAGAATATCCATGCTCACGGACCCTGCCCTGGATGCCGGCCGCCACGAATTTGAACTGCGTACCCTGCTGGGACGGATACTTCCGCCCAAGGAGAATATGAGCCGCCTTAGAACAAACGGATGGATACCCCCGGTAAGGGAGATATATCCCCTGGTCATCGGAGGCATGTCCTTTGGGGCCCTCTCCCCCACCATGTGGGAAGGCCTTCAGATGGGGGTGGCTTATCTCAATGAGGAGCTTGACATGCCTGTGAGGATATCCACCGGAGAGGGAGGATGTCCCCCGAGGCTTCTTCGCAGCAGATTTCTTAAGTATGTGATACTCCAGATTGCCAGCGGCTATTTCGGCTGGGACGAGATCATCCATGCAATACCGCATATGAAAGAGGATCCCTGTGCCATAGAGATCAAGTATGGTCAGGGGGCAAAACCAGGAGACGGAGGGCTTCTCATGTGGCACAAGGTCAATAGACTCATTGCCGCAATAAGAGGGGTTCCCCAGGGTGTAAGCCTGCCAAGTCCGCCCACACACCAGACCCAGTACTCCATAGAGGAGTCCGTGGCCAAAATGATAATGTCCATGTCCATGGCCTGGGGCTTCCGGGTGCCTGTTTATCCTAAGATATCGGCATCATCCACATCCCTTGCCGTACTCAACAACCTCACCCGGAACGACTATGCCTCGGCCCTTGCCATAGACGGAGAGGACGGTGGAACCGGTGCCGCATATGACGTATCCATGGATCACATGGGCCACCCCATAGCTTCCTGCATCCGGGACAACTATCTTAACCTCGTGGCCATAGGCAAGCAGAACGAAATACCCATATTTGCCGGAGGAGGCGTGGGCAAGAACGGCAATATAGCGGCCAATGCCGCGGCCCTTATAATGCTCGGAGCCAGCGGCATACAGATCGGCAAGTATGCCATGCAGGCCGCAGCAGGATGTATCGGCACGGAAAAGGACCGCTGCAATGTATGTAATCTCGGCATATGTCCCAAGGGGATAACATCCCAGGATCCCCGCCTTTACCGCCGTCTGGACCCTGAAGATGTGGCAAGGCGCATTGTGGATATTTTTGTATCCTTTGATATTGAGCTTAAAAAGATAATAGCTCCCCTGGGAAGATCCACATCCCTGCCCATAGGCATGTCGGATGCCCTGGGTATTGACGATTATCAGGCTTCCAAACGGCTGAACATCAAATATGTCGTCTAAGAGCTTGTTTGATAACTCGCCCTTTGAAGAGTGCTTCCGGCAAAAATGAGAGGTTTTATGAATGAAAACACATTTTATATAAATATATCCGGTAAAAAAGGGGACAATAGGGTACCCTCACGCCTGCTGGAGGAGATGATCCAGAATGCGGTGGAACAGGGCCACAGGGCCATAGAAGTGAGGGCCTATGGACAGCACGGCATAGGAGGCCGCCTCTGGAGGGCCGGGGATGAAAAGATAAACATACGCATCCAGGGCCAGTCCGGCCAGCGTACAGGCTCCCTGGGCTATCCCAATACAGAGATAGAGATCATGGGGCCGGCTTCGGATGACATAGGATGGCTCAATGCCGGGGCCCACATAACGGTTCACGGCAATGCATCCAACGGAGTTATGAATGGTGCGGCCCAGGGAAGGGTCTATATCGGCGGCAACATAGGTGCCCGGGGCATGACCATGACCAAAAGAAACCCCAGATTTGATCCTCCGGAACTTTGGGTACTGGGATCTGCCGGGGATTATTTCGGGGAGTTCATGGCCGGAGGCATTGCAGTTATATGCGGATGGGAACCCATTCTCCAGAATCCCCAGGCTTCAGTGCTTGGCTATCGCCCCATGGTGGGCATGGTCGGGGGCAAGGTTTTTTTCCGGGGTGATGCCGGAGGATTCAGTGAAAAGGATGCCAGGATCATCCCCATCAATGACAGGGACTGGGAGTGGCTCTGTACCAATCTCAATGATTTTCTATGCGGGATAAACAGGGTTGAACTCTTTGATACCCTTTCCAAACGCTCCCAGTGGAAACTTCTTAGGGCCCGGACACCCCAGGAAAAGATGGTCACCCCAGGTACCCTCTCCATGGAGGCCTTCAGACAAGATGTCTGGGACAGGGAACTGGGCAGAGGAGGATTGATAGGAGATCTCCAGGAGATCGAAAAAGGAGCCATACCCCTCATCACCCGGGGGAATTGGCGAAGGTTTGTGCCTGTCTGGGAACATGCAAAGTATAAGGCACCATGCCAGGCCGCATGCCCCACGGGAATTCCAGTCCAGGAGAGATGGCACCTCATAAGAAACGGACTTGCCGATGAAGCCCAGGCCATGGGACTTAAATACACTCCCTTTCCTGCTACGGTGTGCGGCTATCTCTGCCCCAACCCCTGCATGGCATCCTGCACAAAAAATCTCCAATACATGACTCCTGTGGATGTAAGGCTTCTGGGCCGGGCCGGAGAGGATACACCCCTGCCTTCCCCTGCCGGAAAAAGTGCAAAAAAAGCAGCGGTGATAGGAGCGGGTCCCGGGGGAATATCTGCTGCGTGGCATCTTGCCCTGAAGGGCCATGGGGTGACCATTTTTGATGAGTCTGATAAAATCGGAGGCAAAATCTCTTCGGTGATACCGGATTCAAGAATCCCCAGGGAGACCCTGGAAAAGGAGCTTGAAAGGGTAACGAAAATGATCCCGGACATTCGTCTTAACCATGGAATAACTCCCAGATCCTTTGCAAAAATAAAAAAGGAGTTCGACTATGTGATCGTGGCTGCCGGAACAAAAAAGCCCAGGATGCTTCCCGTGCCAGGCATTGAACTGGCCGTTTCAGCCAATGATTTCCTGGCCCTGGCAAAGGTGGACAAGGTAAAACCTGGTAAAAGAGTTGTGATCATAGGTGCAGGAAACGTGGGCTGTGATGCGGCAACCGAGGCCCATCGCCTGGGAGCTGAAATCATAACCCTCATAGATGTCCAGAAGCCTGCGGCCTTTGGCAGGGAAAAAAAGGAAGCTGAATCTGTGGGAGCCACCTTTCAATGGCCCTGTTTCACAAAAGAGATAACCAGTATGGGAGTTCATCTTGATGACGGCGAAGTGATAGAGGCGGACACGGTTGTAATTTCCATTGGAGATGTTCCCGATACCCAGTTTCTTGGGCCGGATATTGAAACATGCAACGGATTTGTAAGGGTGACTCCCTTTAACCAGACCTCTGACCCGACGGTTTTTGCCATAGGCGACATTACCGGCCCGGGTCTCATCACCGATGCCATAGGTGCGGGAAGGCGTGCGGCAGAAGCCATTGACAGCATCATCGCGGGAAAGGAGCCTGCTCCCACCGACAGCCGCCCTGAAATTGAAAAGTCCCGGGTAAAACTTGAATACTTCAATCCCGCCGTCAAAGACTATCACTCCCTCGATCAATGCGGTTCCGAGTGTGCTTCCTGTGGAAGATGCCGGGATTGCGGCATCTGCATCCATGTATGCCCGGAGGGAGCCATTGAACGCGTGGAGAAACCGGACGGCACATTTGAATATCAATCGGATCCCGAAAGGTGCATCGGCTGCGGATTCTGTAAAGGAGCCTGTCCCTGCGGCATCTGGGAGATGGTTTCCAATGTTCCAATGTAATTTAAAATAGTAGGGGGTTCACGCTACTTTTTTTTTATATGAAAGTCCCCGCGGTTCAAGGACTTTCATCTTTTCAATTGTGGCGGTAGTGCCGCCATGGGAGTTATAAAAATAGGGCTTGTCATGGAAGCAATTATTAGAAAATACGGGAGTGGATTAAGCATTGTAATCCCTGAAGATTTTAAAAAAATATATCATTTTAAAGAACATATGATTTTTGAAATCTTTGCTGAAAAAGAAAGAATAATTCTTAAACCTCAAGAAAAAACAAAACATGAAAAGCTTACCGATCAATTCAATTCTATAAATCTAAATGACTTTGAAAAGTATAAACAAGAAATTCTTGCACCTTTTTTAAATATGCCTTCTAAGGGAATGGAGTTACTTGATGAAGAATGAATTAGCACAACTGAATTCGGCTGATATTATTTTTGTAAACCTTGATCCAAGAAAAGGTCATGAACAAGGTGGAGAAAGACCTGTTGTTGTGATTACTCCGGATTTTATGAATCGTTTAGGAATTGTCGGTGTTTTACCTGTTACAACAAAGAGAAAAGGTTTTCCCTTTGAAATCCCTATTCCTTCAGAAATGATCACAAAAGGTGTGATATTAGGTATTCATTTCAGAAGTCTTGATCTAAAAGAACGGTCATGGAGATATCTTGAAACAATTCCTCAAGATAAGTATGAAATAGTACGCGATTTTTTAAAAGCAATTCTAATTGATAATCCTAATTGACAATCGGGAATCAGGTTCGGTTAAATTATGCTGTTTTTCAATGCACTGCTCCAGTTTCCCGAAAGGTTTAAAATATTATGAAAGCACTACTGGCACTTGAAGACGGCAGGACTTTTCCCTGCCGAAGTTTTACAGGACATGGTGAGGCCCGGGGTGAGGTGGTGTTCAACACCAGCATGACCGGCTACCAGGAGATACTAACAGATCCATCCTATTATGGACAGATGGTCACCATGACTTACCCGATGATCGGCAGCTATGGTGTCTGCCCGGAAGATGCCGAATCCGGCCGAATCCAGGCATCTGCCATGATTGTAAGGGAGTACGTGGATTTTCCAAGCAACTGGCGTTCCACCGGAACCCTTGGAAACTACCTTAAAAAGGAGGGGGTTCTTGGTGTTGAAGATATTGACACCCGGGCTTTGACCCGTCACATAAGAAATGCCGGTGCCATGCGTGCCGTCATCTCCACAAGGGAGCTTGATCCGGCAAGGCTTGTGGATAAGGCAAGGTCTATTCCCCCCATGGAGGGCAGCAGTCTCGTCGAAAAGGTAACCACATCGACACCCTATTTATGGCGGAACGGTAAACCCGATTACATCGACCAGTGTACCCTTCCCGGCCCATCCATATGGCGGCACAGAAATAGCCGACACTCGGTGGCTGCCCTGGATTTTGGCATTAAATACAATATAATCCGCTGCCTTGAAAATGCCGGATGTGAAGTCCTGGTGATGCCCGCATCCACACCGGCGGATGTGATAAAATCCCTGGAGCCGGACGGCATATTCCTCTCCAACGGCCCGGGGGATCCCCAGCCTCTGACCTGGGCCGTTGACACTGTCCGTAAGCTTCTGGGCCACCGTCCCATGTTCGGAATATGCCTCGGGATGCAGATCATGGGCCTTGCCATGGGAGCTTCAACCCATAAAATCAAATTCGGACACCGGGGCGGCAATCAGCCCGTTAAAAATTTTGCCACAGGCAAGGTGGAGATCACTTCACAGAATCATGGTTTTGCCGTGGATATCCAAAGCCTGGGGGATAAAAGGAATCAGGCCGCAGGAACCCGGCCGCCAGCTCCTGAACCCGGGGGAGAAGAGTGTACCCGACAGCATCACGCCTGGGGACCGAATATCAAGTCCCCGGCTCATGAACCCGGGGAAAAAGAGTGTACCGGCGGAAAAAGATGTTCAGGTACGGTCATGACCCATATCAACCTGAATGAAGACTCCATGGAGGGTATTGAGAACAGGGAGCTGATGGCCTTTGCCGTTCAGTACCATCCTGAAGCATCTCCAGGCCCCCATGATGCTGCTTATCTTTTTACCGAATTTGCCGGGATGATGAAAAAAAGAGGGCAGCCGCAAGGGAATGCCCCTACAGTATGATATTCAATTTAATGATCCGGAAAGCTATTAGGAACTCAAGAGTTTTAAGTTCTCATATGCCGAACTATATATTGTCATCTTAAGTTACACAATATCACTATCAGTGGTGGCCAGTTAGAGAACTTATGACTGACTATAGAACTTATGACTGACGAGTTAGGAAGAGCTATAAACTAAATGGGGGAATTATAATCTGATGAACAACTCAATATCCAAGGAATTTTTTATACAGGCTTCAAAGGTTATTCCAGGAGGTGTCAACTCTCCGGTACGAGCCTGCGGGTCCGTGGGGGGAGAGCCCATCTTTATTGACAGGGCCCATGGAAGCACCCTCTATGATGTGGACGGCAACAGCTATATCGACTATGTGGGATCATGGGGCCCCATGATCCTGGGTCACCGCCATCCCGGGGTGATAAAGGCCCTGGAGGATGTACTGCAAAGGGGTACGAGTTTTGGGGCACCCACCGCCATGGAGACGGAACTGGCAAGCCTTGTAATAGAGATGGTGCCGTCGGTGGAGAAGATCAGAATGGTCAACTCGGGAACCGAGGCCACCATGAGTGCCCTTCGCCTGGCCAGGGGATTTACCGGCCGGGATATCATAATAAAATTCGACGGCTGTTATCACGGCCACGCAGACACCCTTCTTGTGGCTGCGGGCTCGGGTGTTGCGACCCTGGGGATACCGGGAAGTCCCGGGGTACCGGAATCGGTCATCAAAAATACCCTCTCCATAAGATATAACGACATGGATGCCTTTACCCGGGTGATGGATGAGATGGGAGACAAGGTTGCCGCCGTCATTGTTGAACCCATTGCCGGCAATATGGGGATGGTTATGCCCGTTGCCGGCTTCCATGAAACCCTGCGGGAGCTATCTACAAAACATGGGGCTCTGCTCATATTTGACGAGGTGATGACCGGATTCAGGGTGGACAGGGCCTCTGCCCAGGGGCTTCTCGGGATTGTGCCTGATATATCCTGTTTCGGCAAGATCATAGGCGGGGGATTGCCCGTGGGAGCCTACGGGGGAAGGGGTGATATTATGGATCACATCGCCCCGGGCGGACCGGTCTATCAGGCCGGCACACTTTCCGGCAACCCCCTGGCAATGGCCGCGGGCATAGCCACCTTGAAAACCCTTGCAAGGCCAGGTTTCTATGAATCCATGGACAAGCTCACCCACAGGCTGGTGCAGGGGCTTATCCATGCTGCTTCCCAGGCCGGTATCGACTTCTGTGCCGCCCATGCAGGTTCCATGGCCGGTTTCTTCTTCACCAAAGGACCGGTGGAAAACTTTGATGATGCCAAAAAGAGCGACCTCCAGCGATTTGCCTCTTTTTACAAAGGTATGCTGGAGAGGGGCATATACCTTGCTCCGTCACAGTTTGAAGCCCTTTTCGTCTCCGCGGCCCATACAGAAGATGACATAGACAAGACCCTTGAAGCAGCCTCGGATACCATGAAGGATATTGTCTGATGGGTGAAATGCCTCATTCAACCGTGGATGCCAGGTTCTGTCCTGGTAATTATATCCCATGGGATATACATGGAATCCATCTGATTGCCGCCTGCGGAACAGGAATGGGAGCCCTGGCATCCATGCTAAGAGATATGGGCTTTCGTGTAACAGGATCCGATCACAATGTCTATCCGCCCATGAGCAGTTTTTTGATGGATAAGGGAATCACCCTTTTTGACGGCTATAGGCCCGAAAATATTGAAGGCTCTCCTGATCTTGTGATCATAGGCAATGCCGTATCCCGGGGTAATGCCGAAGCCGAAGCTGTGCTTGAAAAGGGCATCCCCTACTGCTCCATGCCCCAGGCCATTAACCATTTTCTGGGACACGGCAAAAAAAAGATTGTGGTGACCGGAACCCACGGAAAAACCACGACAGCCTCAATTATCGCCCATATTCTTAACTTTGCGGGTCTGGATCCCTCTTTCATGATCGGCGGCATACTCAAAGGATTTGACAGTAATTACCGTATTGGAAAAGGCCCCTGGATGGTCATTGAAGGGGATGAATATGACACCGCCTTTTTCGACAAGGGGCCAAAGTTCATGCACTACCCTCCGGATGTCGCTGTAATAACCGGTGTGGAGTTTGACCATGCCGATATTTTCAGGGATATTGCCCATATTAAGGACTATTTTCGTACTTTTGTGGAGAAAATCCATCCCAACTCCCTTATTTTATCATCTGCCCAGGGCAATACCCTGGCAGACATTCTGCCGGCGGCAAAGTGTCGAGTGGAGTGGTACGGTGCTGATACGGTATCCGGTGCCGATACGATAAATCCACCCCTCCAGTGGTCCTTCGACACCCCTTGCATTGATTCCGGAAGAACGGTTTTCGCCCTTTCAACTCCGGAAAAGCATTCCCTCACCGTTACGATTCCATTGATGGGCAGGCACAATATACTCAACACCCTTGGGGCATTTGGAGCAGCAAAGGAGGCAGGAATATCCCAGGAACTTATTGTTGATGCCCTGCCCTCCTTCCAGGGAATTCGAAGACGTCAGGATATAAGGGGGGTCAAAAACGGCATAACCGTTATGGATGATTTTGCCCATCACCCCTCGGCGGTGAGGGAGACCATCTCTGCTGTCAAACCTTTTTTTCCGGATGGAAGAGTCATAGCTGTTTTTGAACCCAGGACAAATTCCAGCATGCGGAATGTTTTTCAGGATCAGTATGCAGCCTCCTTTGACGATGCAGATATTGTCTGTATCCGCAAACCTTCCCTTCTGGCAAAGATTCCGGAGGGAGAAAGAATATCAACCGAAAAGATGGTTCTGGATATAAAAAAACGGGGTATTGATGCACACTGCTTTGAAGATACCGCATCCATAATTGATTTTGTGGTCAATATTGCCGTCCCCCGGGATGTGGTACTGGTAATGTCCAATGGCGGATTTGATAATATCCATATGAAAATTCTGGAACATTTAAAGTGAACTACCAGGGAGGAGTGCTTGGAAAATGGGTAAAGATATTGATGGTTTTCAGGATGACGAACTTGAAGATGATTTTGAAGATAATGGTGAAGAAGAGGCGTACGATGAAGAGGACTATGACATCTACACCGAGGAAGATAAAAGTGATGATAAGGCTCTCTTCAAAGCCGAAAATGGCGGAGCCGGCTTCCATAACAACGAAGAAGATAAACTTCCTCCCATTGAAAAGATTGAATGGGATATGAACCTAAATGTCGATATTCCGGAAATTGATGAACTCCAGAGAAATCTCTTCGGTGTTGTAAACGAGCTCATCGACTGCCGTGAAAAAGGGTGTTGTGCCAAGGACAGTGCCGCCATTGTGGCAAGGCTTATTGATGACAGCAGATACTATTTCGGCAAAGAGGAGGAGTTTCTACGCAGATGTGGTTATCCCGAGTCCGATACCCATTCCAAGGAACACCGTCAGTTCATAAAAAGCATCATCAACATAAGACGTCAGGTTGCCGAGGACAAAAAAAACCTCTCATATGAGGTTATAAATAATCTAAGGGATTGGATTTTGACCCATATTGTCAAGTATGATCAGATGTACATTCCCTTTGTAAGGATAAATCGCTATATTGATGAATACCGTCAAAAAAGATAACTATAGACTTCCAGAATAATCTTTGAGCAAATCCATTCCAAGGGCAGCCACAAAGGACTGCCGCCACAATTTGAAGGAGGTTTTATGGCCCAGCTTGCCGTCAATGTCGATCATATAGCCACCATCCGGGAGGCACGGAAAGTAAACTACCCGGATCCCGTTGCCGCAGCCATTGCCGCTGAAATCGGGGGTGCCGATGGAATAGTTGTCCATCTAAGAGGAGACCGGCGTCATATACAGGAGAGGGATGTCACTATTTTACGAGATGTGGTCAGGACAAAACTGATCCTGGAGATGGCCTCGACCCCGGAAATGCTGGCTATTGCCGGGAAGATAAAACCCGACCTTGTAACCCTTGTCCCTGAAAGAAGAGAAGAGGTGAGTACCGAAGGAGGTCTTGACATTATCACCCACGAGCAGACAACACGGGAGAGTATTCATACACTTCAAAACATCGGTATTCCGGTGAGTATTTTCATAGATCCTGATTGGAATCAGATAAAGATGGCAGATAAACTTGGTGCCGATATGATAGAGAT
>JADGBO010000019.1:15967-24965 GCA_015231465.1 Desulfamplus sp.
CATACCGGAGCTTTCTGTGAAGCATCCTCACCATCCCTGAGGGAGAATGAGTTTGAAAAAATCGTAAGTGCCGCCAGTATGGCTGCCGGACTCAACCTGGGAGTCAATGCCGGCCATGGACTCTGTTACCATACCATAAAAAGGTTCAGGGGATTGAAGGAGATTGACGAGTTCAGCATAGGACACAGCATTGTGGCTCGCTCCACCATCACCGGCATGGAACAGGCTGTCCGGGATATGGTCGCTTTGATAAAAGGATAGGTTGAAATTTTACTTGAGAATATTTCCGTTTATCATTATATTACCACTCCGGATAATTAAATGAACAAAAATAGGGCATCCTTCATTTGCCAGTTTACACTTTATGGAGTCACATTCCCATTTTTCGGGAATTATCTCAAAAAAAGTGTCAACTGCTTTTGATGGATTATGAAGGATGCCAAAAATAGTTCCTAAATCAATAGTATTTAATACCTTGGGGCACCCCCTTTGGGTTTTCCATTTATATTAACTTGCTGACATGACAAACACAGGAGGTTTTATGTCAATTTTAACATTTGGTCACAAAAATCCAGATACAGACTCTGTCTGTGCTGCCATTACCCTTGCAGATCTTAAAAAGAAACTTGGCGAGGATATAGCCCCTGCCATGCAGGGTGAACTGACACCTGAATCCAAATTTGTTCTTGAGAAATTCGGTGTGGCTTCACCTGAAATTGTAACATCATATGCAGGCAAAGATGTTTATCTCGTTGACCACTCGGATCTTGCCCAGAGTCCGGATGACCTTGGTAAGGCCAATATCCTCGGCATTGTAGATCATCACAAACTGGGTGATGTAACCACATCCCAGCCACTGGAGTGCTGGATATGGCCTGTGGGCTGCACATGCACCGTGATCAAATCCATGTATAACTTCTTCAATGTGGAAATTCCCCAGGATATGGCCGGACTAATGCTATGTGCCATAATAAGCGATACAGTTATCTTCAAATCAGCCACCTGCACTGATAAAGACAAAGCCGCCTGTGAAGACCTGGCAAAAATTGCCGGTGTGGAGGATACCCAGGCCCTTGGCATGGAGATGTTCAAGGTAAAATCCGCTGTCGAGGGGACCCCGGTACGTGATCTTGTAAAAAGAGACTACAAAGATTTTGACATGAGCGGCAACAAGGTCGGTATAGGCCAGCTTGAGGTTGTTGATCTCTCCATACTGGACGGCGTTAAGGCCGATCTTGCAGCGGATATTGCAGCCATGAAAAAAGAGGGTGGGCATCACAGCATCTTCCTCCTTCTCACCGACATCATGAAAGAGGGTTCCGAGGTTCTTATAGTGTCTGATGACGAATCTGTCATCGAAAAGGCCTTTGGCGTAAAACCTGCCGATGGCAAAGCATGGCTTGACGGTGTGATGAGCCGTAAAAAACAGGTTGTGCCGAACCTTGAAAAGGCATTTGCATAACATTCAGCATACTATAGATCATAGCAGGCGGATTGATACTCTCATACCTCATTATTATGTGGTATCAATTCATCTGAGAAGAACTATACCTTGTCTTTTGGGCATCTTTGCAGGGATATGAAGATGCCCTTTTTTTCAAGGCATTCAGGTCAATCACCCCTAAGCACTCCGTGATTCAGGGGTTTTATTGAGACGAGTTTATAAAAGGAGATACTCCATGACAAAGATTCTCGTTCTATACTACAGCATGTATGGACATATAGAAACCATGGCCCGGGCAGTGGCTGAAGGTGCCTCCGGCATAGAAGGGGTTGAAGTTGCAGTCAAACGTGTGCCCGATGTGATGCCGGAAGATGTTGCACGCAAGGCAGGTGCCAAGCTTGACCAGGCCGCACCCATAGCCTCTGCATCCGAGTTGGGCGACTATGATGCCATTATTTTCGGCACACCTACACGTTTCGGCAACATGTGTTCCCAGATGCGTAATTTTCTTGATCAGACAGGTGGATTGTGGGTTGCCGGAAAGCTTGTGGGAAAGGTGGGAAGTGTGTTCACCTCAACGAGTACACAACACGCAGGTCAGGAGACCACCATAGTATCCTTTCACACGACTCTTTTTCATCATGGAATGATTGTGGTCGGGGTACCCTCTTCGTTGTGCCCGGAACTGAGCAACATGGATGAAATAACCGGGGGTACACCCTATGGGGCCAGTACAATGGCCGGTGTGGACGGAAGTCGTCAGCCTTCCGTGAATGAGTTGAAAATTGCCCGTTTCCAGGGTCAGCATGTGGCACAGATAGCCAAGAAGCTTGCAGCTATTTAATGGAACACGTCAGGGAGCAGCTCGTAAATAAACTACCTTATATCTTCTGTTCGTGATGCATGAAGCATGGAATGCAGAAATAGTTTCCGTCAAACCGCCTTATCCTGGATTCCATGGTCATCTCTCCACACCGGCTGCACTCTATACTCTGGAGAATTCGTGCCGGTCTGACAGGAGGTTCTTCTATCTCTTCTGTCGTAAAAAGTGAATCAAGATCGGCATCCATTATTCTTTGGGTGGCTGCTTCTCTGTAAGCATCGCACCTTCTCTTCTCCTCATCTGTTGCCTGACCCACGTTGATCTTCCGCATAAGCCGGGTCATCTCTTCCCTGTCAGGGGCACTTTCCCTGAAATCCTCCCTGAATAGGGCCCTGAACCCTCTGCCTGTATCACGGTTAAAAAAGGTAAAACCCGACTTTCCATAATCTTTGTGTACAAGGTTGCCCTTGCCAAAGGAGCATCCCGTAAGAAACTGAACTGCATCCAGGGCACACATATCAGTCTCGGTAACACAGACTTTTCCTTTGGCTTCATGGATGTTGAGCCTGGTCATGGCAAGTTCCGAAAGCCTTATTCCTATGGCAAGTCCCGGGCATGTGTGGCCGTGAAATTCGATGGCCTTGTCAATTTTATCTTGTTCTATCATACATGTCATAATTTACAGTTTTCCTTATGGCGGTATTACCGCGGTAATGAAGTGATGAAAGTCCTTGAACCACGGGGACTTTCATATAACGGCCATTCCCTGGCGGGCACAACGAAGAATGAAAGTCCCGGGAGCCTTAAAATATGGGGACATTCATATAAAAAATTGTTGGGAGTCCCCCCAAATGGTATGATCATGACGCAATTATGGCGATTTACGCGAAAACCGTGTTCGTCTGAAAGCTGTAAAGGGCCAGGTGCCCCTCGGGATCCCAGATGGTGCTGCGTTCGTGGGCATACCCCCTTTCAGCACTGTCAATGACGCAGTGGTAGGCCCACCATTGGTTTTCGGAACAGGCCAGGCGGTTCAGATGGACAAATCCCAGTGCCCAGGTCATTGTGCTGGCCGCGGCGGGTTGGGTCAGTTGGGAAAGAACCGGAGTTGGCCAGGCATCGGCCAGTGCCACCAGCCACTCTTCGGTAAGACAGGTGGTCTCTTCACGAAAATTTATCCAGCCGCCAATCTCTCCACCGCCTTTTCCGGAAAAGGGGAATTCCCCGATTGCCCACCGGTAGTCAAAATGGCGTGTGAAGGAGGGTGTCAACCCATCAATGTAGGGTAGTTCAAAGGCCCTGGAGGGTTCCTGCATTTCAGGACGTTTAACGGGTGGTATCTGTATCTGTGAGCTTCGGTCGGCACCGAAACTTCCCGACACTGTGCAGCATATGCTGTCGTTCTGGATTACCCTGGACTCCACAGTGGTAACGGATTTTCCCGAACGCAGCATATTGGTATGAATATGGAACGGTTTGGAATCCAGGGGGGCAATAAAAGAGACAAAAAGAGTACGTACTTTTCTCTCCAGGGGAATGTGGGGACGCATGGATTTAAGGGCCAGTGCAGCAACCAGGCCGCCGTAAACAGTGCGGCCCTGCATCCAGTCATCGGGTACATGGATTCGGTTCTCTGCCCCTGGGTGTTCGATTTTTTCCATCAGGGTTGAAAAGAGGGTGTCGGACATATTCAGACTCCTGCAAAATGGTCAATGCAATGTAAAAAGGTCTTGTTAGTAGGTGTGCAATTCATATAGATTTTTCCGGTCTCATCATTCCGCCCCAACGGGGCTAAATCTATATAGCCAGGGGCAACGCCCCTGGAATTGTTCGTCCCATTCGACGCGGTAATTTTTCAATCCGGTTTTTGACGCTGAATACGAGGTGGATCATGATGTTGGATAATGATTGTGGCATAGGTATTTGTTTCTATTTTTTTAATGTCGCCCTTTCAGGGCTTGATGTTATTTGCCCTTATCCAGGGGCGTTGCCCCTGGCTATATGTATGCCGCCCCCTTGGGGCTTATATTGCTTCGACCGCACACGTACCCACGTCGGTGAAGGCGTTGATCGCTTTCGTGCCGAACTCCGCGAACATGCCATGACTGCCGACAATGGGCTTACCGCGAAATCGTGCCGAACTCCGCGAACATGCCATGACTGCCGACAATGAGCTTACCGCGAAAGTTAGCAAATCTCACATTAACATTACAGCGATCCTTTTTCAAGTATGGCTTGAAATTACATTTAAATTACATTTTGCATCACTGGCCTTCAACATGCTGTCCGGGAAAATTATTTCATACTTATTCCTAAATCATCTCGAGAAAAGCCTGAATCCTGACCCTTAACTGCTCTGTATCAGATTCGGAATAATCGGTTTCAAGGTGCAGAAAGGGCAGCCCAAAGGTATCCTGAACCAGCTTTGATACATGGAAAGACTCAATATTATAGGTGTGACATGCCTGCCAGGTGAGATCCACAACTCCGTCAACGGAAAATTCAGTTATCATCTCTTTGAGCATATCCATCCGTCCCTGGTTGGGACTCATCACCGAGCAGGGAATACTCAGATACTGCTCTGCCAGAGCCATGATGGGATCCTTTGTCTCATCCACCTGGAAGGTCTGTTTATATCCGCTGCAATTTTCAAAGGCCACTACATTGGCACCGCACTGTTCTATAACTTTTACCACCTTATCCGACCCAAGGCCCACCGGTACACCTGTCATGAGGATGCGGGGGGTTTTATCGGTATAGGGACTCTCCCTCCCCTCAATGAGTTTGTGGCACAGATCTGAAATCTCATTCATCAGATCAATCCCCTTCTCCTTGTCCGCAAAAAAGCCGGTCTTGAACAAAATTTCAACAAGTTCCATACCTGTAAGGGGAGAGGGCTTGGCCTTTGTTACATCCATGAGTCTCTTTTTTGCCCGGCGTTCACGGTTCATTAAAGAGATGGCGTTCTTTATCTTTTCCGTGGTTATGGGACGATCTGTACGTTTTTCAAGGACAGTTATAAGCTTTTCAATTTCAGCCTTCCAGGGGGGAAGGGAGATGAGTGTGTCCTGATTCTGGGGAAGCTGTAACACATGGACGGGCTTTATATCGTTCATGATCTCGAACATCTTCTTTTTTCCATCACAGGTGGTGTCCGCAACGATGATGTCTGAAAATTTAAAAAAAGGACAGGTATCGGTGGCGGCAAAGCCATAGCTGCTTTTAATCAGGGGGCAGAGATTCCTGGGAAGAACCTCTTCCGCGGCCTCGATGGGGGCCTGGCGGGTGCCGCACAGGGGAAGGGGAATGGCATCAGCGGCCACGGCAAGCTCGGTGGGGGCGTACAGGCAATAGAATCCTATGGCATGGTTCCCCTTCTCTTTATGGGCTTCGATGTCCAACAGATTCTGTTCCGTAATCTGCTGGAGTTTCTTTAAGAGCTCTTCTTTCATGTTCATCTCCTTAATTTTTATTTTTTTACGTGAAATTGTCCATATCATTTTCATGATTGGGATGGCTTTGGTACGGTCATGTGAAGGTTTACGGCCATGAAGGTTTAATGGAAAGTACAGTTTTCAGCGGCAATCAGGGCGGCTCCCACAGCACCGTTCATTTCCGGGTTATCCGGTATCCATATCTCTCTTTTTATCTCCCTGGCGAGGAGGCGTGCAATGCAGGGATTGTTTGCCACACCCCCTGTAAAAACAACCGGGCCTTCGGCAGAAACCCGTCTTAGCATGGAGGCCGCCCTTTTCACCACTGCCATGTGCAGCCCCTTTGCAATCTCCCTGGGGTTTTCACCCCTGGCCATGAGGGAAGTCACCTCGGATTCGGCAAAAACCGTACACATGCTGTTGATGATCAGATCTTTTTCTGCTTCCATGGCTTCATCTCCAAGGGTATCTATGGAAAATCCCAGGGCCGTTGCCATGATCTCAAGAAACTTGCCTGTTCCGGCAGCACATCGGTCGTTCATCTCAAACCGGGAGACCTTGCCTGAGGGGTCCATGCTTATGACCTTGCTGTCCTGCCCGCCAATATCCAGTACTGTCCTGGCTTCAGGAAAAAAGTATAGGGCTCCCCGGGCGTGGGCCTTTATCTCTGTGACGGTGGGAGCATCCTGCTCAATTTCAAAAAGGGTTCTCCCGTATCCGGTGGCCATAATGGAATCAAATTTTAGATCATGGAGCAATTTTCCAGCCTGGCCGATGGGGTCAAATCCAGTATCGCTTTTTCGGGTCTCCAGAATGGTGCCGTTTTCCAGCACCGCAATTTCAATGGACCTGGAACCTATGTCTATACCTGCACTTATCATTGGAAATATCCGTATAATTACGCAAAAAAAATTTTGTTAAAATTTTGTTAAAATATTGGGCAACCGCAAGGGTTGCCCCTACATTCAGATGGCCAAAAACAGGGAAAAAAGTTCAGGGTATTTTAGATATCCCACCTTAAATACTTGTGAAATCACCTGAAATCAAATTGATTATCCTGATGCAGAACCGATGTATGTATCAGAAATTTAAATGCAAGTTATTTTCTCTATCTAAAATCAAATTTTCATAATAATTTTCAATTTGTAATGCTTTCAAAAAAACTATAAACGATAACCCATTGAATTGCTGTCGAGTACTAACGTAACATACTGAAGCATACATGGAGAGATCACAGGAGAGATACTCATGTCTTTTATAACCGCCCGTCATATAGGCAAAACATTTAACGGAAAAAACAACAGCGACCCCACAGTGGCCATTGGTGATTTGACCCTTGACATTGAAGAGAAAGAATTTATTGCCATAATAGGCCCCAGCGGCTGCGGCAAATCCACGTTTCTGCTCATGGTTGCAGGTCTGGAAAGTGCCACATCCGGAGAGCTTGCCATTGAGGGAAAGCCGGTGACCGGGCCTGATCATCAGCGGGCAATTGTTTTCCAGGAATTTCTCCTTTTTCCCTGGAAAACCGTTAAAGGCAATATTGAATTCGGTCCCCGGATAAACAGGGTTGACAAAGGAATATGTCAAACCCTGAGCCGTGACCTGATTCGCCTTGTGGGTCTTGAAGGTTTTGAGGAGTGTTTTCCCCATGAGCTTTCCGGAGGCATGAAGCAGCGGGTGGCCATTGCCAGGGCCCTGGCCAATAAACCCAAGGTTCTGCTCATGGATGAACCCTTTGGTGCCCTGGATGCCCTGACCCGGGAAACCATGCAGCTTGAGCTTCAGAAAATCTGGCAGAAAGCCCAGTGTACCGTACTTTTTGTAACCCATTCCATCACCGAAGCCATTTTCCTGGCAGACCGGGTTGTGGTCATGGGCAGTCGCCCGGGATTTGTGAAAAAAATCCTGACCATTGACCTTGAAAGACCCAGAAGCCGCAAGATACATACAAGTCACACCTTTCGCAGGTATGAACAGATACTCAAGGAGAGCATATGGGAGGAAGAGGAAGATGGATCATGGGAAAGGGTTCCTGCACTGGAAAAAAGGAGTGCCTGATTTGACATGAATCCTGCCCTGAAAACAAATAACCGGCATAGTCATCGAACCTGGCGGAAATTTTTATCCCCCATTCTGCTGATACTCACCTGGGAAATAACGACCCGGGCCGGATTGGTTGAGAGCTGGTTTCTACCGGGACCTTTTCTGGTGTTTAAAACCCTTTATGGGATGACAATTTCCGGTGAAGTGCCCTACCATACAGCTATAAGCATGGGACGTGCCGCAGCCGGATATTTGGCTGCTGCGGTATTGGGCATAGGTCTTGGGCTTCTCATTGCCTGGTCCATTCTCATCGAAGATTTTTTCGATCCATTGATAGAGCTGATCCGGCCTCTCTCCTCCTTTGCCCTTGTACCCATACTTTTTCTATGGTTCGGTGTGGGGGACACCTCAAAAATCATACTGATTTTCAAATCCTGCTTTTTTCCCATTCTGCTCAATACCATTGCCGGCATCAAAGGCGTGGACAAAAAACTTATCATGGCTGCAAAATCCCTTGGAGCCAATGAGGGACAGTTATGGATACGGGTACTCATCCCGTCTGCACTTCCCATGATTATTACGGGATTGCGAATCTCCACTGCCATGGCCATGATGTCCCTGGTGGGTGTAGAGATGCTCTCCAGTGATTCAGGACTCGGTTTTCTGGTAATTGATGCCCAGCGTACCTTTGATACCCAGAGGGTATTTGCCGGAATAATTGTGCTGTCGGTGGTGGGATTCACCGTTGACAGGGTTTCACGTATCATTCAATCAAAAGCATTATACTGGCATACCCAAACCTCCCTCGGGGGGCAATAACCTCCCTTGGGGGCAATAAACTCCCCCGGAGGCAATAACCTCCCTTGGGGGCAATAAACTCCCCCGGAGGCAATAACCTCCCTTGGGGGCAATAACCTCCCCCGGAGGCAATAACCTCCCCCGGAGGCAATAAACTCGCCCGGAGGCAATAAACTCCCCCGGGGAACAATAATAATGAAATCAAAAGTCAAGGAGTATTTTTATGAATCATTTTTTTATCTGTCATAGTATCCAACTGTTACCGTGGAAATGGATACATTATTTCCATGATCCGGGGTGGCCGGACTCCAGCCATGAAGGTTTTCTCAAAAAAAGGTTATCTTTCATTGCTGCCTTGTTTGTGCCGATGCTGTTTCTGCATACCTTCATAACCCCGGGAGTTACATCGGAACTCCCGACAGTCAAACTGGTATATTGGCTCAGCATTGATGA
>JADGBO010000001.1:0-65638 GCA_015231465.1 Desulfamplus sp.
TTGCGGCTCTGGAGAGGATGGGTAGTAAATCTGCCGGAAATATTCTCCATGCCCTTGAAAGATCCAAAACCATTGATTTGAAGCGATTCATCTACTCTTTGGGCATTGATCACACAGGAGAGAGTGCTTTAATACGTGGTTTACCGAATATTTACTAATGATGTATATTTTTAAAATATATTTCAATGCTTTGGATGGCAAATAAGACCTCTTTCATTTATCAAGTTACACTTTTTTTTGAACAATGTTGACTGTAAAGTCATGTCTCCATCAAAGAATAAATAAGGAGGAAACAAGATGAGACGCGTCAAATCGTTTATTGGTCTTGGAATCCTGCTGACACTGATCCTGTTGGGCGGTGTAGGTGGATCAATTGCAAATACAGCCTCTCCTCAATCGCCGGTGAAAGTCATCTTCATTCATCACTCCGTCGGAGGCAATTGGCTGGCCGATCCCAATCCAGATGCGCCTTACGGCGGACTCGGAAGGGTGCTCATGGAGAACAACTATTTTCTCAGCGCCACAAACTACGGCTGGGGGCCCAATAGTATCGGGGATCGTACTGATATTCCCAACTGGCCCGAGTGGTTTACCGGATCGGCGAGTGCGACCATATTAAAAGCCCTTTATACTGAAGATAGTCAACAGATTGGTGATTTTGGGGCGTGGCCGCAACGGGCAGACGATCCCGGGGGTGAAAACGAAATCATCATGATGAAATCGTGTTATCCCAATTCCGACCTTTATGGAGCGCCCAACGATCCCCCTGCCTCTGAAACCAATGAACAGCACACGGTCGGCAATGCCAAGGCGATTTACAACACGCTGTTGACTTACTTTGCAAGCCGCCAGGACAAACTCTTTATCCTCATCACGCCGCCACCCCAGAACCAGAACGATTACAGCGACGATTACCAGAGTCCGTCCCATCGTGCTGCCAACGCGAGAGCGGTCAACAACTGGCTGATAAGCGACTGGCTGTCAGGATACCCCTATGGCAATGTGGTTGTGTTCGACTACTTCAACATCCTGACCGGCGAGAACAATCACCATCGCTATGTGAATGGATTGATTGAGCATGTCGTTGCAGAAAACCACAATTTTTCATCCTATCCCAGTGGGGAGTGGGACAGCCATCCAAACAGTGCCGGACAGCAGAAGGCCACGGCCGAGTTCGTTCCGCTTTTGAACTATTATTATCATCAATGGAAGAACAGTGGCGGTGAAGAACCCGTCACTCAACTTGCCATGCCCGTTGCAGATATCAAGATTGATGGCTCGGATGAAGAGCTTACTGTGAACATTTCAGAGGAGATCTCCGTGTCAGTGGCCTTAAATTCAGGAACCTATACAGGGGGTAACGCGGACTGGTTTCTGGTTCACTTTACGCCTGACGGGGGACTTCACTCATTCAATCTTGAGACATTCTCTTTCTCATCCCATGGACTTGGGCCTTTTTTTCAGGCAGGGCTCATGGATTTTCCAGCTGTTTTTCTCGGCACGCTCTCCGGACTTGACACCGGAACCCACACCTTTTGCTTTGGCGTCGATCGGGTGATGAACGGTGCCCTTGATATCGAGACCCTCTCTGTGGATTGCATCGCCATCATGGTGACGAAACAGAGCGATCCGAGCGGTGATGTCACAAAAAGGCTTGTGCCCGATGGGTTTCGATATCGTGGGGCGTTTCGTCTGCCGGAAGAGTTGAACTGGGGAGCCCAGGGACTCTCGTATTCTCCTGATGGAAACGGCGGTGCCGGATCGCTCTTCGTCACCGGCCAACAGGCGCCCATAGATGCATCCGGTGCGGTGTGCTACGAAGAGAGCACCGGATGCCAGGTCCATTTTGCCGAGATCGCCATCCCTACCCCCCAAAGCTCAACCGATTGGGAGTCGCTCCCTGCAGCGGAATTTCTACACCCCATGACCCCCTTCGACAACGGTCTGCTGCATCATCTGAGCTCATATTCCTTTGTCAGCGGGATCGCCTATGTGCCCAGGCAAGGTTCCCAGACCTCCGACAAAATCTATGCGTCATTGAATGCCTGGTATGCTGAAGGGGTTTTTGGAGAAAATACATTTCCCACCGTCTGGTTCAGTGAACTCGACGGCACCGATCCCAGGGGGCTTTTCCATGTCGGGAACGACATATCGCCCTACCATGGAAGAAAAATGGGGGACTACCTTTTTACTGTGCCCCAATGGTACGCGGATCAATACCTCGGCGGCAGGATTCTCGTCACCGGAAGATCAAGAGGAACACCGCTTGAAGGTGAGAATGGAAGTGTGGCTGGCGGCTCCCAGGGGCCGACGCTCTTTGCCTTTCATCCCTTTCAGACGGAGACTCCCCAGGGGAATCTTGATGCCCTTCCCATGATCTACTATCGCTCCAAATATCCCGGATGTGCAGGGCCGGACATCGGTGTTGGCGGTGCCCCTGTGGATTGCGATTATCCAGGCTTTACCATGTGTGATGCCTGGACCGGGGCAAGCTTCGTCGAAAATGGTGAGAACAGTGCCATCCTGATCAGTGGGATAAAGGGAACAACGAACTGCTACTATTGCGGAGACCCCATGGACGATTCAGAGTGTCACCAGGATCCTCTACCCGGTGAATGTGATCTTTTGTGCAATGAATCCAGGGGATACCATTGCGGCCCCTATGAACGGCAGATCATTTTTTACGATCCCGATGCTGTGGGACAGGCGGCCCAAGGTCAAAGCGATCCTTGGCGTGTACTCCCCTATACCACCTGGCGACCTCAAGAATTCTATCTTGGGGATGCTCAAGGGCACACCTGCGCCGATGTGGGGGGAATGGCTGCGGACAACACCGGTCGACGTCTCTTTGTTATCGAACGGGGATTTGGTGGTTTCCAAAACGAAAACGCGGCCGTGATCCATGTGTGGAAATATTGACCTTTACCGTAAAAATACCCATAAATTTTTCATGAATTGCACCTGAACAAAAAAAGGGTTACAACCGCTTGGCTGTAACCCCTTGATTTTATTGTGGTGGGCCGTGAAGGGATCGAACCTTCGACCTACTGATTAAGAGTCAGTTGCTCTACCAATTGAGCTAACGGCCCCAACTCAAAAACAGTGATGAACCTAACAGCATTAAGACTCTCTGTCAATTGTTTTTTTATGTTTTTATAAAGAAGTTTTCTTACACCACCGTTATCTTTCAATAATCCCAACCTGCGTGATTTTTCATGAAAAAAACTATTACAAGGGCAGTATCTCTCTTTAATGCAAATTAAGCTATTGACCTTAAACCTGGGGTTTGATAATTTTTACTGTTTAAAGTGAAGATGCTATTCTGTTTTCATGGCTTTTAATAATCCATTTTTATGCTATGCACTCAAAATCAACAAATGTCGTCTCTTCATCCTTAATCATAAAAAAAATAATGACAGCTGTGGCCTGACGGCTAAAACAAACAATCACATATAAGGACAATACATGATGAACAATTCCAGATCACAAGAGTTTTTTACACAAGCTTCAAAGGTTATTCCGGGAGGAGTAAACTCTCCGGTAAGGGCATGTGGCTCGGTAGGGGGGCAGCCTGTTTTTATTGATAAGGCAGATGGAAGTATGATTTATGACGTGGATGGCAACAGCTATATTGACTATGTGGGCTCCTGGGGCCCCATGATTCTGGGGCATCGTCATCCAGAAGTGATAAAGGCCCTTGAATCTGTACTGCAATCAGGCACAAGTTTTGGTGCCCCCACAGCCCTTGAGACTGAACTGGCGTGCCTTTTGATTGATATGGTGCCGTCGGTGGAGAAGGTGAGGATGGTCAACTCGGGAACTGAAGCCACCATGAGTGCCCTGCGTCTTGCCAGGGGATTTACCGGTCGGGATATCATAATTAAATTTGACGGCTGTTATCATGGTCATGCAGACACCCTTCTTGTGGCGGCTGGATCCGGCGTTGCAACACTTGGAATCCCCGGAAGTCCTGGGGTGCCGGAATCTGTCATCAAAAATACCCTCTCCATTGATTATAACAATATTGATAGCTTTACTGAAGTGATGCACAAGATGGGTGACAAGGTGGCAGCGGTTATTGTGGAGCCCATTGCCGGTAATATGGGAATGGTAAAGCCCATTGCCGGTTTCCATGAAACCCTGCGGGAACTTGCCACAAAATATGGAGCATTGCTGATCTTTGATGAAGTGATGACTGGATTTCGGGTACACAGGGGATCGGCCCAGGGACTTCTGGGAATTGTGCCTGATATCTCCTGTTTTGGTAAAATCATTGGTGGAGGCCTGCCTGTTGGTGCCTATGGTGGAAGAAGGGATATCATGGATCACATTGCTCCTTTGGGTCCGGTTTATCAGGCAGGAACCCTTTCCGGTAATCCCCTGGCAATGGCCGCGGGAATTGCTACACTGAAAGAGATTTCAAGGCCTGGATTTTATGAAGCCCTGGAGTTGGCAACCGAAAAACTGGTAAATGGACTTGGGGACGCAGCTTCTAATCTTAGAATTGAATTCTGTACCGGCCATGTGGGATCCATGGCAGGCTTTTTTTTCACAGCCGGACCAGTTCACAGCTTTAGTGATGCCAAAAAGAGTGATTTAAAGCGTTTTGCATCATTTTACAAAGGAATGCTTGAGCGGGGTATTTACCTTGCACCATCACAGTTTGAAGCACTTTTTGTTTCTGCCGCACATACGGAAAAGCAGATTCAAAAAACCATTGATGCAGCAGCAGAGACCATGAAAGGGCTTGTCTGATGCCAGGGGAATCTTCTGAAAGCATCACAGCGTCTTCTGGAGCAGACTTGTTTAATCCGGCAGGGAACCATATTCCACCCAATGTTCGTAAAATCCATCTGATTGCCGCATGCGGGACAGGAATGGGGGCACTGGCCTGCATGCTTGGTGAGATGGGCTTTCATGTGACAGGATCCGATCATAATGTATATCCACCCATGAGCCATTTTTTAATGGAAAAGGGAGTTACTCTTTTCGATGGATATCGTGCTGCAAATCTTGATAACTCCCCAGATCTGATAGTTATCGGTAATGCCGTATCCAGGGGCAACGTGGAAGCCGAAGAGGTTCTAAAGAGGGGTATGGCCTACTGCTCCATGCCCCAGGCACTGAACCATTTTGCGGGACATGGCAAAAAGAAGATCGTGGTCACAGGAACCCATGGAAAAACCACCACAGCCTCTCTAATTGCCCATATTCTTCATTTTGCAGGACTGGACCCCACATTCATGATCGGGGGCATCATAAAAGGATTCCAGAGTAATTATCGTATAGGAAAAGGTTCCTGGATTATCATTGAGGGGGATGAATATGATACAGCCTTTTTTGATAAGGGACCCAAGTTCATGCACTACCCACCGGATGTGGCTGTGATCACTGGAGTGGAGTTTGACCATGCCGACATTTTCAGGGATCTGCCCCACATTAAAGACTTTTTTCGGAAATTTGTGAATAAGATTTCCCGGGAATCCCTTATTCTGGCATGTGCCCAGGGCAATACGCTGTCCGATATTTTACCGGCTGCAAAATGTCATATAGAGTATTACGGCATTAATGAAGAGGAATACCCACTGGCTTGGTCTTTCAGTGGCCTTGCCCGTGAATCTGCAAAAACGAGATTTACCCTTATAAATCCTGCAAAGGAATCCTGCACAGTTAAAACATCCATGATGGGCAGTCACAATGCACTGAACACAATTGCAGCCTTTGGAGCGGCAAAACGGGCAGGGGTGGCTGATGAGGTTATTCTTGATGCCCTGAATCATTTTAAGGGTATTAGAAGACGTCAGGAGATACGGGGCATCAAAAATGGCATTACAGTGATGGATGATTTTGCCCACCACCCCTCCGCAGTCAGGGAGACCATTGCAGCGGTCAAGCCCTTTTTTACCGGCGGCAGACTCATTGCCGTATTTGAACCGAGAACAAATTCAAGTATGCGGGATATTTTTCAGGCTGACTATGCGGCTTCCTTTGATGATGCGGACATTGCCTGTGTTCGAGAGCCTTCCATGCTGGAAAAAATTCCAGAAAATGAACGACTTTCAACAAAACAGATGGTTATGGATATTGCTAAAAGGGGCGTTGATGCCTTCTATTTTGAAGATACCTGTCAAATAATTGATTTTATCGTCAAATCAGCCCGTCCCCAGGATGTGGTGCTTATAATGTCCAATGGTGGTTTTGACAATATTCATGAGCAACTTCTGGAGCAGCTATAATTTATGAAAAGACAGGTGGTGTTGAGAATTCTGCTGATCGGCATGCTCCATTCATTTTTATATCTATGGTTTGTTCCATTCGTTGTGTTTCCCATGTTTGGCAGCCATGGTATTTTAACAACGGTGCTGATTGCACTTCTTGTGTCGGTGGCTCTGTTTTGCAGCATGTCATGAAACGTAGAAACAGACCACCCATGGAGTTGCATGGAGGCAGACCACCCATGGAATTGCATGGAGGCAGACATTCATGTGATTGCCTTTTTTTTCAAATATCTTTTTGGAGGATTCTTTAAGGAATGGAAAAAGATCTAAATGATGATGTGCAATATGATGAAGAGCTTGATGATGGAATAGATGAAGATGAAGATGAAGATGAAATATATGAGGATGAAGATGAAGATGACTTTATTCTTAAAGCAGAACCTGACATGGAAAAGCCCCATGTAACAGAGGAGATGCAGAATCCGGCCATTGAAAAACTTGAATGGGATGATTCGCTTAGTGTGGATATTCCGGAAATTGATGAGCTTCAGAAAAGTCTATTTGGTATTTTAAACGAGCTGATTGATTGCCGCGATCAGGGATGCTGTGCCAAGGACAGCTCTGCCATTGTGGCCAGACTCATTGATGACAGTCGATTTTATTTTGGAAAAGAGGAAGATTTTCTTCGCCGTTGTGGATATCCTGAGTCTGATACCCATTCAAAAGAACACCGTCAGTTTATCAAAAGTATTATTAATATAAGACGTCAGGTTGCAGAGGACAGAAAAAATCTCTCCTATGAAGTCATAAAAAACTTGAGGGAGTGGATTGTGACTCATATTATACGATATGATCAGATGTATGTGCCTTTTGTCAGAATCAATCGGTATATTGATGATTCGCGTCAAAAACGGTAGTATTTTTTGGAGACGTATGCAGATATTTACTGAGTTATCACAATGTGGAGAAACAAGTGCCCGTACCGGCGTTGTAACCACTGAACACGGCTTTATTCAAACACCCATTTTTATGCCTGTGGGTACGCTTGCCAGTGTAAAATCCGTTTCAGTGGAGGAGTTGAAAGAGTGTGGGGCCCAGATTATTCTCGGCAACACTTATCACCTTTATCTTCGACCTGGATGCGAGGTTATTTCACATATTAAGGGGCTGCACCGATTCATGAACTGGGATTCCCCCATTCTTACGGACAGCGGTGGATTTCAGTTTTTCTCCCTGGCCAGACTTGCCGGCTTCAGCGATGAAGGTGTGGCTTTCCAGTCCCATATAGATGGTTCCAGACACTTTTTTACTCCCGAAAAGGCAGTTGAGATACAATCCATACTCGGTTCAGATATAATGATGTCCCTGGACTGGTGCATCGGTCACCCGGCAGACAGGTCATCTGCAATGGAGGCCCTTGAAAAAACAACCATGTGGGCCAGCAGGGGTATGGAATTCTGGAAGAAAGCAGGTGCCCCTAATGCACTTTTCGGCATTGTGCAGGGTGGAATGTATAAAGAGCTTAGAGCCCTGTCCGCTCGACAGCTGGTGGAACTGGATTTCCCGGGGTATGCCCTGGGGGGGCTTAGTGTGGGAGAGCCAACCGAGATGATGTACGAAATAGCCCATCATACCATACCCCTTCTACCCATTGATAAACCAAGGTATGTGATGGGTGTGGGAACACCGGAAAATATTATTGAGCTGGTGGCCATGGGAGTTGATATGTTCGACTGCGTCATGCCTTCCCGTAATGCCCGAAACGGCCAGCTTTTTACGGAACAGGGCACCATGAACATATCCAACGCCGCATTTACCATGGATGATGCACCCGTGGATTCTGCCTGTAGCTGCTACACCTGCCGCAACTACTCCCGGGCCTATTTGAAACATCTTTACAAAACACGGGAACTTCTCTCCTATCGTCTCAACACCATCCATAATCTTCACTTTTATCTGAATTTGATGAATGGGATCAGGAATTCCATTGCAGGGGGTACATTTAAGGAATTTAAAAACTCTTTTTATTCAAAATTAGAAAAATGAACCTGGAACTTTTGAAATACGGGTTGTTGTGACGATTGGCCAACAGTAGTTGTATTTTGTAAAATTCATTTTTTTATACAATACTTAGTTGTGCGTCTGCGATTTTTTGCACATCAACACAACATATCGTGTTTTAATACGTAATTTGCCGAATGTTTGCGATCAACATGACGATTTATATTTAAAATTATGGAGCTGTTGTAAAAATGACAATTGCAGCAAAAATTGAGCAGAGTATTGAAAAATCATCCTGGATCAGGAAAATGTTTGAGCAGGGAGCACGACTCAAGGCAGAGCATGGAGCCGATGCCGTATTTGACTTCAGCCTTGGCAATCCCAATCTTCCACCACCTGAATCTTTTCAAAAAGCACTTGAAACAGTTGCAGCACAAAAGGATAGCTTTGTACATGGATATATGCCCAATACCGGCTTCCCCTTTGTGCGGGAGGCCATTGCCGGAAGTATCAAAAAGCTGCATGATATAGATGTAACTATGAATGACATCATTGTTACATGCGGTGCCGCCGGGGGGTTGAATGTAATTCTCAAATCCCTTCTCAATCCTGGAGAAGAGGTTCTTGTCCCCCGTCCATTTTTTGTGGAGTACACATTTTATGCAGAAAACCATGGTGGAATCCTTAAAACCGTGCAGACAAGGCAGGACTTTGACCTGGATTTAAATGCCATGGAATCGGCCATTACACCTTCAACAAGGGTTGTCCTGATCAACTCCCCCAACAATCCCACCGGTCGGGTTTACTCTGCCCAAACCCTTGGGGCACTTGGTGATCTTCTGAAACGTAAAAGTGTCCAGTATGGTTCTGTCATATATCTTGTCTCGGACGAGCCCTATCGTAAGATCGTGTTCGATGGTGTGGAGGTTCCCTCTGTTTTTGAATTTTATAATGACACCATTGTAGTCACCTCCCACTCCAAGGATCTTTCCCTTCCTGGGGAGCGGATTGGATATATTGCCATCAATCCCAATGCAAAATATCGTGACAAGCTGGGGCAGGCCATGGCCCTTGCCAACAGGATTCTGGGGTTTGTGAATGCACCCGCCCTCATGCAGCGTATTCTTCCCCTGATTCAAGGTGCCAGTGTTGAGGTGGCAGCTTATGAAAGAAAACGGGATCTTTTCTGTGAGGGCCTGGCAGCCGCCGGTTACAGTTTTACAAGGCCATCCGGAGCGTTTTATCTTTTTCCAAAATCCCCCATTGAAGATGATGTGGAGTTTGTCCATGCTCTTCAGGAGGAGCTGATTCTTGCTGTACCGGGAAGCGGTTTTGGCGGCCCAGGTTATTTCAGGCTTGCCTTTTGTGTGACTGATGAAACTATTTCCCTTGCCATACCTGGATTTCAAAGGGTCATTAAAAGGTTTTCTTGAGTATCATTGAACTCCAAAAAAATAAAATCAGGAGAGAGTTAATGCATGAAATGGGAATTGCCCAGCAGATGGTCAATATTGCCCTTGAATCCATACCCCGGGATATTGTCAATCCAAGAGTAGAAAATCTTAACCTGCGTATTGGAAAGCTGGCTGCTGTTGTGGAAGATAGTCTTAAATTCTGCTTTGAAATAATAACAAAAGGCACCCCGCTGGATGGTGCCACCCTTTTAATTGAGTCGGTTCCTGTGAAGGTAAGGTGCAGGGCCTGCTTCCATGGGTGGGAGGTGGAAGGGCCGGTTTTTACATGCCCTGCATGTAAAGATGGTGCTGTGGATATACTATCGGGCAGGGAACTTGAGATCTCATCCATTGAACTTGCAGATGATTAGATACGGATTAATTAGGGAGCGCTCTAAAAAATGGAAATAAATATTCAGAGAAAGGTTCTTGAAGCCAATGAGACACAAGCGGATAGAAATCGAAAATATTTCAGTGAAAGAAAGGTCTTTGTGCTGAACATGATGAGTTCACCCGGGTCCGGTAAAACTGAAACCCTGTCCATCACCATTAAAAGGCTTATGCCTCATATCAGGGTCGGCATCATTGTGGGTGATATCTGTACCCGTAACGATGCTGACCGGCTTGGTGCCACCGGTGCACCTGTGGTGCAGATAAACACAGATCAGTTTGGCGGAGACTGCCATCTTGCCGCCCATCTCATTGACAGGGCCGCAAGGGAGATGGATCTGGACTCACTGGATCTTCTCATTGTTGAAAACATCGGCAACCTGGTCTGCCCTGCGGAATTTGATATTGGCGAAAATGCAAAAGCCGTGGTGCTCAGCGTTACCGAAGGCGAAGATAAACCCCTTAAATATCCACTGATGTTTCAGGTGGCAGACGTGGCCCTTCTCAATAAAATAGATCTTCTGCCATATCTGGATGTGGATCTGAATCTGGCTGTGGATAATATTCAGAAAGTGCATCCCAAGATTCCCGTATTTAAAATATCCGCCAAAACCCAGGAGGGTTTTGAAGGGTGGATTGGGTGGTTGAAAGGGTGTGTCAATGGTTAATCTTTAAATTGTTTTGGAGGGACAAATGAAAAAATCGGCTTATGGAATAAAAAAAGCTGCCTTTTCAGGCTCCTGGTACCCTGATGATCCGGAAGAATGCACAAAGAGTATTGAGAAGTTTCTCCGGGAAGGTGACCGGAGAATAAAATCTTTGAATGGCCTCTTTTCAGGAGGGGTAGTTCCCCATGCGGGATGGTTTTTTTCAGGTTCCATTGCCTGTGGTGTCATTGCTTCCATAGCATCCTCTCCTTTTTTGAAAAGAGCTCCAATGCCACCTTTGAAAGAAGACCCAATGCCATCTTTGAAAGAAGACCCAATGGCATCTTTGAAAGCAGATCCAGTGCCACCTTTGAAAGCATGCCCAATGAGATCTTTTATGCCACACGGAGAAGAACCCTCTGCTGAAAAGGTTGATGCTGTGGTGATTTTTGGAATGCATATGCACCCCCACTCCCAGCCCTGCACCATGGTGAACGGATGCTGGGAAACGCCCCTGGGAAAAATCCCTGTCCATGGGGCACTTGCAGGGGCCATTGCAAAACAGATGGAGATTCGCCAGGATTCACCCCTCACCTTTCCCGAGGAGAATACCATTGAACTCCAGTTACCCTTTATCAAGTATTTTTTTCCGGATGCAGCCATTGTGCCGGTGGGAGTACCCCCTTCTAATGTGGCAGAATCAATGGGCCGGGGTGTGGTTTCGTGTGCTGATGAACTGGGAATCAATATTGTGGTTCTTGGGTCCACGGATATGACACATTATGGTGATAGCTTTGGATTCTCTCCCGCAGGTTCGGGTAATGACGCACTTAAGTGGGTAACGGATCATAACGACAGGAAAGCCATCCAGGCAATGCTTGAAATGGATGCAGGGGCTATTGTTTCCCATGGGCTTACCAATAGAAGCCTGTGTTGTGCCGGAGCAGTTTCTGCTGCCGTATCGGCAGTTAAAAAAATGGGTGCAGTCAAGGGTGTCGAGTTTGACTACGCCATAAGCCATGACAAAAGTCCTGGAAAAAGTTTTGTGGGTTATTCCGGTATTCTTTTTGCTCACTGAAATTTAAGGCATATTTGGTGCGATCCCCTGAGGTTGACCTTGAAAAGGGAGATGCCAAAATATTTTTTTAAAAATCGGCATCCTTCACGAGTACTTTACACTTTCTCAAGCCAAGCCCTTTTTTCAGGGACTTCACTCAAAAAAATTGTAAGCTACTTTTATGGGAATATGAAGGATGCCTAAAAATCTATGTTTTCTTAAAACCCACCATTTTCAATGTGGGCCATGGCAAGCCTTATCCTATCAACGGTTTTTTTCTGCCCAAGGGCCAGAATCATCTCAAAAATACCGGGACTGACAGTACCGCCGGTCAGTGCCACCCGAAGGGGTTGTGCAATTTTGCCAAATTTTAGTCCGGTCTCATCCATAACTCTTTTCAGGGCATCTTCCAGACCCTTTTCTGTAAAGTTATCATCATCCAGTGCACCAATGCAGAGGGCTGAACGGTTTAGCATATCCAAAGCATCGGGTTTCAGGAATTTTTTTGCTGCAGCTTCATCCAGCTCAATGATCTCCCTGAAATAGAACATGGATGAATCTGCCATCTCCACCATGGTTTTGCTTCTCGACTGGAGAGTACCAATGGCCATCACCAAATCCTCTTTTGTCTGGGATGGATCAACAACAATACCTTTTTTTTCCAGGTGGTACAAAAGTGCGGGAGCCAGCTCCGAAGGAGCCTTGCTATGAATATGTCTGGCATTTAGGGCTGTCAATTTATCCATGTCGAACATGGAGGGTGAGCGACCGATGTGATCCAGTGAAAACTTCTGGATCAGCTCTTCACGGGTAAAAAATTCCTGATCCCCAAATGACCATCCCAGGCGTACAAGGTAGTTGAGCATGGCATCGGGCAGATAACCCATCTCCCTGTATTCGCTCACAGACATGGCTCCATGGCGCTTGCTGAGCCGTGCCTTGTCCGATCCGAGGACCATGGGCACATGGGCAAAAAGTGGCATGAAAGCACCAAGAGCCTTGTATATGAGCATCTGTTTGGGTGTGTTCACAAGGTGATCATCCCCCCTGATTACGGTATTTATCCCCATGGTTATGTCATCCACCACCACGGCCAGGTTGTACATGGGGCTGCCATCGCTTCTCTGGATAATGAAATCATCCAGCTCGCTGTTGGGAAAGGCTGTGTTTCCCTTTACCACATCCTCAACCACCGTGCTTCCTGTTCTCGGTGATTTCAGGCGTACCACCGTGCCAGACTTACCCTCCTTTTGAAGTTCCCTGCATTTGCCGTTGTACATGGGTTTTTTTCCTGCCGCCTTTGCCTCCTCCCGCATGGCGTTCACATCTTCCTGTGAGCAATCACAATGATATGCGTTCCCTGATTCCACAAGTTTCCGGATATATTCTCTGTATATGTCATATCGCTGTGTCTGGAAAAAGGGGCCTTCATCCCAGTCAATACCCAGCCATTCAAGGGATTCAAAAATAGCATCCACGGACTCCCTGGTGGATCTTGCCTGGTCTGTATCTTCAATTCTCAATACAAACTTTCCCCCTGTTTTTCGAGCATAAAGCCAGTTGAATAGTGCGGTTCGTGCTCCACCTATATGAAGATAGCCGGTGGGGCTGGGAGGAAATCTTGTAACAATAGTACTCATGTGGTCTCCATCTGTTATAACGTTTAGATTATGGCGGTTAATGCAGTCATGTCTTATTTGGGACGGTTGGAAATAACTTGCCCATTCTTAATATCTATTTTAGAAAATCCTTGTGTGTAAATACCGGATTTGGGTAGTCATAAAATCCTGTGCCGGATTTAACACCCAGCTTTCCTCTATCCACATACTCCTTTAAAAAGGCGGCATTGGCGAGAGCCTGCCCGTCCTTTCTTTTTTGTGCCCAGAAGCTGGTGACTCTCCATACAGTATCCACACCTATGCTGTCAATCATTCCAAAGGGACCCAATTTGGTATGGAGCACTCCCATCCAGGATCGGTCAATATCTTCAATGGAAGCAACCCTGTTGGTTGCCAGCCCCAGTGCGGCACCTATACAGGCCATGAGCATATTGTTGAATACGTAGCCATGGTTTTCCATTTTCAGTTCAATGGGTATCTGGCCAATTCGGATGGCAAATTCTTTTACCAGCTCAATGGTTTCAGGGCTTGTGCCTGGATGGGGCATAATGTCCACAATTCTGGTGATTGTAATGTCATGGAAATGGAAGGCACAGAACTTTTCCGGTCGCCCCACTGCATGGGCAAACATGGAAGGCACAAGTGTGGATGTGTTGGTTGTAAAAATTGTATGTGGTTTGCACAGGGTATGAAATCCGGCAAAGACTCTGCCCTTCAGATCAGGATCTTCGGGTACAGATTCAATTATCATATCCGCATCACAGGCTGCTGTTTCAGGATTATCATCAAGGGAGATCAGGGCCATGGCAGTCTCTGTCTCTTCCCGTGTGAACTCACCGGATGCTGTAAGACGTTTAGAGATGGTTTTCATGCGCTCAAATCCCTTTTCAAGGATATCCATGGAGATGTCGTGCATGGTTACTTCATAACCATGCAGGGCGGAAATCAGGGCAGTCTGCTGTCCCATGGTGCCTCCCCCCGCAATTAATATTTTTTTTATATCTTCTATTTTTAAATCAGGCTCCATTTTTTGCCCCTCTTGTCTTTAAATCTTTTTTTTATAAGAAAGTCTACCTCACCCCCTGGCCCCCTCTCCATGACTGGAGAGGGGGGAATAGTGAGGACTTTCATGCTTCGCTGTGCCCGAAAGGGCATGGCCGTTTATATGAAAGTCCCCGCAGTTCAAGGGCTTTCATTCCTTCGATTGTGGCGTTACACCGCCATGGCCGTTATATAAAAATCTCCGCAGTTTCAGGACTTTCATTCCTTCGATTGTGGCGGTACACCGCCATGGCCGTTATATAAAAATCTCCGCAGTTTCAGGACTTTCATCTCTTATATTTCCATGAGCATCAATGCCCGTTTTTCAAGAATTTTAACAGCGTGGATCAGCATCCCGAAACGCTTGTCCCTTGTCAATCCCTGATGGAATCGCTTATAGATCTGCTGGGCAATGACTGCAAGGCGAAACAGGCCGAAACATTCATAAAAATCAAAGAATTGCATGCTTAGACCGCTCTTTTGACCATATGTTTTTATGATCTCCTCGCGTGTCATTGCACCATCCATGTCAGTGGGCATTGTCCTCATCATCTGCCACTGGGGTGGATCGCTCTTTTCCACCCAGTAGGCCAGAGAACTTCCCAGATCCATTAAAGGGTCACCACAGGTGGCCATCTCCCAGTCCAGAAGTCCCACGATCTCAACCGGATTGTCCGGATTCAGAACCATGTTGTCAAACTTGTAGTCATTGTGAATAAGGGTGGGATTTGGGGTATCCGGCTGCATCTTTTCCATGAGCCAGGCAATGACCGTTTCAAAGTCAGGTGCATCCTCTGTCTTGGCGTTGCGATATCTGTCTGTCCACCCCTCCACCTGACGTCGGATGTAACCCTGGGGTCTTCCCATGAAATCGCATCCCCTGGAGATGATATCCGTCAAATCCACTCCATGGAGTTTCAGGTGCATATCAATCATATTATGGCAAAGCTGCCTTGCCTGATCCCTGGAAAATGAGATCCCCGGTGGTGGATCCCTGCGAAGGATAATTCCTGAAAGTTTCTCCATTACATAAAAGGGAGCACCCAGTATGGAGGTATCTTCGGAGCAGGCAAGGGGTTTGGGACAGTATGGAAACTGGGGGTATATTAGACTCAGGATCCTGTACTCCCTTATCATGTCATGGGCAGTCTTGATTTTTGCCCCCATGGGAGGCCGTCTCAATACCATCTCCCGATCTCCCATTTTCAGAAGATAGGTGAGATTGGAAAAGCCTCCAGGGTATTGCTCAACACTCAAAGCTCCCCGAACCCCTTTGACATGCTCCCTTAAAAAGGATTCAAGGGCATATGTATCCAGCTCCTCTCCAGCTCTTACATTTACTGTATTGTCATATGTGCCCGTTTCCTGGTGTGAACTCATGTTTATGTTTCCCTTGTTTTTGCTTGTGTGCACTTAAATCTTCCCAGAAAAAGTATAAACTACTTTTAGGAATGGATTTTTAATAATGTGCCCATTCCAGAATAGAGCGCCGTTTAACGGCGGTCTATGTGATTTTTAAAATGGGTAAGTTGTTTCGGAATCATTCCTTAGAGTGATATGAAGGATATCGTAAAATCAATCAGATATTCTGTGTAGGTGTCCACTGTGATGCCACGTTTTTTGTATTTCCAGCGTTTCAGATACCAATCCTGTTGCATGGCCTTAATAAGGGATGCTGTCATTACATGGTCCCGTTTGATAAAGATTCCCTCGGTTTCTCCGGCTTCAAGGATCTCCAGGAGCATATTTTCGGTATACTCTTCCATGGATAATACCGCTTCACGGCCTGTGGGAGTAAGATTTCTGGCTTCCATGAAGGTAAAGTAAAACCAGGGACGTGCAGACTCACTCAAGAACATGTGTGCCTTTATCAAGGTACGCAGTTGTTCCACTGGATTGGCCTGGGGATCATAAAATTGTCCAAATATTTTACGAATCATGGAGTTGCCCTGTTTATGAATGATGGCCAGCAGCTCCTCCTTCCCTGAAAAATATCCGTACAGGGCCCCCAGACTCAATTTGGTGTGGCAGCTCAGATCCCTCATGGTCATGGCCTGGAAACCCTTTTCATAGGTTATTTCAAATACTGAATTGAATATTTTTTCAAAATTTTTAACTGCAGTTGCCTCTTTTTTGATCCTTATGGCATCCTGGTTTTCCAGATAGACATCCCGATAGAGGTTTTCCTCCCTGATTTCCAGAATATTTTTGAACTCTGCATAATTCATTTTAGATAATGATTTCATTTGTGATAATGACTTCATTTGTGATGAGTATTTCCGTGATGATGAGTGTTTCTGTTGTGATTAGAATTTCAATTTTAATAAAGCTTTCAATTATGACAGGTATTCCATTTGCTCAATAGTCTTAAGTTCTCAAATTTACCACTATAGATTTCCAGATAAATAATTTGCAGAACCTTGGCTTGAAGGCCGCAAACAGGGGGCTTTGGTCGCCAATTTTGTTTTCTGGAATAGTATATATATTGTGGTCGTAACTTACTACAAATACTATCTGCTGTAGCAATTCAGAGAACTTATGACTGACGAGCATTTGGATAAAGCTTTCAAATCTATGGTTTCAAACCTGTGTATCAGGAGTTGTCTTGCTCATGGCAAATGCCATCATCATCTGATTTCTGTCCTCCAGATGAATTGCGGCTTCAAGGCCACCGGCATCAATATTGATATTTATGGCCTCTTTGGTCATCTTTATGCCGAGGGGGTTTTTTCCCAGCATCACATCTGCAAGCTCGGTGGCTGTTTCCATCATCTTTTCCTTCGGCATTAGACGGCTTGCAAATCCAAGTTTCATGGCCTCTTCATCCTCCATCCAGTTGCCTGTGAGCAGAAATTCATTGGCCCTCCCCGACCCGATGAGTCTTGGCAGAAAATAACTGGATGCCATGTCAGCACCCCCAAGGCCGATGTTGATATATGCGGCTGAAAATTTTGCACCATGTGCGATAATGCGGATATCCGATGCCATGGCAAGGGAGAATCCAATCCCTGCAGCAGCTCCGTGAATGCAGCAGATGACTGGCTGGGGAATCCTTCGCAGTCCCAGCATTAGTCTGGACATCCTGGCCTGGGCATTGTAGGCATCCCCTGGGGCCATGCTGAAGATCTCCGGACCAAAGGTCTGCATGTCCAGCCCCGCACAAAATCCCTTTGCCCTGCCTCCATCCAGGATGATTACACCTACGCTGTTGTCATGCATTCGCTCACTTATGAAGGTTTCAAACTCTTCAACCATTTTTTCATCAAACGCGTTGTACTTATCTGGTCTGTTCAAAGTGAGGTAACCGATTCTTCCGCTTTTTTTAAAAATAAGACTATCCATTATTTCTCCTGATTCTATTCTCATGTTATGGATTTATGAGTCACAACAGAGGGGGCTATATTTTAACTGTAACTTATTTGCCCTGATACTGTTTTAAAATCCGTTTGGCAAGCGCTGTTTTATGAACCTCATCTGCACCGTCATAAATGCGGGCTGCCCGTTCGTGGCTGTAAAAAAATGCAAGTATGGTATCGTCTGTCATGCCGAGTCCGCCATGTACCTGGAGGGCTCTATCCACAACCCTGTTCATGGTGTTGGCCACAACAAATTTTATTTTGGAGATGGCATCCCTTGCCTTAGATGGGCCCACATTGTCGATCTGCCAGGCTGCATGGAGTGTCATTAGCCTTGCAGCTTCGATTTCAGCGGCGGATTCTGCAACCCAGTTCTGGATGGTTTGACGTGTTGCAAGGGTTTTGCCGTCCGGTGAGATTACCCGTTGATTGGCCCGGCTGCACATGAGGTCAAAGGCCCTGGAGCAGATGCCCAGCCATCTCATGCAGTGGTGAATACGTCCCGGACCCAGGCGATCCTGGGCCATGACAAATCCCTGTCCTTCCCGTCCCAGTAGATTGGTCAAGGGAACCCGGCAGGATTGATACATGATTTCGCCGTGGCTGAAGTAGTCATCACCTTGATGGCCCATTACAGGAATGTTTCTCACCAAGTTAAATCCAGGAGTATCCGTGGGAACGATAATCATGCTTGCCTGGAGGTAGGTGGATGCCTGGGGATTGGTAACTGCCATGACAATTGCAAACTGGGAGCCGTGGGCAGCAGTGGTGTACCATTTATGGCCGTTTATAATATACCCATCTCCCTGTTTCACAGCAGTGGTTTCAAGCATTACAGGGTTGGAGCCCGGCATATCAACTTCAGTCATGGAGAAGCAGCTTCGGATTTTTCCCTGTACCAGAGGTTTGAGATATATCTCCTTTTGCTCATCACTGCCATATTCGTGGAGTATCTCCACATTTCCGGAATCTGGTGCCTGACACCAGAATACATAATGCCCAAGGGGAGATCTGCCCAAAGCTTCCGATACAAGACCATGCTCCACAAGACTTAACCCCATACCCCCGCACTCTACAGGAAAATTGGGAGCCCACAGCTCCATCTTTTTCACCATGGCCTGTTTTTCTTTTATCACCGGCAACAGATCACTGAATTTTTTTGTTAAAAACTCAGGTTCCAGGGGGATAATCTCCCTGTCCATAAACTCGTTTATCATCTCCACGATTACACTTATTTTTTCAGATACCTGGAAATCCATACTTTTTTATTTACTCCTTATTTTAGGTTACCCATACGGCAAATGGAGTACTGTCATCTTTTAGTTGTGGCGGTGAAACGCCATGGCCGTTATACTAAACTATAATAAAGATTACAGACAAAAAATATGGGTGTCAATAAAATAAATGAACGTTCGTTCGTTTTTTTGAGTGGTCTATAATATTTTTTTATAAAAAAGTCTACCTCACCCCCTGGCCCCCTCTCCATGACTGGAGAGGGGGAATAGTACCGACTTTCATGCTTCGTTGTGCCCGAAAGGGCATGGCCGTTATAAGAAAGTCTACCTCACCCCCGACACCCTCTCCATGAGTGGAGGCCGGGGGTGGGGTTACATTTCTACCCGACAGTTTGAACTTGAAGAAGCACTATATTAAGGTGTCGACTTTGAGTTACTCTGGTTTCAACCATGATGTCTTTTTTCATATGCCTTTTCAAATGTACTTATGGATACCTCATATCCAAAACCCCTGTTTTTAAGGAAGTTCATCACTTTTTTTTTGAATTTATCATCATCGCATGACTGCCATGTGCGAAGTTTGGATTCAACTCCATGCCATGCAGACCTGAACTCGTCAATGTCCACGAGACTCTCTTCAATGATGGTGCTGTCTATGCCCTTTTTTTTGAGTTCAAATTTCAGGGCAAATCTGGATTTTGGATTTAAGCGTTCCCTATGTTCCACAAACTGGGCTGCAAAGGCCCTGTCATCAAGTAGTTTTTCACGTATCAGTCTGTTTATGGTATCCACAAGGATATTCTCGTCAAACCCTTTTTTTACAAGATACTCCCTCATCTCATTGACACTCCTTGCCCTTGGGGCCAGAAATCCAATGGACAGATTGTAGGCATGGGCGGAATTTATTCCGGAATCCATTCCATGGGCAGTATTTCCGGTGAAACCATTTTTCTGATTTGAATCTCTCCCTTCTCTCACTGTTCTCCTCCGAATCAATGGCAGAGCTTGCTGTGACATCCTATCCCTGGACTTGATCTCTGCTCAATGTGGTGGTACGCCACTGTATATTGAGACAAGCCAGTTCCTCCTGCCCCCTATCCCTGATGATGACATGGCGTGTCAAAGGATGGGAGGAATCCGGCTGGAGCCAAAGCTCTGTTTTTGACACAATGGCATCACCATATAATGCCTCCTTTTGAAAAATCACATCAATGGTCATGGGAGAGTACTTGGAAAGAATATCTTCTGGAACGGTCTCCACTGCCCACTCCACAAAGATGGCATTATTAACATGACCGTTGAGATCCAGATCATGCATCCTCACATTAAAAGTTAACTGAAAATTGGTTTTCAATGGAGGCACAATGTCCGGAAAGTCATATTGGTAATCAATTGCATAGTCATTCCCATGGTTCTGTTCGATGACATGGTTCTGTTTGATGTCGTAGTTATCTTCAATGCAATGGCTTGAGCGTGCCATGAGATTAACTTTGTGACGGCAGGGATCATTATCCTGGGAATTGATACCATGGTTGTGCAGGCTCAGATCATACTTCCGGTGATGCGTGGGAGCAGGCTGGATAAACGCCGGAGTCTGGTCAGGGAATTGCTCATGCTCCAAAATGGGCAGATCAATGGGAAGGCAGCGGTCTCCGATACTCTGGCACAGGTCTTCAAAACGATTCTGGGAAAGGGGTGTGCACATATCCTCATCCATGAACCTGCTCAGTCTCACTGGTTTGCCGGTATCCCTGTTTATCATTACCCAGCGAACTCTGGCCCTTATGGCCGGTGAATGGAGTGCATAGCCGCTGGTGCTGATGTTTTTCTGAATGCAGATGGTAAGATTGCGCATCTCATATAATTTTTGGTGGGGATAACGGAAGGTTCTTATGGATATGGGCTGCTGCCAGAATGGATGGTGGTGGATATCAATGTGATATCTGTGGATAACCCAGGCAAGATTCTCCCTGGCCAGATCAATACCTGACACCCCAAGGAGGGATGCGTGTTCGGATGCTGTATCCTGAAGAAAATTCATGATACTCACAATTTTAAGATTTCCCCTGTAATCAATGGCTGAATAACCTATGGTCATTTTTTTTTTGTGGATAACACGGGTTGAAGATATCATGATTTTAAATCCTTCAGTGTTACTACTTCAATGGCATGGTATGCAGGCTCTTCGTAGGGGTGGGAGCAAACAAGGGAATTGAGTACGGATTTCAAATTCTCTTTTTCACACACCATTTCAACTTTAAATTCTTCGACCTGTTCAATTTTGTCTTTGGTACCTGTGAATGGTGAGCTGCCCTTGAGGGGACGGAACTGTCCATGGCCCTGGGTCTGCCAGCAGCAGTTGTCATATTTTCCTATCTTACCTGCACCTGAGTTGAACATGGCTGTTTTCACTGAATCAAGGGCTGTTGCGGGCACGTAAAATGAGATCATATACACGATGTAATCCTTTGGGTGTTTCATTTTATAATAGATGGCTGGTTGTTTGTAAATTGTAAGTATTCGGTAAAACCCGTTTTTCATACAATATATCGTTGTGTAACTTTGATTTTTAACACATCAACACAACATATCCTCTTCTAATACTTCGTTTACCGAATGTTTACGGTAAATTTTAGATTCTCTTTTTTGAATCAATTGTTTGTACAGTTTTTAATAATGTTGAAAAAAGAATACACAAGATTTACTTCGAATTTTAAAAATGATATTTTAATCAAAAATTAATTTAAACTTAGGAGACCTTATTATAGTGCCATGAATGAAAAGACTATTTCAAGAAATTTCAGAAAGCCATTCGATTTTAATATTTTGAACGATCTACTGATTTCTGAAACCATCCCTAAAACAAATAGAAAAATGGCAGCCATTTATACTCCGTATGTCCATAAAATTTAAAAATAGAGTTGCGACATTGACAAGTTTTGAAGTGGAGTAGCAGACAGTTCTCAAATCGGAAGTCATCTATTACCAGAATGGAATAAATTTACAGGAATTTTTTAACTTGCAAAATTTTTATCATATCAAACGAGATAACAATCCATTGAGAGAAGAGGCATTCACCCTTTCATGCCTGGGGAAACTTTTTCCAGCATCATCCAGGGAGTTAATCAAATGCGGCAGATGGTTGTCGGAACTGCTTGATCAGATTAATTTTGATGCCCATGAGCAAGACAATAGTCACAAAGATGGCAATGCCTGGAAAGGGAGATCAAAAACAGATTATCCATGTAAAATTTTGATTGTCGGCCTGACTGAATCGGGCATTATTCCTGCTTTTTTGATGTACAGGGAGGCAATTATAAGGAGCATGAAAGGAAAATCCCGCAGGCCACACCTTGTATATTCAACCCGCAGGTCAATTCCTGGAATCCCCTTCAATGAAATCCACTCCCATGGGCCAGACCACATTCTTCCCATCAATGGGGGCGGATTTGATGAATTATGGATTGTGGAAGATGAGATAACCAGCGGAAACACAGTGATGAATCTCATGACTGAACTGCAAAACCATATGAAAATAAAACGAGTCAGGGTATTTGCATTTACAGATTTCAGGAATGATGTGCAAAAGGAAAGATTAATGGAAGTAACCGCTGAAAATGATATCCACTGCAGCGTCCATATTCCAGTGATCCCTTCCGAAATTTCAGGGTTATCTTTAAATACAAAAACCTTGTCTTCCCATGGAGAAGAACTCTCCCGCCTTCACAACTCCCCTGGATTATATTTTGGATGCAACCCTTCCAATCCCTTCAATTCCATGGAGTATCCGGGTCATATGCCTGACAACTGGTACCTGCAGCACAGACGACCTGCCCTTGGAGTGAAGAACGGCATTCTTTTTGATCCTGAATTCTGGCGGGTTTCCCATGAATTTTCAAAGGGATCACTTCTTGTTATTGGCGAATCCGTTGATATGGCAGCTTCAATTGTGCTGGCAAATCCCGGAATCTCCTTCCAGCAGATCTCCCTAAGTCCATGGAAAGTTGATAACGAGAATATATTAAGCCGAATGGAGATTGGTGACAGATATTATCTTTATAACCATAAAAACCTAATGGAGCCTGTTTTTATTCTATATGATCCCGTTGATGCTGATATCGGAATGGATGTCGTGGAGAAAATGAAATCAAGGGGCATGGATGTCAAGCCCTTTTTACCTGCCATGGAGTTCTCTCCCATTGCCCTGCCGGAGAGAAACGGTGGCCGTTATTCTGTGGAGCAGCACTGTGGAAATAATTCTGTGCACTGTGGAAATAATTCTGTCGAGCTAAACTGTGGAGATCATTCTGTCAAACAAAACTATGGCGATAATTTTGTCGAGATGAACTGTGAAGATGGTTCTGTTCAAGGAAACTTTGGAGATCTTCATATAAAAGCTGCCCTTGGGGATTTATCCCTGAAAGATTGGTGTGCAGATAAAAATTACGGTGTTCATCCTGTCAATGACCTGACATGGAATCAGATGTTTTACATCAACCTTGAAAAGGAGGTGGATCCCTTCAAGGATAGTCATCTGTTCAGGCCCCTTGAAAGAGCCTACAACGGAGACAACACCTTCTGGTCAACCCCTTCGCCGGAGCCGGATCTGGATGATGAATTCTGGCGGGAGATTCAAATATCCCTGGAAAGAGATGATGCCGTCCAGATGGCAGCCCGTCGACTGGCAGGCGCCATTGCAGAGAGATATCCCGACCCGAAAAATATTGTATTTGTGTCCATATTGAGGGCCGGTGTTCCCGTAACGGACTGGCTGTGCAGGCTCCTTCCCGGATCCGTCGGTACAGCCATATCCCTGTTTGTGGGGCTTGGCATTGACTTGGCTGCCCTTGAAAGGATCCGGCGTGATTTTCCCCATCGCTCCATTATCTTTGTTGATGGCTGGACCGGTCGGGGAGGGGTGGCAAGGGCCATTGCCCAGATTGGAGCAGGACCCCTTGCCGTACTCATGGATCCCTGGGGATGGGCAGATTTTTCTGGTGTCCAGTCAGATCTGTTCTGCCCTTCGGCCTGCTTCACAGGTGTAGCCACTCTTGGATTTTCCCGTACTTTTTTCGTTAATAACAAGGATTTTTTTTCCGCATACCGCTTCGCTCCCATGTATACAAAAAGAGAAGTTGTATGTAGCTGGCAGGGTGCCTGTCCCGAATCTCCCTCATCACCAATGGAACCTGCCGTGACAAAATTTCATGCGAACACTCCTTTAAGAATTCACAGCAACGAGGTTTGCCGGGCATTGATAAATGCCGCACCGGAAGAACTTCTTTTTGCCTGTGACAGATCATCTGCCCGGGAGAGATTCAGTCTGCTTCTTGACCTTGGTGAGAGGAGATCTGTTCCAGTACAGTTCAATGTGGATTTCCTGAATGAGCTGAAAACAGGTGCGGCATGTACACTTAAAAAAAACCCACCAACTGACATAGATAATTGATTTATTTTTTCATAGAGAGCACTTTGAGGGTCATAAATCATGATTGCATCACAATCACCTCATATGGGTCATAAATCATGATTGCATCACAATCACCTCATATGGGTCATAAATCATGATTGCATCACAATCACCTCATATAACGGCCATGCCCTTTCGGGCACATCGAAGCATGAAAGTTGTTACTATTCCCCCTCTCCATTCATGGAGAGGGGGCCAGGGGGTGAGGTAGACTTTCATATAAAAATGAAAAGGTGATACATTTGCAAGACAAACCATCATGATTGCGTCACCATTAACCCATATAATGAAAATGTGATACATTTTCACGATAAAGTAAGGAGAGAAATGGGTAAGTTATTTCGGACTCTTTGCTGACTGAACGTTTTAATGTGTCACATTCGATATTCATATAGATTTCCAGATAAATAATTTGCAGAACCTCTGCTTCAAGGCCGCAAATATTGGGCTTGGGTCGCCAATATAGTTTTCTGGAGTACTTACTTCCAGGGAAGTTTGGCTGCTGTCGAATTGAATATCAGAGGCTGGGCACTCATTCACAATTTCGCCCCGTGCAACCCTCAAACGGTAAAAACGCATGGCGGGTTGAAAAGCCAGACAGAATGGCTCAACAAAGCCTTTTATCATGAAAATTGGCTCCAAAATCTGTTTTCATCCTCGTCAATGGCGGGGGATAGGAACCCGCCCCCTAATCCGTTATAGCCAGGCATATTGCTTATCTTTTACATGCCCCACATTGACTGCAATTATCAAAAGGACAATCCGGAGAAATTATTTCATTTTGGGCCTGCTGGTACTCTCTGACGAGAAAACTTTTTTTGATGCCGGTATCTAATATATCCCAGGGCAGGGGAGAGTCTGGAGACATGGGGTGGTGTATGGTGGGCAGGATCTTGATGTGGTCAGGGTGTTTAAGGGCTTTGGACCATCCAATGTCAAGTGCGGTTTCCAGAACATGGGACATGCGTCGATCTCCCATGGAGAGAAGGGCATTTATGTAAGCCGTTTTTGGAGATTCACTGTTCACGGCAATGTTACCTTCCCTTTTGAGTCCATCTCTGATTTTTTTCACTTTTTTTTTGTAAATGGCAGGAATCTCCATGGCAGCCCACTGGAACGGGGTAGAAGGTTTGGGTATGAAGGGGTTGATGCTCAGTGTTATTGTGCCGATTTTCTTCTGTTTTCGACTCGCTTCAAGAAACACCTGTTTTATTTTAAGTGTCAGTTCCACTATTTCAGTGATGTCTCCATCTGTTTCAAAGGGAAGGCCGGTCATGAAATAGAGTTTTATGTTGTGAATACCGTGTTCCACAATGCGCTTGACCGCAGACAGAATCTGGGGTTCAGTAATTTTTTTGTTTATGATACGCCTCATGCGCTCGGATCCGGCCTCCGGTGCAATGGTGGCGGTCTTTACTCCGGATTGTACAAGGGATAAAAGAGTCTCATCCGTTAGATTGTCCAATCTTAATGAACTGAATGATATCTTTTGGCCATTGGTAATACCTGCTGCGCATATTGTGTTGATCTTTGGATGGTCAGACACAGATGCCCCCACAAGACCTATTTTGTCTGTCATGGCAAGGGCATGATCCATAGCTTTTATAATTATATGGTCAGGGTAGAATCGGGCAGGGCGATAGATGAATCCCGCACTGCAGAATCGGCATCCATGGGGACAACCCCGGCCGGTTTCAATGAGAACTGTGTTTTTGAATGCAGTGTCGGGGGTGATAATTGTGGTAGCCGTGGTTGTATGGGATAGATCCAGGGTGCGCTGGATCTCAGGCCTGGGAATGTCGTCATGGAGGTTCTCTGTTTTTAAAAGGAGCTCTCTGCCTTGTGCCATATGGTATACCGGTTGATATAAGGAAGGGACATAGGCCCCTTTTACGGTTTTGGCAATCTCCTTTAAAATTGCCTGTTTTGGAGATTCTTCACCATCTCCAGGGATTAATGCCGGGTGGATGTGAGCATGGTTTTGATCTATGTATCGGCAGGAAATTACGGCTATGAACCGGCTGATCATCTCCTCGGATTCACCGAGCAAAAAAAAGTCCATGAAGGGGGCCACAGGTTCTGGATTGAGAAAACAGGCCACCCCGCCCGCTATTATAAGTGGGCAGGAGGAGAGAGACTCGTCTCTATCTCTTGATCTCAGTGGAATATGGGCATCTTTCAGGATGGATATGAGATTTAGAAAATCATTCTCAAAAGAAACTGAAAAGGCAATAATATCGTAGTCGGAGAGGGAGATGCCGGATTCAATGCTTTTAATGTCGGATTTGATGCTTTTAAAGCCGTATTTGATTCTTTTAATATCCGATTTAACAATATTTTCAAGTCTGGACTCAATGTTTTTAAGGGGGGGGGCAAGGAAGAAACGATGGCAGGCAACATGATCATGGGCATTAAAAAGAGAATAAACAGTCTGGAATCCCAGGTTTGACATTCCTGCTCCATAGCTGTTGGGATAGACAAGAGCGATGTTTAACGCTCCCTTTTTTTTGGACGTCACATGCCCACGCTCCATGGGATGTCTGTCCATTGCCCATTGTCCATTATCCATTACCTATTATCCATTGCCCATTACCTATTGTCCATTATCTCCCCCCCTACTTCTTGATTTTCAGGGGGGGGCTTTTTTTTATCACAGCTATTTTTCCCATTATTGCCCAGGTTTTTCAATCCGCCTTCCTGCGAAGAAATGTGGGGATCTCAAGATTTTCACTGTCCGCAAAATGACGGTTGATATTCCTTCCATCTTCGTTGGCAACTCTCTTGACCACCTTGGTTGAGACAACAGGAACTTCTTCATCCCAGCTCTCCAACTCTTCCTGGGTGGGACTTCTAAGCTTTCCATGTGTTTCCCGTTCCTGGATTTCCGTCCTAATGTTTTTTTTCTGACGGGGTTTATTTATTGGAAGCACATTGGGCGGTTTTATATCATCCTGTCCTATTCCGGTTGCAATGACCGTTATCCGCATTTCGTCTCCAAGGCTCTCATCAAATGTCTGGCCCCAGATGATCTCGGCATCGTCTCCGACCTCCTGATGGATGCGGTCAGAGGCTTCAGTCATCTCCTCCATTGTAATGTCTGTACTGCATGTTATGTTCATGAGAACCCCCCGTGCACCGGCAATGGAAATATCCTCAAGAAGGGGATGGGAGATGGCTTTTTCCGCAGCCTCAATTGCCCTGTTCTCTCCACTCGCAATACCTATTCCCATGAGGGCCATACCTGCTTTGGACATTGTGGTTTTGACATCAGCAAAGTCCAGGTTAACAAGACCGGTAAGCATGATAAGATCTGTGATGCCCTTGACTGAGTGATGGAGAATCTCATCGGCCTTGATGAACATGTCCACAAGGCGGGTACCCTGACCTGCAAGACCCCTGAGCCGGTCGTTGGGAATGGTTATGACGGTGTCGGTGATATCCTTGAGATTATTAATTCCTTCATCGGCCTGCATGGCCCGTTTTTTACCTTCAAAGGAAAAGGGTTTGGATACCACGGCGACGGTGAGAATGCCCAGATCCTTACATATTTCCGCAATGACCGGAGCCGCTCCAGTACCTGTTCCTCCGCCAAAGCCGGCAGTTATGAATACCATGTGACTGTCTTTCAGCGCTTCCCTTATCTGATCTATATTTTCAAGTGCGGCATCTCTTCCTATGTTGGGATTGGCACCTGCTCCAAGACCCTGAGTCAGTTGTGCGCCGAGCTGTATTTTATGTTCCGCTTTTGAGATGTCAAGAGCCTGGGCATCTGTGTTGGCAACAATGAATTTGACACCATGGAGATTACAGTCAATCATGTTGTTAACTGCATTTCCACCGGCACCTCCCACACCAATGACCTTGATCTTGGTTGGAGTTTCATTTTCCATGTAAGAAAAATTCATAAATTTCCCCCTTTTTAATCGTTAATAAAAGTATTTTGATTTTTTATTGGAAAGTCTATATAAGAATTTGTTTTTAAAAGACTTTCATGTATGGTTATGATCCGTCGGTCATCATGACGGTTTATTTAAAACCTGTAGTGGCGAATAATCATTCGCCAATGCGTATTATTATTTATAATATGTCCTTAAACCACTGTTTCATACGTTCCAGCAGATTTGAAAAACTTATACTGCTATCTTGTTTTATTGGCATTTTAGGAACGTTTTTACTGCCGTAGATGACAAGTCCCACACCGGTTGCAAATGCTGGATTTTTAACAACATCCTTAAGACCACCTATGTTTTCCGGCTGGCCTATCCGGACCGGCACTTCAAATACGGACTCTACAATTTCTGCGATGCCGTCCAGCATGGCACTGCCTCCGGTGAGAACCAGCCCCGATGGAAATGAATTTTCAAGGCCGTTGCTGTAAATTTCGCTTTTCAGGATGGAGAACATCTCCTCCACACGAGGCTCCAGGATTTCAGCCATGACCGACCTTGAAACGGTTCTGAACTCCTTTGCCCCTACTGTTTTCACTTCAATGGTTTCTCCATTTTTTATGTTTTCCGCAAGGCAGGTTCCGTGCTCCAGCTTGATCTTTTCAGCTTCGGTAAGGGGAGTTCGCAGACCGATGGAGATATCGTTGGTCATATTATGGCCGCCCAGTGTCAGCTCAAAGGTGTGCTTGATGTGGTTTCCCTTGAACAATGCAAGATCTGTTGTTCCTCCACCGATGTCAGCCAGTGCGCATCCCAGATCTTTCTCTTCACGGCTTAGTACAGCTTCGCCCGAAGCAAGTGACTCAAGGACAATGTCGCACACTTCAAGATTGGCCATGTTACAGCATTTGATTATATTTCTTGCAGAGGAGACGGCTCCAGTCACAATGTGTATTTTTGTTTCCAGACGAACCCCTGTCATTCCAAGTGGGTTCTGGATCGCCTCCTGATCATCCACAATGAACTCCTGGGGGATGATATGGATGGTCTCTCTGTCCATGGGAATTGCCACGGCACTGGCCGCTTCAATTACCCTGTCCACATCCTGGCGGGTAATCTCCCTGCTTTTGATGGCAATGATACCGTGGCTGTTGAATCCCTTGATGTGGCCACCGGCAATCCCCACATATACCGATGATATCTCACACCCTGCCATGAATTCGGCTTCCTTTACCGCTTTTTTAATGGACTCCACTGTGGCATCAATGTTGACAACTGCCCCTTTTCTCAACCCCACCGAAGGATGTGACCCCATGCCGATGATGTTTATTGAACCGTCAACCACTTCTCCCACAACAGCACATATTTTTGTTGTGCCTATGTCCAGGCCCACGATGATTCTCTCTTGTTCCTGCAAATCAGACTCCTCCCTGTAGGCTTCCCAGCAGCCGATCCCCTTTTATGATCTGAATGACAATGTTTTCGGGGTTTATTAAATCAATTGAACATATCTGCTTATCAGGACTGTTTTCTTGCATATATTTAACTATATGTCTAATTTTTTTCAGCTTTTCCTTAAAATTATCAAAACCCAGGTTTATTGTAACCATTGGTTCATAAGGAATCTGTCCATTGTGAGGGAATGGCTCCTGGGGAATCTGCTGAATCGTACCTTTTATTTCCATACCGGTCTCGCTGTCCACGGATATGGTATTAATATCCATCTCTTCTTTGTCCATGTACAGAATTTCCATTACAGCCTTGTGAAGTCTGCCTGAAAAACTGTATTGACCATTTTCGTCAAGGTGGAGTTTCAACCCTTTTACAATGGGCAGCGGCCGGAGAGAATCAGGCGCATTGAATTTTTGCGTACTGGAGTATGGAGTGCTGGAGTATGGAGTTCTGGAGTCTTGGGAGCTGGAGATGTGCAATTGGGATAATATATGGTAAACATCACCGCCCATGCCGTCGTTTTCCGAAAAAGGCTCTCCTTTGACATTCATTATGATATCTGCGGTCTCTTCAATCCTAACCAGGGCAATGGCCTTCTGTTCCCTTACTGTGATGGCAATTTCCGATGGAAGCACCCTTTTTACCGCCGCATCTTCAATCCATGGGTGTGATATGAGTTTGAGCCTCACATGTTTCAGGTTCAGATCCAGGATATTGTCACCCGTGTGGATATCTGCCTGTTCAATTATTTCTTTTGACGGGATGAGGAGATTACCGGAAACAGAGACACTGGAGAGTGAAAAAGTACTGGATTGTGTTGCGGCATTTTCCACAAAGATGAAAAACAGTGTGGTCACTGTCAGGAGAATTATCAAAAAAATCACCTTAAGCCCCACTTCAAGGGGGCCCATGAAATCAATTGACGGAACAGATGAACCCCCTGTGGGCGGGCGATAGCGGTTCTCTTTTTTCTTTTTGTTCATTGCCTATTCCCCTTTTATGGTAACTTCGGATGCCAGGATTATGCCAAAGTCCTTTTCAACCCTTGCCGTTATGATATCCATGAGGGCCAGGATATCCCCTGCAGATGCATTGCCCAGATTAACAATGAAGTTGGCATGGATATCCGATACCATGGCATCTCCCACTCTTCTTTTTTTCAAACCGGCCATGTCAATAAGTTCCCCTGCTGGTTTTCCGCCGGCAGGATTTTTGAAAAAACATCCGGCACATGGCAGACCATGGGGCTGGGAGAGCTTTCTTTTCTCCATGATGGCCTGCCAGGATTCCATGATTTTTTGTCTGTCAGTTTTTTGAAGCAGAAAAGAACCCTTAAGTATGATGGGGAGCTTAGCTGTGGATATCGCTTTTGCATTTTTTTCCTTTAAGACCCCATTTTTTTTTACACGGTCATTTTGCTGCATCTCCCGACTCCCAAGGGATGAAGCAGAAAATTCGAGATGTCTGTGGGAAAAGTAGAGCTGATCCTTTGCCACTGTTTTGATTGTACCGTCCCCATCAAGTACCTCTATGGACTGAAGGTGGCTGGATATGGTGCCGGTGCCTGTTCCTGCATTCATGGCAATGGCACCACCTACGGTACCGGGAATTCCTGCTGCAAAACTCAGATCACCAAGGCCTTCAGACATTGTTTTTCTGCAAAGCCTCGCCAGTATTGTTCCGGCTGATGCAGTAACCATATATTGGCTGTTTTCATTGCCGTTATTATTTTTATGATCGTTGCTTTGGAGTTGTATAGAGATCTCGTTTTTAAATCCAGCCAGGGAAATTACAACTCCCCTTATGCCCCTGTCCCGAACCAGAATGTTGGTGCCGCCGCCCATTATGGTACAGGGGATTCCGTTGGATCGGGCGATTTCAACTACCTGCCCGAGTGCACGCATATCCCCGGGTTGTACAAAGTAATCCGCAGGTCCTCCCACTTTGAAAGATGTGTAGGGTTTCAGGGGCACATCCATGCGGACATTCAGTTTTGCTGGAAACGGGTTTTTATTGTGACATGATTTCAATGAACTGTTCTCCCAGTGTATAGACATTTCCGGCACCAAGGGTGAGTATGAGATCTCCTGGCCTGACTCTTTTTTGAATCAATGAAAGGCAGGTTGGAAAATCAGCGGCAAATGTCACATCTTTATGGCCATGGGAGGTTATTGCACTGGAAAGTTCCTCCGAGCTGACCCCTTCAATGGGCTGTTCGCTTGCAGCGTATATGGGCAGAGTGATAAGCATGTCCGAATGGTAGAAGGCACGGGCAAAATCATCAAAAAGAGCCTTTGTCCTTGTATATCTGTGAGGTTGAAAAATAACCACCATGCGTCGATCCGGTCTGCTCTCCCTTATGGCCTGGAGGGTTGTTCTGATCTCCGTGGGGTGGTGGCCATAATCATCCATTACAATGATTTCATCTGCTCTTTTTTTATTTTCCCATGTTTCTATCTCAGGTTCTATTTCAGGTTTTGTTTCAATTTTCAAAGTCAGTCTCCCTTTTACCTCCATGCGTCTTTTGACTCCCTCTATCTTTTCCAGGGCGCATTTGATGGTCTCAAAGGGGATTTTCAGTTCCAGGGCAACGGCAATGGCTGCAAGGGCGTTGGATATATTGTGCCTGCCGGCCAGACTGAGCCTGACCCGTCCCAGTAACTCTCCATGGTGCACGACCTGGAACATGCCCTGATTATCCTTGAACGTAATTTCCCGTGCCTGGAGATCCGCCTGGGCAGCCATGCCAAAGGTGGTGTAGCGTACCTTGATTTCAGGCAGAATATCCTGGATGTTTTCATTGTCTATGCAAAGCACGGCAAGCCCGTAAAATGGAACAGAATTGATGAATCGAATGAAGGTGGCCTTTATATCCTCAATGTCTTTATAAAAATCAAGATGCTCCAGGTCTATGTTGGTTACCGCTGCAATGGCCGGAGTGTATTTCAAGAACGAGCCGTCACTTTCGTCCGCCTCGGCCACAATGTAGTCACCTTTGCCGTGGAGTGCGTTGGTGCCGAGGCTTTTCATCAGTCCTCCCACCACCACTGTGGGATCCAGACCTGCAATGTTGAGAATCTGGGCCACCATTGCTGTGGTGGAAGTTTTTCCATGGGCACCGGATATTGCAATGGCGTATTTGATGCGCATGAGTTCGGCCAGCATTTCAGCCCTTGGAATGACTGGAACCCCTTTTAGTCGGGCGGATGTCACCTCTGGATTGTCGGAAGATATTGCGGTTGATGTCACAATCACATCGGGAGCATCAATATTGGCACTGTCGTGGCCATGATGGACAATTGCTCCCAGGGATTTCAGGCGGTCCGTTATGGGGGATGCGTTGAGATCCGATCCTGACACCTTGTAGCCGAGGGTGAGCAGCAGTTCGGCAATGCCGCTCATGCCGATGCCTCCAATGCCTACAAAATGGATGTGGTAGTTTTTTTGATACATGGTAAATTCCTGTTTTTGAAGAAGTGTAGTGTTAAGGAATCGGTTTTTAATAACTTGCCCATTTACCTCACCCTCCAGCCCCCTATCCATGGCTGGAGAGGGGGAGAAAGGGAAAGTTATTTCGAACTTATTCCTAAGGTGTCGTTATTGAGTTGTCAATCCTGGCCATCCTGATTCACGTATGCTTGAAAAAGCTGGCAATGTGTCTTTTTTGAGCATTGAACTCAGTTTGCTTTCAGAGCCTGCCTGGCAGTATTGATGCAGCTATGGGCAATGGCTCTGTCTGCATGGGGAAGTCCCAGTTTCCCTGAATTCACAGCCATGTTTTTCATATAATCCGGATGGTTTGCGGCAAAGGATATCTTTTCCACAACATACTCTCCTGTCAGTTCGCTGTCACAGACCATCCATGCAGCCCCCTTGTCTGCGAGAATCCTTGCGTTAAAGGTTTGATGGTCGTCTGCTGCATGGGGATATGGTACCAGCAGGGAGGGTTTTCCAAGAGCCGTTATTTCCGAAATGGTTCCGGCACCTGCCCTGCAGATAATTAGATCAGCCCTGGCCATTATTTGGGGCATTTCATGGAAAAATGCACTTGCCGTTACCTTGACGGGACATCCGGCATCATATCCATTGGTAAGACTTTTGGGATTTTTAAGTTCACTGTAGGCGTTGAGTACCCGATTTTCATCCAAGGCACCTGTCTGATGAATAATGTGGCAATGTATTTCGGGGTTATTCCTGTGTTCTCCATGGCCATAATGGTTTTTTCCCTGATCTTTTTTTTCACCCGTTTCTTCCCCGTGTTCTATTACCTTGTCAAGTATTTTACGGACAGCTTCAATAACAGCGGTGTTGATGCTTCTGGCCCCTTGACTTCCACCGGTTACCAGCACAGTCAAGGGAATGCTTTCCTGTCGAGATGCTATGATTCCGTCTTCGTCCAGTGCAGAAGGCTTATGGCCGGCCCTTTTCCGTGCCGATGTAGCAAACTCTGTTTGATTTTGGGCAGGTGTTGCTGACTCTGCTCCATTTTGGGCAGTTGCCGCTGACTCTGATACATTTTGGGCAGGTGCCGCTGATCCTGCTCCATTTCTCATTGGGTTGCCGGTGTGAATGATTTTTTTGCAGCCATCCATCACCCTTGCACCATCCAGTCCCCTGGTGGGGTCAAAGGATGTAAATATGGTATCCACAATGTAAGAGAGTGTTTTGTTGGTTATGCCGGCAATGCTGTTTTGTTCGTGGATGGCTGTGGGGATTCCCATCATTTTTGCACATGCAAGCACCGGCCCGGATGCATATCCCCCCACACCAAGTACCATATCTGGCCTGTATTTTTTCATGATGGTCATTGCCTGGAGTATGGAAAGGGGAATGTGCAGCAGAGCCGCCAGTTTACGGGTTATGGATTTCCCTTTTATGGCCATGGATGTAATCGACTTGTGCTCGAATCCATAGCGTGCAACTGTCTGGATTTCAAAGGACTCACCTGTGCCCACAAAAAGGATATGACTGCTCGGTTCAATCCTTGAAATGGCCTGGGCAACTGCAATTCCAGGGAAAAGATGTCCCCCTGTCTTTCCCCCTGCAATGATGAATTTAAGATCTTTGTTCAATGGTTTTCCTTGTTTTTTTGTTTTGCCGCCATTGATCTGTTTTACAGGTGATGTTCTATGGATCATATTTTTTTGTGTGATCCTATGTTCATCAATATCCCCATGCCTGCCATGCTTATGAGCAGAGAAGTGCCTCCATAGCTTAAAAATGGCAAGGTCAAGCCCTTTGTGGGCAGGAGTCCCATGGTTACACCGGTGTTTATTGCCACCTGAAGCCCAAGGGAGATGGTCAGGCCGGCTGCGGTCAATGTTCCGAACAGGGTGTCGGCACCCTTTGCAATCAAGGCTCCCCGCATCAAAATTGTTGTGTAAAGTCCAAGAATTATAAGCACTCCCACCAGCCCAAGCTCCTCTCCTATAATGGAAAAAATAAAGTCGGTATGTGGTTCGGGCAGATAGTGCAGTTTCTGCATACCAAGGCCGACGCCTTTTCCAAAAAAACCTCCCGAACCAAATGCCTTCAGGGAGTGTGTAATCTGGTAGCCGGTGTTAAGCGGGTCTTCCCAGGCGTTGAGGTAGGCAAACAGCCTGTCCATGCGATAGGGCACCTTATATACATAAAAATAGATCAAGGGAATCAGAAGGGGTGCAGGGGTTATGAGTTGCCATATTTTTACCCCTGCAACAAACATCATCCCCCAGGTGATGGCTCCCAGTATGATCACGCTGCCAAGGTCGGGCTGATTTAAAATAAGCAGGGCAAAAACCCCGAATATGATTGCATGGGGAAAAAATCCCACAAAAAAACGGTTAATCTGTTCCTGTTTTTTGTTCAGGGAGTATGCCAGAAAAATTATGAAGGCCAGTTTGACAAACTCCGAGGGCTGAAAGGTTATGCCTCCCAGCTTGAGCCATCTGTATGCTCCGCCGGCCTTTACCCTGAGCTCTGGAATATTAATGGCAATTAGAAAAAAGAAGGCCAGTATCAAAATGATATAGGCCATGGGGTTCAGTATTCGGTAATGTATGGAAGATGCCGTAAACATTATCAAGAGCCCGAGTACACAGAAAACAGACTGTTTCTGAACATAATAAAACGGGGTGCCATGTTCGGAAAAGCTTATGGATGCACTTGCACTGTGAATCATTACCAGTCCCAGTCCAGCCAGAATGACAACCGGAAACAGAATGGCAACTTCATTCAAGAAAGGGTGCATCTCTCTTTTTGTATTCTTTTTTGTCATGTTGTATTCTCAAAATCGACAACTTTAGGAATGAAGAAAGGAAAAGTTATTTCGGACTCATTCCTTATTAACCGACAAGCAGCTCAGTGATCGTTATTTTTTGGTTCTTCCATGTTCAAAGGGGAAAAGGTCTTTTTCGCTCTCTGATGAGTTATTGCTGATAGCCTGACAGAATTTTTTTGTTAATATTTTTTGACAGCATTGACATGGTGGATGAAATCATCACCCCTGTGGGCATAGCTTGTATACATGTCAAAGCTGGCACATGCCGGAGAGAGAAGAACTGTATCCCCCGGAAGTGCAAATCCACAGGCAGCCTTGACAGCCTGGGCCATATTATCCACAAGACACAACGGTGTTCCCGTAACCTGCAGACTGTTTTTTATTTTTTCACGGGATGCTCCCATGGCCACAATCTGCTTGACCCTGGAGGGGGAGAACCCTTCCCTGGTGCTGTTTTGAAGCAGTGGTATTAAAATTGAAAAATCAGTGCACTTCTCCTCGCCTCCCATGATGAGGATGATGGGAGTGTCAAAGGCTTCAATGGCCCTTACCACGGCATCTGTGTTGGTGGCTTTGGAGTCGTTGTAAAAATCAACTCCATTAATGGTAGCAACATAACTGGTTCTGTGGGGAAGACCATGAAATTCTTGCAGTGCGGTTTCAATGCCTCTAATTGTTGCACCGGCACAAAGGGCGGCAAGGGCAGCAGCTTCCATGTTCTCCCTGTTGTGTTTCCCTTTAAGATTGGACCCGGAAATATTGATGGAAAGGGTGCCTGATTCTTCAGTTTTGCCTGTTGTTTCAAGGTTGCCCACTCCCTGAAAATTGGCATTTTCCCCTTTTGGGAAGTCCGGTCGCTCAACTCCGTTGAAATTAAAATTCTCATGGTCTTGAAAGTTGATATGGATATTTTTCTGATCAGTCATGCTCCAAATGGATGCACGGACATTGTAATTTCTCCGGCATTTGTTGAAAAGGCAGAGCCTTGGAGTCAGGCCTTCAAGAAATTTCTCTTGAAGATCCATTGCGCCATTGACAATTGCCCATCCCTCTTTTTCCTGATGGGCAAAAATACTCCACTTGGATGCTCCATATGCATTAAAATCGGGATATCTGTTGAGATGATCCTCGGTGATGTTGAGAAGCAGTGCCACATGGGGTTTGAAATTAATGGCTGTGTCCAGTTGAAAACTGCTCACCTCAATGACCACAACATCCGCCCTTTCATCCTGATCAAGGTAGCTGATCAGGGGAGTTCCTATATTGCCGCCGGTGAAGACTTTTTTCCCCGAAGCCTTGAGCATGTCGGAGATCATTGTTGTCACAGTGGTCTTGCCATTGGTACCTGTTATGGCAATAACGGGTTCTTTTATCAATTCACAGGCCAGGTCCAGTTCCCCCCGGATGGGAATACCCAATTCCATGGCCCTTTTAAAATGGTCACCTGTGATGGGGATGCCCGGGCTGACCACAATCAACCCTGCATTTTCAAAAGTTTCAATATTGTGAAAGCCTGTCTCTGTGTGGATACCAAAGGCTTCAAGTAACCTGGCTTCTTCTTGTTTTGCAGGATCAATGTCCGTTGCAGTCACTTCAAACCCCTGTTTTTTGAGATAAACGGCGGCAGCACGACCCGATCTGCCAAGGCCGGCCACCACAATGTTTTTATCCATGGGAAAAGGGAGAATGTTTTTATCCATGGGAAAAGGGAGAATGTTTTTGTCCATGGAAAAAGGGAGAATGTTTTTGTCCATGGAAAAAGGGAGAATGTTTTTGCCTGTCGAAGAAGTGAGCATTTTTTTGCCTGTCCATTGGGGTTCTCAAGAGTTGTAAGTTCTCACATTCACCACCATATATTGTCTTTTGATTGTTCAATTCAATTATATGTATAGTAAATATTCAGATAACCTATGACTGATGAGTTGGGGTTTGAAACCCTGTTTTTGTTTCATCATCTTATTTTGAGGCTGCTCAGGGAGATCAGGGCCAGGGTAATGGCAATTATCCAGAATCTAACAATAACCTTGCATTCAGGCCAGCCTTTGAGTTCAAAGTGGTGATGCAGGGGAGCCATTCTGAAAATCCTCTTGCCATGGCTTATCTTGAAATAGCCAACCTGGATAATCACTGACAGGGCCTCTATGACAAAGAGGCCTCCAACCACAATGAGAATGATCTCCTGTTTTGTTATCACAGCAATGGTACCAAGGAGTGCCCCCAGGGGTATGGAGCCGGTATCTCCCATAAATACCTGGGCAGGATGGGCGTTGAACCATAGAAAACCCAGGCCTGCACCTGCCAGAATGCCGCATATGATGGTTATCTCTCCACAGGATGCTATATGTTGTACCTGTAAATATCCTGCAATATTGATATGACTTGCCACATAGGCAAACAGCATATATGTAACGGCCGCAATGATTATTGGCCCAATGGCCAGTCCATCCAGCCCATCGGTGAGATTTACGGCATTGGATGTACCTACAATAATGAATGTTGCAAAGGGTATATACCATATACCAAGGTCGGGAGAAAGATTTTTCAGGAAAGGAATTGTTATTTCTGTGCTGAAATCAGGACATTGGTATATTAGCCAGCTTATACCGACACCCGCTATTATCTGCAAGATAAATTTACCCCTTGCGGTTAATCCCTTGTTTCTCTTTTTAATCAGCATGAGGTAGTCATCTATAAAGCCGATAAAACCAAAGGAGATGATGGATAAAAGAACAATAGTCACATAGTAGTTGTCAAGTTGTGCCCACATCAATATTGATGTTATCATTGCAAAAAGGATGAGAATTCCCCCCATGGTCGGGGTACCTTCCTTTTCCAGATGGCTTTGGGGACCGTCGTTCTGGATGAACTGACCTATCTGCATACGGGATAGATATTTTATTACATATGGGCCCAGAATGAAGCAGATCAGGAATGCGGTGAGCCCTCCGTAGATGGTCCTGAAGGTTATGTAACGAAAGATATTTAAAAAAGATAATGTAGTATGTAAGTTATGAAGTTCGTAAAGCATGATCAGTATTCCGTCAAATTCAGCAAAAAGTTCACTATCTCCTCCATGGCCATTCCCCTGGAGCCTTTGACCAGTATATATATGCTGGTTTCAGATGTGTCTTGAGTTGCAATGTATTGCTTAAGGTGTCTGGAAATTTCCTCCTTTTGGGCATGGACTGCTCTCTTGGGGGATAGCCCCCCTTCAACTGCTCCACGCATGACTTCTCTTCCCATATCACCAAAGATATAGAGACGGGATACCCCTGTCATGGCAGCTTCCAGTCCCACCTCTGCATGGAGTTCAGAGCTTTTCTCTCCCAGCTCCAGCATATCCCCCAGCACCGCAATGGTAACGTTTTTGTGGTTTGCGGCCATCTGTCCCAGGGTTTTGAGTGAGCCTTTCACAGAGGCAGGATTGGCGTTGTAGGTGTCATCAATGATATGGAGATTCCCTCTTGTTATGATGTTCATTCTTCCTGAAACCGGTTTGAACATGACAAGTCCCCGTTGAATTTTATCGGTTGTAATTCCGGCTGCAATGGCCGAAGCCGAAGCCGCAAGGGCATTATGGAGCATGAAGGGTGCAGGGGAGTTTATGGTTATGCGGGTTCCACCTTTTGATGAAGGATTGTTTTTTACCGTGAAAATACCCGTATCATTTTCATGATCGGGGGGAGGCGGAGTCCGGCCAGGAATGTTTAATGTGGATGCGAGGGTGAAAGAGATGGCAGAGTCTTTGCGTTCCATGTTTTCAGCGGTAATTTCAGGGCACTTGTCCCCGTTTTTCCCTGTGCCGAAACAGATAATGTTTTTAATGTTTTTGTTCTCCCTGGCCATGCCGTAAATGATATCCATTCTCGGATCATTACAGTTGAGTATCAGGGTGCTGCCATGAGTCATGCCATGGGTAATTTCACCTTTGGCCCTTGCCACATTGTTTACGGTGGCCATGCCCTCAAGGTGTGCTTCGGCAGTATTTGTTACAACGGCAATGTCCGGCAGGGCAATGTTCGAGAGTCTGGATATCTCTCCGGGGTGATTCATGCCCATTTCCACCACAGCCCACTGGTGAATGTATGAGAGCTTGAGCAGGGTCAGAGGAAGGCCGATTTCGTTATTTAAATTACCGGTTGTTGAGAGGGTGGCAGCGTGCTGTTCAAAGATTTTTGATATCATCTCCCTTGTTGTGGTCTTGCCATTGGAACCTGTAACCGCAACAACCCTGACTCCTGCCCTGAGACGTTGATATCTTGCAAGCATTCCCAGGGCATGGAGGGTATTTTTGACGGGAAAAAGGATCACCTGTCCACAGGATATCCTGTCTTTAATAAGGGCAGCCCGTTTGCGGCAAATTATTTTTTCATCACTCTCTTCAACCGCTGCAAGAAACTCCTTTTCAACCACAAATCCCCGTATGCCTGCCTCAATCAGGTCTGGTATGAAGGTGTGGGCATCAAATTTATCTCCCTTAAGTGCCACAAAGAGCTGGTTTTTGTCAGTCTGCCTTGAATCCGTTGAAATTGATGAGAATGTGATTGCTTGATCATCTGCCATGGGAGTTGTGGATTGTGCCAGGGCCTTTGCCAAATCATGGATTGACCATGGTATGGACAGGGTTTTTGAATCAGAGGGGCTGGGGCTTTTTGTCTGGTTTATCATGGGATTCCTTCACACATGGTCTGTTAAAGCGTAAATTTTTTTTGCTGCATTTGCAAGAATCAGCCTGTCATCAAAGTCTATTTTACCGGTTTTGATAACTTGATAGGTCTCATGGCCCTTTCCTGCAGCAACCACAATGTCCCCGATTTGTGATATTTCAACAGCCATCTCAAGGGCCTTTCTTCTGTCTGCTTCAACAATAATACGTTCAAGGGGATTTTTTCTGTTCCCTTCGCAAATATTCCGTTCAAGGAAATTTCTTTTATCACCTTCAAGAATGCTCAGTTCAAGGGAATTTCTTTTATCACCTTCAAGAATACTCAGTTCAAGGGAATTTCTTTTGTGATCGTCATCTATAATTTGTTCTCCGGCTTTTTTTCTGTTCGTTTCACCCTGATTTTTTTCAACAGACCCCTCTGCATCGGAGTGGATTTCTGGGGAGGAACCTGTTTTTAATCCCACCATGATATCCTCAATTATTTTATGAGGATCCTCGGATCGTGGATTATCCGACGTGACAATGAGTATATTGCTGTATTTTGAGGCAATTTCACCCATGGGAGCACGTTTTGTTATGTCCCTGTCTCCGCCGCATCCAAAAATTGTTATCAGACGGGCAGGTGCACGCATACTGAGTGTTTTTAGAATGGATTCAAGGGCATCTGGAGTGTGGGCATAATCCACAAAAATGTGACGTCCACCTCTGTTCTCAACCCGTTCCAGCCTTCCTGGAACTTCCCGGCAAGCCTCAATGCCGTCAACAATTGCCTGGGGTTGTATGCCCAGACCATGGCCGGCACCTGCTGCGGAGAGGATGTTCTCCAGGTTGAACCCTCCTGTGAGGCGTGATTTTAAGGGAAGAGTGTTGTTGTTTATGTGGAGCATTCCACAGATACCGGTGATTGTATCCTCTATATGGGATGCGGATATGCGGCCGGCAGGGCATGGATTGTGGCTGCCGGTTACATTGCCGGGGGCATGGTCGGTTGTCCCGTTGCCCGATATATGAATATCTGTCCCATTACCAAGGACATGATTTTCGTTACCATTGGTATGGCTGTTTTTTGTGGTCTCCATGACGGTTTCGGGGGGAAGGGCCTGAGCCAGTTTTTTGCCATGGGGATCATCCACATTGATAACCGAAAATTTAGTATCACGCTTATTAAATTTAGTTCCAGATTGATTAAGGAATGAGTCCGAAATAACTTTCCCGTTCTCCCCCTCTCCAGCCATGGAGAGGGGGCTGGAGGGTGAGGTAAATGGGCAAGTTATTAAAAACCGATTTCTAAATTGGTTATTGGATTCATTGAATTTAGTGTCAGGTTCATTGAAGTTGCTGTAATATCCATTGGATGAAGAGTGTCTGCCATTGAGAAGTCGCGTGAATAGTCTTTTTTTACAGGCAAAGTATGCACCCATGTTTTTATGGTGATCAAGGTGATCCCGGGTCAGGTTGGTAAAGACGGCAATGTTGAAATCACAATCCCTTACACGATGCAGGTCAATGGCATGGGATGACACCTCCATGATCACATGGGTTACACCGGCATCACTCATCTGTGCCAGTATTCTGTGGAGATCTATGGATTCCGGAGTTGTTACGGGATTTTCAAAGCTTTGATCCTGGTATCTGTAGTTGATGGTACCGATTACTCCCACGGTGTGACCGGCGGTACGTAAAATGCTCTCCAGAATCCAGGTTGTGGTGGTCTTGCCATTTGTGCCGGTTATTCCGGCAACTACCATTTTGCTTGAGGGACGGCCGTAAAAATTATGGGCAATTGAAGACATGGCTTTGCGGGTATCTTTTACTTCCACCATTACTGCATGAGGAATTAGTCTTTCCATTCTTTTTTCTGTGATGACTGCCACAGCTCCGTTGGCCACGGCCTGGTCAATGTAGTCATGGCCATCTGACCGAAATCCCTTTATGGCTATGAAAAGACCACCAGGCTTAACATCCTGGGCAGATGAGTGGATTGATGTGATGACTGGATCCGAGTGCGGGCTTGATTCAGGATCAATCATCCTTTGCCACAGTGGTGTGCATGCCTTTATCAGATAAGACAATTTCAAAGCGGGTATCCTCCATTGTCAGGGGGTATTTTTAAATAATGAAAGGTTTCACTGAGGATCTCCCTGACCGCTGGTGCCGCCACCACGCCACCATAATGAGACTTTTGGGGCTCATCCACCACCACAAGGACGGATAGTTCAGGGGTTTTCATGGGGGCAAAGGCTGCAAAGAGGGCAGTGTATTTTGTTTTGGAATAGCCTCCATCCTTTGAAGCTTTCTGTGCAGTTCCTGTTTTGCCGCAAACCGAATAACCATTTATATCTGCCTGGGTTGCCGTGCCCCCTTCCTCAACCACGGAGCGCATCATGTCCCTTATCTGAAGGGCAGTCTTTCCAGAGACTGCCTGCCTGACACTCTCCGGCGTAAAACTCTGCCTGATCTCTCCACTGTTACTGATGATCTCCTTTACAATTTTCGGTCTCATCAGAATACCGTCGTTGGCAAGGGCACTGATGGCGGTGAGAAGCTGCACCGCTGAGACCGATATCCCCTGACCAAATGATATGGCTGCTGTATCAATATTTGCCCATTGGTCGTAATGGCTTAAAAGACCTGGAGAATCACCTGGACAATCTATATTTGTCATATCTCCAAAACCAAAGGATTTCATTGTATCATAAAGCATTTTTTTTCCCATGATTTCGGAAAGTTTAATTGCTCCTATGTTACTGGAGTATTTAATTATCTGTTTTAGTGTCAGCCAGTCATACTTATGGGTATCCTTTACAGTGGATCTGCCCACACTATATTTTCCGTTTTCGCAGAAAAATATGGACTGAGGGGTTGCAATATTGAGCTCAAGTACAGCAGCCGCAACAAATACCTTCATGGTTGATCCCGGTTCAAAGGGATCGGTAACACTCCTGTTTCTCCAGCTCTCCCGTTTGAACTGTGAGAACGAGTTGGGGTTGAACTCCGGAAAATGTGCAACGGCAAGTATCTCTCCTGTTGATGGTCTCATGACAATGGCCATTCCCGATTCGCCCCTGTTATCCATTACAGCCTTTTCAAGAGCCCTTTCCGCAATGAACTGAATGGTGGCATCAATTGTAAGCACAAGTGTGTCTCCCCTGAGACGGTCCTGGAGATTTTTATCTTCGGTATAATATCTTCCCACAGCATCCTTTTCTATGCTGATCTGCTGACTTTTACCCTTGAGGATGTCGTTATATCCATATTCAATACCTTCAAGCCCGACTCCGTCGGATCCGGTTATACCCACAACCTGTGCGGCAAGGGTCTTCTGGGGGTGGAATCGGATCACATCATTCTTAAAGAACAGTCCATCTATATCCAAAACCTTTATCTTTTCAATTTCAGGGGGTGAAATTTTGCGTTTGATCCACACAAAACCTCTATCACTCTCAAGCTGCTCCTGGAGTTTTTTTGTGTTTAGATTGAGAATCGGGGCGAGTTTCTTTGCTGTTTTGGGAGCATCCTTGATCTCCCTGGGGTTGGCTGCTATGGAGAAGGAATCTATGGTGGTGCTGAGCCTTTTCATGTTACGATCCACAATGTCTCCACGTTTGCCTTCCACGGTAATGGAGCGGATATATTCATTCCGGGCCCTTTGCGTGAGATCAGTGGACTTGAAAACCTGGATATCAACGGCTTTCATGGCAATCAGCAGCATTGCGGCAGCAAAACACCATTGAATAATGGTTATTCTCAGTGTGACGGCCGGGGAAGCTGTCTGGTTGATGACACTGTTTCTGGATTTAGTTGCCATTGGCTTCTAACCTCACATATCCATATAGATGACCTGATCCGGCGTGGGAATTGTCAGATTAAGTCTTGTCCGTGCTATACCGGAAATTCTTTCGGGAGAAAGAAGTCGTTCATGTTCAATTATCAGGGAATCCTGATACTCCTTGAGGTTTTTTTGTGTCTTTTTTTCACGGGAGATTCTGAATCCTGTCTCTGTATAGTTTACCCTGCACAGTGTGTATAGAAACAGCTCTGCAAGGAAGATGGCTATAATTATCATCCATTTTCCCATAAGTTTTTTTTTAAGCCGGATATCTTCATCCCGCATTGTACTGTCTTTTCTTTCTGGTGCTTTAGTCATGGTACCTGTCAAATGATATCTTTTCAGCAACCCTCAGCTTTGCACTTCGTGAGAGAGGATTTTTTCCAATTTCCTCGGCCGTGGGTGTTATGGGGCCTTTGGTTATTGATTTCAGGGATGGTGTGAATCCACATGTGCATTGGGGAAAATCCCTGGGGCATGTACACCCCTGGCCCTTTTCCCTGGATCGAATGGCTCTTTTCACAATCCTGTCCTCCAGTGAGTGAAAGGAGATTACACAAATGCGGCCACCGATATTCAGGAGTTCCGGTGCATGATCCATAAACATCTCAAGCTTTTCCATTTCACGGTTCACCGCAATTCTGAGGGCCTGGAACACCCTTGTTGCGGGATGGATTTTCTGGGTTCTCACCAGTCGGGCCGGCATTACCCCGCTTATGAGCTGGGCAAGTTCTCCTGTGGTTAAAAGGGGAGATTCCTGTCTCTTTTGTACAATGGCTCCGGCAATTTTTCTGGAGAGTCTCTCCTCTCCGTACCTGAAAAAGATGTCAGCCAGTTTTTGTTCAGTAAAGGTGTTAAGCATTTCACCTGCGGTAACCTCAGTCCGTGGATCCATGCGCATATCAAGGAGTTCATTTTTTGTGAAGCTGAAACCCCTTTTGCTCTCCATGAGCTGGTGGAAGGAGAGTCCCAGATCCACAAAAACGGCATCAACTGCATTTATACCCATCTGCTTTAGAATTCTGGGCAGGTATGCAAAATTGTCATGTACCAGGGTTGTCCGGTTCGCAAAGGGTTGCAGTACCTCCCGTGCATGGGCAATGGCATCGGGATCCTGATCAATTCCTATAAGTTTCCCTTCAGGAGCAATGGCATCAAGGATGGCCCGTGCATGGCCGCACCCTCCCAGGGTTCCATCAACACATAAAGCACCAGGTTTCAGGTTCAGGTGAAGGCAGGCCTCCTGCTTCATGACTGTTTCATGGGTAAATATCATTGGTTTGTTGACATTATTGGTTTAAAGTTACAATCCAAGAGATGCAATCTCCTCCTTGACTTCCTGTTTGTCAAGTTCAATCTCTATTCTCCTGTTTTCCTCATCCCATCTGTCTCTGGACCATATTTCAAAATGATCAAGAATTCCCACAAGGACAATGTCCTTGTCCAGGGCAGCATACTCCCGCAGTGTGGGCGGGATCAGGATGCGATCCTGCTTGTCACACATGCACTCGCAGGCATTTCCAAGAAAAAATCGTTTAAAGTGACGCATGTGCATGTTTTTAGCTGAAATAATTTTTTTCTCTATATCTTTCCAGTCATTAAATGTATATCCGTAAAGACAGCCATCCATGTTGGTGATCATCACCCCGTTGCCACCACCTGCCCTGATATAATCCCTGAAGCGGGCAGGAACGATGAGACGTCCTTTGGGGTCAATGGTATGAAATGAACTTGATCTGAACATGGGTTACTAAGGACGCTTCCTTGTATAGTTTTCCTCAAAGCCGGCATGATGTCGTTTTTTTTGTAAGGTGCAAACCTGAAATATTATTGACTCCTCCACAAAACTCCACTTTGCTGAACAATCTTGCTGAAAAATCGTGTCATGTCAAGTAAAAATATTGTTAGTTTAACAATTTTGCCATTCCCATTTCCAACCCTGAGCAGTGGTGACAATCAGATTGGTAAAAAATATATTTTTAATAAAAAATACAATATATTATGGCCTTTTTTTCTGTTTTTATGAATATCCGTTCATTACTAATAAAAATCATTTTTAAGCCTTGGTATTCAAGGCTCGTGGAGAAAAGTGGAGCGATATGGATGTGCAGGTTCAGGCATTATTGACTCACTGCCTTGTCTCTTGCTTTAATTTGGTCAGGAACATGGAATCAGATAGTAATATAATCTTAAAATTAAAGATGTTATAAATGGTGGTGCAGAGTGGATCCATTTTTTTTTACTCTTCCATAACCATGTGAAGGCATAATTTTTTAAGCCACATTTTTCTTGACAGATGATTGTGAACGTTGCAGGCTGTTTTTAACTACATTAACCTTTGATATGGTGAAATATGGATATTAAACAACCCTTTACTATTCTTGCTGTTGATGATCATCTTATGAATCTCAGGCTCATTGAAAAATCCCTTTCCAAGGAGGGTTACAGAGTGTTGTCAGCTTCCAGCGGTCCCCAGGGCAGAAAAATTGCCCTGGCACAAAAACCGGATCTGATTCTTCTTGATATTCAGATGCCTGAAGAAGATGGGTTTGCCGTGATCCGTTTTTTAAAGGACAATCCTTTGACTGCATCCATTCCAGTAATCTTCCTGACGGGAGTCAGTGAAGTCCACTCCAAGCTTAAGGGCTTTGATCTCGGTGCGGTGGACTACATTACAAAACCCTTCCACAACCTTGAGGTCATTGCGAGGGTACGTCTTCACCTCAAGCTCTCCATTGCAACCAATTCACTCATTGCAGAGCAGGCCCATAAACTAAGTCAGATTGCCGAAGCCCAGGAGTCCATGCTGCCCCTTCCCAACGAGTATCCAGATGCAAAGTTCGGGGTCTACTACCGGGCACTCCATGAAGCAGGTGGTGATTTTTATGATATTCTTGAAATCTCTGATTTGATTAAAGGTTATTTTGTGGCGGATTTTTCAGGTCATGATATAAAAACCAGCTACATGACAGCTTCCGTCAAGGCACTTCTTGCACAGAACTGCAGCCCTGTCTATGCACCTGCCGAAAGCATGAAGATGATCAACGATGTCCTTGTGGAGATTCTGCCCGATGGAAAGTATCTTACAGCCGTTTATGCAAGATTGAACAGAGGTACATTGAAGCTGACTGTCATAAATGCAGGTCATCCACCTGTGGTGCATGTTCCCATGAACGGTGAGCCCTCATTGTTGAGTTCCGATGGCGATGTGCTGGGTATGTTCAAGGATGCTCAATTTGGTATTACGAGGATAGATGTGGCACCCGGGGATCGGATTTTCATGTACAGCGATGGTCTTGTGGAGTCTGCGGAAAACAAAATTACCTGGGTTACAGGGGCAGAGCGTTTTCTTTCTGATTTTACTGATGTCTTTACAATTCCTGTTGAGGACGCTCCTGCTGCACTGATTGAAAATCTATTCTCTTCGGGTAATTTTCCAGAAGATGATATTGTTTTATTATGCGTGGAGGTGTGATGATGTCGAAAACTGACAGGGAGCTTTTTGATATCCATGAGAAAGATGACGGGCTCTCCATTATTTTTGCATCCACCATGGAAAATGTTGATCGTACATGTTACGAGGCTGGTCGTTTTCTTAAAAGTGTCGTTGAAGGGATATCCGCCCACCTTTTTTCCATTCAGCTTGTCATGCGGGAAGGTCTTACCAATGCCGTTCGCCATGGCAATCGCATGGATGCAAAAAAACAGGTTATCTTTTCAATAAAGATAAAACAAGGGGAGTTCATAAGAATGGAGATTGAGGATCAGGGCCAGGGATTCAACTGGCAGATGGAGCAGCAAAGGGATCTGAATGACGACGATGATCACGGCAGGGGCCTTGTGATCATGAAGCAGTATTTTTCAAGTTACGGCTATAATGAACGGGGAAACCTTCTTGTTCTTGAAAAAAGAATATAGATTTTCAGACATCCTTCACGATTGCTTTACACTTTTGGAAGCCAAATCATGTTTTCAGAGAGTTGCTTCAAAAAAGTGAAAACTACTTTTTTGAGAATATGAAGGATGCCCCATTTCCAGATAAATAATGATGTGGGGTTATTGTGATTCAATTGTGATGGTTTAACCGGTATTTTTGTCTGCTGTAAAAGGAACACCACGCCATGTTCTGTTTCTGAAATTAATCTCCGAAGCCTTTTCAAAACTGCTTAGAGTTCTTTCATCCCCCAGACCGTATTCATTAATTTGGGATAAAACTGTGCTGTCTGAAACCATCTCAAATCCCAAAAGATGACCAATGCGTTTCATGGATTTTTGATTCAGCAGATGCCAGTCTTTCTGATCCTCCCAATGGCGGGGGCGGCCGGTTTTTCCATTGTAATTGTGGTAGGCAATGACCGCATTGGGGTTGTATATGGTGTAGCCGTAGGTCCACAGACGCAGGGAAAAGGTGATCTCTTCTCCCATGAAATAGATAAATGGATCGTATGGAACTTCCTCAATAACCCCTCCATGGGTGAAGAGCATGCCGGCACTGATCAAAAATGTCTGTTCCGGCTCCAAAAGAGTGTCGGGCATGGGCCTCAGGGCTGAATGCTGATGCAGTATTCCATGGTCATCAAAATATCTCGGCATTATCTCCACCAGTGCATCCGAACTTAGATCATTGGAAGGGGTTAAAGGCAGGGGATATGTGGAGATTACGGGTTTGGGGGCATTGCACTTTTTGATAAGAGATATGAGTTTTTGATCCCAGTTATCTGCAAATCGCATGTGGCTGTCCACTTGAAAATAGTATGTCTCCCCCTGCCACAAATGCTGGATAAGCCTTCTGGCCCAGCAGGGTCCCCGGCTCTCCCTGGCAGGTATGGAAATTTGCCGCAAATGTTCCTGCCATTGTGGCACATCAATTAGAGCCGGTTCTCTTCCGGGGATAAATTGACAGCAAATACCAACCCTTAATTGCTCAGGCTGTGCAGCGTTTTCAAAAAGGCTGTTTACAGTGTTGATACAGTCATGGTCCCGATATGAAGGGATTGATATGAAGATAGTGATGGTAAACTCCTTATATATTTTATAACAGCCATGGCGGCAAGAATATCTTTATTGGCCTTCAGGGAGAGCAATGTTTCCGATGCAGCATCCGGACCGTTGAAATAGAGGGGGGACTGGGGTGAGGTAAATGGGCAAGGTATTAAAAACCGATTCCTAAAGTGCGGCGAGACCGGTAGGGGCGAATGATTATCTGCACCTACCGTACGAGGTGGCCGAAACGGGAATCAAGAGCCAATTTCACAAGTATGCCTTCTCTCAATTTTTTTTGCTTGACTATTCTTGCTATTCTGAGAAGGTGAGAACTTATTTTCAGCCCTGATCTCTTTTTTGCATCTAAATTTATCTCAAAACCAGTACGATTATCCGGTTTTGGATAAAAATTTATCATCCCCCCTTTTTCTGCAAATCCTGGAAAATCTCCTATTGTTAAAACAGGGAGGTCCCTCACCATGAAAAAAAGTTTATCAAGCTTGTCTTTCCCCAACTCTCCCACAATGATAATCTGGATGTTCTCTCCGGCACAGGAAATTATATCTTCACAATAGAGAACCCTGAGTTTCCGTCCCTGAAACCTCCTTTGGGCAAATGCTTCAAAAAGATTTCCGTACCTGTTCCTGCCCGTAACTGCAATGGTAAAGCAGTCCGAACAGGGCAAACCTTCTGAACAGGGCAAAACCTCTTGAATAAAGGCATCTTCAGGCCATTCCATGAAATCTGTAAATTTTATTACAAGGGCAGCCTGAATCTCCTCTCTTGAAGGCTCTCCGGAATGGAGAGAACAGGGAGATATAAAAACGAGATAGAGCAGCAAAGATGCGGCAGAGATCATCTTGAATAACACAGATTTTTCAGAGCATTTATAGAGGCGGGCAGAAGATGCTATAACAGATGATCCCGGGCAGATAAACATATTAAAATTTCCAATGTATGCCGATTGTATAAAGCGGCTCCTCAAGGGAGACACCCAGTCGATTCAAAGATTGATAATAGTAGCCGGCGGCAGGAACGTCATTGTTGAAAATATTCTTTCCTTTAATTGTGATGCAGCAGTTTTCCGTCAAATGATATCTCAATGCCGCATTGAACACAAAACGATGACTGTCAAAAATATCCCTTTCTGCCCCAAGAGTTTTTATCCCCGGAGCAGTGTCATCAATTTCAGAAGATACCGCAGCATTTTCAATACCGCCATGTGATTCTCGTCACAACTGAATTACCTTGTCTGCCAGTTGCATTGCCGTGACAATGTCCAGCATGTTTGTGGTTTCCCCTACTTTTTTGGCATCCATGAGATTAAAATGGGTGAGACAGGTTCCGCACACAAGAATTTTAAGGCCCTGAGCCTCATATTGAAGGAGATCTTCAAGTACAGGAGAACCCTGAATGGTGAGCTTCACACCATTGTTCACAAACACCAGGTGCCACAGCTCATCACCCATCTCGGCAATTGTCTTGACGAAGCTGATCATGAGCTTTTTACCAAGATCGTCGTCTCCAAAGCCCATTCTGTCGGTTGCGGCAAGAACCATGATCTTTTTCGGCTCTGTCCCGTCCCTGCTAACTTCCCCTCTCCTCTCTCGATGGTCTTGCTCTCTCTCGGCTGATGACCATGACTCAGGGGCAGATCTTCCGGTTCCTTTATCCATATTTTGTTCTGTTTTTCCCCTGCCATGGGAGGTGGCTGTTGTTACAGGGGTGTCCATGGATGGCTTTGCAATGATCCTGAAATCTCCATCTTCTGTGACCACATCAACCCCAAAGGATCGGGATGCAAAGAAACGGGAGACATTTTCCATGGAAGCCTGGTTATCCACAACCATGGTGATGCTTTTTAAAGGAGCATCGTCCACAGCTTTTTTGGCCATTAAAACCGGTGCAGGGCAGGCCAGCCCACGGGCATCAATTGTTTTTGGCATATATTTATTTTCCTTATATTTTTAACATTTTTTTTTATATGAAAGTCTACCTCACCCCCTGGCCCCCTCTCCATGACTGGATATGGAGAATAATGAGGACTTTCATGCTTCGTTGTACCCGAGAAGGCATGGAGGTTATATGATAGTCCCCGCCATTGGGGGATTTTCATCTTTTCGATTGAGACGGTAATGCCGCCATGGCTGTTATATAACAATAATTTTACCATGATCATACCCATGAACGATTCCAATAACCGACGCATGTTCCACACCCCAATCCTTTAATCTCTTCACCAAAGCTTCAACGTCTATTTCGGGGCACCCCATTAGCAGGCCACCGGAAGTCTGGGGATCAAACAGAATATCCCGCATCACCGGAGAAACCCCTTGACCCATTGTTACCATCCTTTTTCTGAACTCCCTATTGTTGTGGGCACCTGCCGGAACAAAACCCATGGAGGCAAACTCCACAGCCTCGGGTAGAATTGGAACCAGTGAAGAGTCCACAGTGACCCCGATACCGGTACCATGTACCATCTCGGCCAGATGGCCCAGAAGTCCAAATCCAGTGACATCCGTACAGGCAGAGATGGGAAAACCTGACATTACCAGGGCAGCATCCCTGTTAAGCATGGCCATAAGCTCCACAGCTCTTTTTATGGTATCGCAGGATGCCAGCCCCGCCTTTACAGCGGTGTTGACTATGCCTGTACCAAGGGGTTTGGTAAGTACCAGACAATCTCCGGGTTTCAGTCCCTGGTTTGCCACAATTTTCATGGGATGGACAAATCCCGTGACAGACAGGCCGTATTTGAACTCATCGTCCTCAATGCTGTGTCCTCCGAGAAGAACCGTACCGGATTCCTTTAATTTATCGATGCCACCGGCCAGCACAGCCCTGAGCACTTCCCCACCCAGCTTTTTGATGGGAAAGGCCACAAGGTTCATGGCTGTTTTGGGCACCCCTCCCATGGCATAGACATCGGAGAGGGCATTGGCAGCAGCTATCTGGCCAAAAGAGAAGGGATCATCCACAATGGGAGTAAAAAAATCCACTGTTTGAATCAGGGCAATGTCATCATTTACTTTATAGACACCTGCATCATCGGCTGTTCCAATACCTACCAGAACATTGTCATCAACTGGAAAGGATAAACCGCAAAGAGCTTTCTCCAGATCCCCCGGAGATAATTTTGATGCTCACCCTGCTCCTTTGACTCCCTGGGTCAGTCCTGGAGCAGGGCTGTTTTCTTCTGCTATTTCAGATTTATTTTTTTCCGAGTTATGTTTTTCCATATGTTCTATTTTTTTATCAATCATATTCTGTTCTTTTATCAGGAGGTTATATACTTGGCGTAAATGGACAGATCATCTCATCCGCTGCATATTCGTGAGTCTTTCCACACAAGGGGCAGGGGTTCTCAAGGATAATGGTGGCATTGAGTGATTTTCTGCCCTCTGCATCCGTAAACACCCTTTGACCATCCATAATGGAAAAGTCTTCCGTTGAAAAGGTTTTTCCCGTTTCAGGGCAGGAAAAAATAAATTCCATGCAATTTTTTAGTCACTCCACTGTTTGAAATTTACAATACAATCACATCACTCAAACACTGCCTGTTTCAAACCAGAATGTGTAAGATTATTATGATTCTGCCAAGAGACTACTGCATTGTCAAAGCTAAAAATTAGGGTTCGGTTAATTGTAGAGACAAAGCATGCCTTGTCTCTGCGTTGCAGATAACCCTAAAATTAAGTATTGACAGTGCACTACTCTATCTCAACCACATAGGGCTCGGCATTGAGGATGAACTCGTCCCCTACCCCACTTCCCTTGGGCGCACTTCATGGTTTATCCTTTGGTTACGGGTAACGTTGATGTACAGTCGTTCCCGATTATATAATATTTGCTCAATTGTCAACGGTATTTTTGTCTGAACCGTGATTTCCATGATTTAAGGATTTACAGGATGGGTTCACAAAACCCCCCTCAGGCGGCCTCACGATGCTTCAGGGCATCCTCCAGTTCCCGGATCTCCTTTTGGATGGGTGCTGACATCTCCTTGTACTTTGCCCTGTCTATAGTGCCTGAAGCATAAAGGGAGTCGAGCATCTGGAGCTTTTCAAGTTTTCCTTCCAGCTTTCCTTCCAGCTTTCCTTCCAGCTTGCCTTCCAGCTTGCCTTCATTAATATAATGCTCAGATATGGTTGTTGCGACATAACTCATATTTTCCTCCTTTTTTATCTGTTCCAGTCTCCCCCGGGGAATACCGCTGTAGGCATCGATCCACTGGGCAACCAGAAGTTTCCTGTCGTTATCCAGTTCTTCTTTCATATTGGCGACATCTCTGTATATTGCCTTAATAATCTCCTCCCTGTCCAGGCCCCTGTCATCTGCTTTAAGAGCGAGGAGTTTACAAAGCAATGAGTGCTTTTTCATCAAATCGGAACTCTTCTCATTTTTCACCTTGATCACGTCAAAATGGCAGTGCTGCTTTCCCTTTCCTTCACTGAAAGCATACCAGAAACTGTCGGGTACCTTCTTTCTCCATACGGCATCATCCGTGTAGAAGGCAATGCTCCATACCGGTCTCTTTTTTAGAAGCCAGGCGTAACAAAAATATTCAAACAGACGCATGGAAACATCTTCCCTGTCGCTCTTATGCTCTATCTGAATGAAAACTTCGCATAAATCACCCTCTATCTCAACCTCTTAACAAAATAGATCAGCCTCTCCCATAAAATAATGGAAGAGGCTGATTTTATCAAGGGGGTCAAAATTGCTGTTATACAATAATTGCAAACCACCCTTTTTATTTATGCTCCTGGAAAGCGGGCAAACTGTTGATTTTAAATTATATACCTACTCTATCTCCACCACATAGGGCTCGGCATTGAGGATAAACTCATCCCCAAGCCCGGTGCCCTCGGGTGCGCTTGCCACAAAGAACTGCAAGGTGCCCGGCAGGCACTGGAGCTTACCCCTGTAGAAATCCACCACAACGGTGCTGCCCGGCTCCGCCGTGGTGTAAACTGGAAAATCACCTTCTGTGTAGGTCACAAAGGGGTTCATGAGATTAGATATCCTGAAAAGCAACAGCGGGAAACCGTTGGGATCGATGTAAACAAGGGCCCCTTGGGTGATCTCCCCCCTCTCCATTCATGGAGAGGGGGTTGGGGGGGTGAGGTAAATGGGTAAGTTATCTAAGGTCGATTCCTTAGAGCCTGTTTAAAAATAAGGCTCTTAATTGTTTTCAAAATAGTTGTTGGTTTCAGCGACAATTACTTTGGTCAGAAGAAGCAGACCGATCAAGTTGGGTATGGCCATTAGGCCGTTGAAGGTATCCGAGAGATTCCAGACAAGGTTGAGTTTGGCTATTGCACCAAGACCCACAAATATCACGAAAACAAGTCTGTATGGCAATACGGCCTTGCGTCCGAAAAGATATTCAATGGATTTCTCTCCATAGTAGCTCCACCCGAGGATTGTGGAATAGGCAAAGAGTATCAGCCCTATGGTTACAATATATGCACCTCCGGGCAGCCCCATATCAAATGCCGAGGTTGTAAGGGATGCACCGGTCTCTCCGCTGCTCCATGCACCTGTCATTATAAGGACCAGCCCGGTCATGGTACATACCACAATTGTGTCGATAAAGGTCTGGGTCATGGAGACCAGTGCCTGGGTTACAGGATGTTTTGTCTGGGCTGCGGCCGCGGCAATGGGTGCACTTCCAAGACCTGATTCATTGGAGAATACGCCTCTGGCAACACCCATACGGATACTGAGCATTATGGTGGAGCCCAGAAATCCACCGGTTGCGGCAGTGGGGGCAAAGGCCTGTTTGACGATAAGAGCAAGAGCTGCCGGCACCTCGGTGATGTTCATTATGATTATCACGAGGGCACCTGCAACGTAAAAGACAATCATTATGGGGACCAGAACGCCGGTGACCTTGCCAATGCTTTTGATTCCGCCCAGTATAACAGCCGCTGTCATGGCCATAAGTACCAATCCCGTAACCCAGGCAGGGATGTTGAATGTTGACTGCACCGCATCCGCCACCGAGTTGGACTGCACCATATTGCCGATACCAAAAGCGGCTATGGAGGCAAACACGGCAAAGGCAACACCGAGCCATTTCCAGTTCTGGCCAAGTCCGTTGGTGATATAATACATGGGCCCGCCACTCATCTCTCCGGCTTCATCCTTTACCCTGTATTTTACAGCGAGAACCGCTTCGCCATATTTTGTGGCCATGCCCACAAGTCCCGTGATCCACATCCAGAACAGCGCACCAGGGCCGCCGATTGCTATGGCTGTTGCAACACCGGCAATATTACCCGTTCCCACCGTTGCGGAAAGGGCGGTCATCAAAGCCTGGAAATGTGTAATGTCGCCTGGCTCATCTCCATCTTCTTTCCGCTTTATAAGAGCGAGATAGAGTGAGTGCCAAAGTTTCGTAAATTGCAGCCCCCGCAGTGAAATGGTTAGCCAGAAGCCTGTTCCGACCAACAAGATCAGCATGGGAGGCCCCCATGCAAAAGCACCGATTTGCGCAACAAGATCTTCAAACGCCTGCATACTTTTTCTCCTATGGTTAAATAAAGATTAAAATTTGAACAATGAAGCCATGTTCATGTTCATAAATACCTCCTCAAGGAAGCCATGTTCATGCTCATGTTCATAAATACCTCCTCAAGGAAACCCCTACGGTCACAAAGTGCCGTAGGGGTAGTTGACGCTCAATTGTCCACATACGCCATTCCAGAAGAGTATCGCCGCCAGGGAATCGGCGAAATCTATATGGAAGCGACGGGATTGCATAAGTTGGATCGATGAAATCTCTATGGAATTTGTGGGATTTCATAAGTTGGAACGGTCACGTTCCATTTTTTATATATAGCTTCCATGGTTCCGTCCGCAAGAACCTCGTTGTATGTGTTTTGCCAGCGGTTGACTATATCATCGGAAGTATCTTTATTGAAGGCAATGAAGAGTCCCTTTTCCATAACTTTAAGTACCGGTTCGATCATGTCCATGGAAATGCCGAGGTTTTTTGCTATTTCAGGTGTCCGGTCAAGGGTGGATGCCCAGACCGAAATACGATCTGCCATGAGTTTTTTAAGGTTGAGGTAATCGACCCTTGCACTTTCCACGTTGGTGAACCCCTGGTCCTTAAGAAAAATATCCCAGACATCATCTCTATATGTACCAATACTTTTCAGTGATCTGGCATCATCAAGGGTTTCCAGTTTGATACCGGATCCCGCCTTTGCATAAAATATCCATACAGAGGCAGATACAGGACCCACCCATTTGAAAAGGGGTCTGCGCTCTTCTGTAAAGGTGGTGGAAAAAATCGCTGTGTTGGGTTCGGTTATGGCAAAATGATACCCCCTTGCCCAGGGAGCCATGGTAATTGGTGTGGTATCTCCCATTCTTTTCTGCATTTCAAGAACAAGCTCATAAACATACCCTTTTAGTTTGCCGTCTTTATCAGTGTAGTGGGAGTTGGCAGACTCTTCCGTGTAAAGGGTGAGACTTATGTTTGCCGAGCATATTCCGAACAGAGTAAAAAAAATTACAATACCCGTAAAAATAAAAATAATTGAAGCTGCTATTCTGTTCGGGTTACTAATGTGTCTCATTGGACCCTCCTCAATTTTTTAAAGAATGGATTCCTGATAAAGTGAATTTGTTAAAGAATGGATTCCTGATAAACTCAAGAGTTGTAAGTTCTCATATCCCACACCATATATTGTGGTGATATATTGCATTACAGTACTATCTGTAGTGGTCAGTGGGAGAACTTATCACTCGCGAGCTGATAAAGAACTGGACATATATTTTTCAGGGTTATAGTTTTCCAGACAATGAAATTGGCAACCGTATTGTAGGGGCAGTCCCTTGTGGCTGCCCCTGGGAATGGATTCGCTGAAATATTATTCTGGAAGTATAGATAATGGTGTATTAGGATATCAATTAAGTTTTTGTCAACCCAAATTATCGTATTCCTGATTTAAAAAGGGATAAAATTTTCTCACATATCATTTCCGGTGTTTTTGATGTGGTATCTATTTGCATAAATTTTTCATAACCCTTTTTCCGGCTCCCAAGAAGCTCCCTGATGCGTCTTGGGGGATCAGCTACATCAAGGAGAGGACGTTTAATGGTTCTGTCCCTGGATATCCTTTCGATGATCTCCTCCGGAGATGCGGTTAGGCAAAAAATCCAACCGTTCCTGCCAAGTAAACGGACGTTTTCCGTATCCAGCATCATTTTGCCTCCGGTTGAAATCACAAGGGAAGAACGTTCCGAAAGCTCAACGGCAAGATCGTGTTCCATGGCTCGGAAAGCATCCTCTCCTTGTGATTCAAATATTTGGGCAACGGTTTGTCCTGCTTTTAACATTATGGCTTCATCCGTGTCCACAAAATCGTAATTCAATGCATCTGCCGTAAGTTTTCCCGCGGTACTTTTCCCGGTTCCCATGAAACCGGTTAATATTATGTTTTTCATGACTTTTGATATCTTTTATTGGCATCGTTCATATCATGCAGAAAGTAGTTTACACTTTTAGAAAAATTCTGAGCCATGATTAAAGGATTTAAGGATTTAAGGATTAACACCATTAAAAATCAAGGTAATCCCTTAATCATGAAAATCATGGTTCAAAAAAGTGTAAACCGACAAATTAAAGATGCCGACGATTTTATGTAATTATTTCTGGTCAGGTAATTATGCTCCTAATAGACTTCCAGAAAAATCTTTGATTCCCAAGGGCAGCCACAGGGGCTGCCCCTACAGTATGATTACCAATTTCATTATCTGGAAAACTATATTATGTTGGTTCATCAAGAACAAGGCTCCATGCAGCCCTTAAACCGAGCAGATAACTGTTCATGCCGAATCCTGTAATCTGACCCTTTGCAAGGGGGGCGACCAGCGATATATGGCGAAACGGTTCCCGGGCATGGACATGGGACATGTGAACCTCCACAATGGGGACAGTGAGTATGGCAAGGGCATCCATTACAGCATAGCTGTAGTGGGTCCAGGCACCTGGGTTTATTACAACGGCATCAACCCGGGCTTCATGCAGGGCGTGGATTTTTTCCACCATCTCCCCTTCATGGTTTGTCTGCCAGCATTCAAGAACAATATTGAGTTCAGCGGCCAGTTCATGCAGCTTTCCGTTGATTTCACTTAAAGTTACACTGCCATACTGTGCAGGGTCACGTCTGCCGAACATATTGAGATTTACACCGTGGAGAACAACTATTTTTTTCATAAAATCTGGTGCAGGAAGCCGCTATCCCTTCAGGGTAACGGAGGAATGCACTCCTCCTCCTTCTTGTTTGTCGTACAATAATGGAAAGTGTAAGGTTGGGCAATCATTCCTTAATAAAACTTCATAACATTAAAAGTCAACCATATTTCACTGAACTGTATCTGTTCTTGATTTTTATCTTGACACTCTCCGTGACTCTAATTAATATCGAACCTGTTTCCCTTCAATGAATGGTGTTTCTGCCCGAGAGTATCCATTCGTAAGAAACAAGTCCCATCCACCCAAATTGGCGAAAACAGTAACAGCATCTGCGGAAACTGTCCTGGATTTAGACAGTAAAAGCATCTGTGGAAATTGTCCTGGATTCACATGGGACTGTTTTATCGCTATATATACCTGCAAATTAAATCCGTAAAGGCTGCTTTAAAGGCAATGATTTAAGATGACCGAGGAGGCTTTGAAAAATGAAGTTTTTTAAAAACCTGAAACTTGTAACAAAACTGGTTGGCGGATTCGGCATTGTTCTTTTTCTTTTTGTTTGTGTTATGACCATATATCACAGGACTGTTAAATCCACTACGGACAACTTTCAGAACCTCATGAACATCAATGTCGCCATTGCAGGGGAAGCCTCCGAGATCAAAACCCTTATGAAGCAGTGCCGGATTGATGAGAAAAATTTTCTTGCAACCCTTGATACTAAATACCTGGGTGAAATTGAAAAAAATATAGAAGATCTAACCATGAAGTCCAGGGATATCGTCAAAAAAGCCCGGGAATCGGGTAATACAACAACAGCCTCCCAGGGGGAAAATATTGCCGGCAATATTGATGAGTACAAAAAGAGCTTCCAGGCTCTGAGTGCATCCTACCAAATAAGGGGGCTTGATGCAAATTCAGGTATAAGGGGAGAGTTTGCCCACGCAGCAGAGCGTCTTATTGAGGAGATGTCCTATGTGGATGTCGAGGATATATATCTGCATATGCTTAAAATGGTGCAGGTGCAGGAGCGTTACTGGCTGGAAGATGATGAGGATGCCCTGGATCAGCTTGAATCTCTTATTGAGGAGTATCATGGAGTCATTGCCAGGTCTTCTGCCAACGAAATGATGATAAAGGACATGCTCAATGAAGTGCTGGAGACCTATTCGGAGTCCCTTGAAAGTCTTAAAAATGCCCAGACATATGAAGATGTCACAGATAGCTATTATGAAATGAAAGAGGCCCTTGGCGAAATGGATGTGCTTTTCAGTTTCACCTATCTTCCCAACGTAAAACCTCTTTTGCTGGAAATCCGGAGCCGGGAAAAGGATTATCTCCTTTATGGCGGGCAACATTATGCCGATCGTGTGCAAAATGGCATCTCCACTCTTTTGGGTACCATTGAAAAATCCAATGTCAATGAAGACTATAAGAAGAACTCGGAAAAATATCTTAATCTCTACCGGGAAGCCTTTGAATCTCTTGTGGCCCAGGATATAAACATTCTTGAACTTTATGAAAAGATGACCACAGCAGTAAATGACACGGAACCACTCACCGAGGAGCTTTACAATAACGCGACAGCCATAGCGGATCAGGGAACTGAAAAGGTTAACAGTGACGCGGAACTTCGCTCCAGGATAGCCCTTGCCATAGGTTCCGGAGCCATTCTGCTGGGTTTTGCCCTCTCCTTTTTTATAACGAGGATGATAACCATTCCCATTATAAAGGCGGTGCGGTTTTCCAGGCGCATGTCCAAGGGGGATTTCACAGGCAGGTTAGAGATTGACCAGAAGGATGAAATAGGCATACTGGCATCTGCCATGAATGAGATTGTCAAAAATCTTGGTTCTCTTGTCAGGGACATCACCGCCAATGTGGGCACCATATCCTGTTCATCCATGTCCCTGAAGGATATATCCCTTCACATGTCCAAAAGTGCCGATGATACTGCAACCAGGTTTAACAGTGTTGCCGGTGCCACCGAGGAGATGAGTGCAAATCTCAATTCCATAACCGCGGCCATTGAGGAGACCGCCTCCAATCTTAACAACGTGGCCGCAGCCACCGAGGAGAATACCGCGACAATAAACGAGATTGCCGCCAACTCGGATAACGCTAAGACCATCTCCAGTGAAGCGGTAAAACAGGCCGAAAGTACAGCGGTTGACATGAAGAGCCTTGAAAAGGCTGCCCATGATATAGGAAAAGTGACCGAGGCCATTGCCGAAATATCTGAACAGACCAATCTTCTTGCCCTGAATGCCACCATTGAAGCTGCCAGGGCCGGGGAAGCAGGCAAGGGGTTTGCTGTTGTGGCCAACGAGATCAAGGAGCTTGCCAATCAGACGGCAAAAGCAACCAAGGCCATAAGTCTCCAGGTGGGCAGTGTCCAGGGAACCACGGCCAGCACCATAAAGGGGATTGAAAAAATCTCTGCTATCATTGTCAAGATAAATGATATAATATCCACCATAACCCGGACAATTGTGGATCAGTCCGCTGCCACCGAGGAGATCAGCATGAATGTGGCCCAGGGTTCAAGGGGCATGCAGGATGTAACTGAAAATGTCTCCCAATGCTCCCATGTGGCATCTGAAATATCCGGTGAGATCGCGGGCATCAATCAGGAGGCGGCAGAGATGTCCAACAACAGTTCGCGACTGAACCAGAGTGCCGAAGAGTTGTCTCGACTGGCGGAAAAACTGAAAACAATGATGAATGAGTTCAAGGTGTAGCCGTGGTCATTGAGTTCCCACCGCTGCCATGAATGCCCCAACATAATCAAATTTACTTAAACCGCGGATAATCCGCATTAACCATAAACATAAAGAAGGAGATATCATGCTTAAAAAAGTTTTTTTTGTCCTGTTTGCCGTCTTTTTTACTGTAACACCCCTTTATGCCGCTAAAATAGGCGGAGTTGAGGTGGCGGATACCATTACCCTTGAAGACGGAAAGGGAGAGCTTGTACTCAATGGTGCAGGCATTCGTTCAAAATTTGGGTTCAAGGTTTATGTGGGATCCCTTTATCTCAAGGCAAAGACCTCGGACTCCCAGCAGATAATCAACTCTGATGAACCCATGGCAATAACCATGACATGGACAAGAACAGGCCCTCCCGATAAATTGGTCGATGTTTTTGCAGAAGGTTTCAAATACGCGGCAGGGGATAATTACGATGCCCAGAAGACCAACATTGATGCTTTCCTCGGTGCCATTGTCAAAGCATCAAAAACAGACATCTGGAGATACATATACATGCCCGGCCAGGGAACATCTATCTATTATAATGATGAGTTCAAATTAAACATTCCGGACCTTGATTTCAAGAAAGCCCTTTTTTCGGTATGGCTGCTTGAAACTGATACCTTTACCGGCGACGAAAAACTCCGGGATGGAATGCTTGGCAAATAACGCCTATGCATGGCAAAACCAAGCATGAACTTAATTTTTATATGAAAGTCCCCATATTTTAAGGGGCGTATGCAATACTCCCCTACTTTCATGCTTCGATTGTGGCGGTAATGCCGTCATGGTGGTTATATGAAATTCCCCATATTTTAAGGGGCGTATGCAATACTCCCCTACTTTCATGCTTCGATTGTGGCGGTAGTGCCGCCATGGTGGTTATAGAGAAAAACATTATAAAAGGGCGGATCATGATTCGCCCTTACAGCCAAAAAAAAATGCCCAATCAGATAATTTTATCTTCGCAAATCTCCCTCTCCCCTGCCATCATTGTTTTCCTGGCTGCCCTCCTGTTATGCTCCCTTGCCGCCCTGGTGATACTTCTCATCAGAAGTCTGGGCAAGGGGAGAAGAATCATGGAGCTTACGGCACAGAATGACTTGCAGTTCCGCAGCCTTTTCACCCATGCTCCCGGGGGCATGGCCATGGTATCTTACGATGGCTGGTATCTGAAAGCCAATCATTCATTCTGCAATATGCTCGGATACAGTGAAGAGGAGCTTCAGCAAATTAACTGGAAAGATATCACCCATCCCGATGATATTGCTGTTACGGAAAATCTGGTCAAAGGTTTACGCCTCTCCCCGGAAAACAAGGAAGATTATTGTTCACCGGACAGTGGGTGCGGCATCATGAAAAGCTCCCATGATCCTTTCAGCACCCAGGGCAGCACTTTCAGCAGCCATGGCAGGGAAAACATCAGCGGCGATGATCACCAGGTCGTTGAAAAGAGATATATAAACCGGGAGGGAAGAGAGATAAGGGCCCTTGTAAGCATTGCGTATTTACCCTTCCGGCAAAGCGGACATCCCTGCTCTTACATTCTCCATGTACAAGATATTACCCACATACACAGGACCCAAAAACGGATGAGGGAGCGGGAAGAACGCTACCGTCAGTTGTTTGAGGCCGATATAAGCGGGTTTTATGTCGTTACCACCGGAGGCGATGTCCTCATGTGCAACCAGGTGTTCGCCTTGACCCTTGGATATGAAGGCAATGCCAGGGAACTTGATATAAACATAGAACGTCACTACAAGTATCCCTCATTGAGACATGCCCTGATAAGAGAACTTAAGGAGAAAAAAGCCCTCAAGCACATTGAGCTTGATTTCATAAAATGTGACGGTTCCCCAATTAACGTGCTTCTCAATGCCATCGGAAGATTCGACTCCTCCGGAGAGCTGATGGAAGTTCAGGGCTACATCATAGATATAACAGCCCGAAAAAATCTTGAAAAAAAGCTCTTCCATGCCCAGAAAATGGAGGCCATAGGCACCATGGCCGGCGGCATTGCCCATGATTTCAACAATCTTCTCATGGCTGTCATGGGTAATACATCCCTGCTCCTTTTAAACAGGGATATATCCCATCCGGACTATAAACATCTTATCAATATCGACAGCTATGCCCGAAGCGGTTCTGAAATGATAAAACAGCTTCTCGGAGTTGCAAAGGGCGGAAAGTATGAAACCCGGCCCATTGACATAAACCATCTGATAAAGAAAAACTGTGAAATGTTTTCAGCGACCCACGGCCATATTCATGTGGAGACCTTTTTATCATCGGACCTTTGGTATGTGGAGGGTGATGGGGTTCAGATGGAACAGGTACTCGGCAATCTCTTTCGCAATGCAGCCCAGGCCATGGATAACAGGGGATGCCTGACGGTTTCCAGCCGCAATGTCATGATGGAAAAGGAAGAGGATATACCCAATACGGACAATGTTCCGGCCTCATATGTTCTTATCACCGTCAAAGATACCGGTACAGGCATTGACGAAGAGATCATTGAGAGGATTTTTGATCCTTTTTTCAGCACAAAGGCCCAGGGTCATGGAACCGGCCTGGGCCTGGCTTCGGCCTATGGAATAGTAACCAATCACAGGGGCTTCATTGACGTGAAAAGCAGTAAGGGCGAGGGAAGTGAATTCAGAATCTTTCTTCCGGCCTTGACTGAGCTTTCCTGGAAACCGGATGACGATGAATTTAAAATTGACAGGGAGAGACTCCCTTCCGGTTTGGCATACGAATCCGGGGATTTGGGTTCACCGGATTTTAAATCTAAAGATTTAGATTCTCCGGATTTGGAATCCCGAAGTTTATCCATAGAACCCCCGCTGCAGGGGGAAAAGGGTTCATCTGAAGATTTAGATTCTCCGGATTTGGAATCCCGAAGTTTATCCATAGAACCCCCACTACAGGGGGAAAAGGGTTCCACCCGAAATCCCAGGGTGCTTCTTGTGGATGATGAAGATATGGTACTTGAGGCTGTATCCGCCATTTTAGACCACCTGGGATGTCATGTGGCCACGGCTGAAAGCGGCGGGGATGCCCTGGAAATTTACCGCCGGGATTATGCTTCCATTGATGTTGTCATCTTTGACATGATGATGCCGGATATGGGAGGAGACGAGCTTTTTGACGAAATGAAGAAGATCAATCCCCATTTGAAATCCATACTCGCGACAGGATACAGCCCCAACGAAAAGACCCATGAGATATTGGGAAAGGGATGCAGCGGCTTCATAAGAAAGCCTTTTACCATTGAGCATTTGTCGGACAAACTCAATGAAGTCCTGGGGTTTGGCTTTAATATCTAATGATGATTTTGGAAAAACAGACAGATGAAATTCAGACCATGTATAGATATAAAAAACGGAAAGGTTGTCCAGATTGTCGGATCAACCCTCCGGGATGGCGAAAACGGTGATGCCATGACCTGTCAGGGCTGCAAAAAAGCCCATGGAGACAAGGATGAAACCGTCATAAACTTTGAGAGTGGGCAACCCTCTTCATTTTTTGCCGGGCTTTATAAAAAAGACGGCTTAACCGGCGGTCACGTCATCTCCCTGGGTCCTGGAAACCATGAATCCGTCATATCTGCCCTTAAAGCATTTCCCGGGGGACTCCAGGCCGGCGGGGGCATCAATCCCGACAACGCGGGACTATATCTTGATGCCGGGGCCAGCCATGTGATTGTAACCTCCCATGTCTTTTCCCGGGGTCTCATTGATATGGACAGACTCCTTGCCCTGGTGCAAAAGGTTGGAAAAAATCGGCTTGTTCTGGATCTGAGCTGCCGCAGCCGGGACGGAAAATTCTGGATAGTCACGGATAGATGGCAGAAATTCACAGAAGTTGAGGTAACAGCCGCTGCCCTTGGGACGTACTCTCAATATTGTGATGAATTTCTTGTGCATGGGGTGGATGTGGAGGGGAAAATGGCCGGAGTGCAGTCCGATCTTGTGGCCCTGCTCGGAGAGAGCTGCCCCATACCCGTTACCTATGCCGGAGGGGTGAAGTCCCTTTTTGATGCCGAACATGTAAGAGAAGCAGGACTTGACAGGGTTGATCTTACAATAGGAAGTGCCCTGGATATC
>JADGBO010000001.1:65737-69041 GCA_015231465.1 Desulfamplus sp.
TTTTGGGGCATAACCGCAGGCTCAGTGGACTCCATGATCTCCAACTATACATCCCTCAAAAGAAGAAGAAACCGGGATGACTATACACCTGGAGGTATCAACAACCGCCGTCCCGATCGTGCAGTAATCGCCTATTCAAACCTTGTCCGCCGTTACTTCAAAAACACGGCTCCCATTGTCCTCGGGGGTATCGAAGCCAGTCTGAGACGAATATGTCATTACGATTTCTGGTCGGACAGCATAAGAAGATCCATTCTCTTTGATGCCAGGGCCGACTACCTGGTTTACGGCATGGCCGAGAAGGCCATCCTCGCACTTGCCGATTTTCTGGTGAAAAAGCGGAAAAAGCTTGATAACACATCTTCCGGGGAAGAGGAAGCTTCATCCTTCCTGGTGAAAAAGCCTGATAACACATCTTCCGGGGAAGAGGAACCTTCATCTATACGGGGGATATGCTATATCTCCAATGCAGTACCCAAAGATTATATTGTTCTTGCCCCTTACCATGAAGTAAAGGGAGGGAATCCGGAAAGTGTGGATGCCTTTGCCGGAAGTTTTCTCACCTTTTATTGCAATTGTGATCCGGCAACGGCCAGGGGCCTTGCCCAGGGGCAGGATACAAGATACCTTATACAAAATCCCCCTTCCCATTATTCCGATATTAATGAGATGGACAGCTTTGCGGATCTCGGCTTTGAGCGGGACGTTCATCCATATTACAAAAAAGAGGGAATCGTCACCGCCCTTGAGACAATAAGATTCTCCATATCCACCCACAGGGGATGCTATGGAGAGTGTAATTTTTGTTCTATTGCCCTGCATGAGGGCCGAACGGTGAGATGGCGAAGCCGGGAGTCCATTGTCAGTGAAGTTGAAGAGATGATAAAAAATCCCTATTTTAAAGGCATTATATCGGATGTGGGGGGCCCCACCGCTAACATGTACGGATTCGAGTGCAAAAAAAAACTCGAAAAAGGTGCCTGTTCCCACAGGAGATGCCTTTTCCCGGATGTGTGCAAAGGCCTTAAACCGGATCATGCTCCCCAGAGTTTCCTTTTGGAGACCATCCGGAGAATGAAAGGGGTGAAAAAAGTTTTTGTGGCATCCGGGATCCGCCATGATCTTGTTGCGGCAGACAAAAAAGAGGGAGTCCGGTACCTTGAGCAGGTGGTAAAGCACCATGTCTCAGGCCAGATGAAGGTGGCTCCCGAACATACCGTTGACCATCTACTTGAGTTGATGGGAAAGCCCTCCATTGATTCTCTTCCGGAGTTCAAAAAACAGTTTGACACCCTTTCGGAAAAAGCCGGGAAGAAGCAGTTCCTAACCTACTACTTCATTGCGGCCCATCCAGGGTGTACCATGGAAGATATGGAGAGGGCAGGGGCCTTTGTTAGAAGCAGACTTGCAATCTCTCCCAGGCAGGTTCAGGTTTTCACCCCTTCCCCCTCGACCATCTCAACATTGATGTATTATACAAAAAAATGCTTTGGGACCGGAAAAAAGATATTTGTGGAAAAGGACCCAGGCCGGAAAAAAAGACAGAAAGAGGCCATGACAAAGGGTCCTTCTAAAAAAACTTCAATAAATATAGTTACCCGAAAGAATGTTTTCGGCAAAAGGTCAAACAATTCCCCTCCCCAAAAGGGTATTGTCGGGAAAAGGTCGGATATCCATCAAAAAAATGAAATTTGACAGTTACAGAAATGTTATAAAATTAAGCCTTCCCCTGGTATTCAGCATGGGTGCCACAACCATTATGGAGTTCACGGACAGGGTCTTTCTCGGAAACTACTCCATGGATGCCCTGGCTGCGGCAACGCCTGCCGGCATAACTTCATTTCTTTTCACAGCGTTTTTTATGGGTGTGGCAGGTTATGTCAATGTATTCATAGCCCAGTACACAGGCAGAGGTGATGGGGATGGCGTTGGCTCCTCCCTTTGGCAGGGTATCTATTTTGCCCTGTTGGGAACCATTTTCATGTGGATGCTTGCATTGATGGCAAACCCCATTTTTGATGCCATAGGTCACGATCCCCATATAAGGGAGCTGGAAAAAATCTATTTCAGGATATTATGCATGGGTTCCGGGGTATGCCTCGTGGGTTATACCCTCTCGACCTTTTATTCGGGAAGGGGTGCCACCCTTACGGTAATGGTGATCCATATAGCAGGCACCCTCTTCAACATACCCCTTGATTATGCACTCATTTTTGGTGTATGGGGCTTTCCCGAACTGGGAATTAAAGGTGCCGGCATAGCCACGGTTGCGGCCTGGTCATTTATGACCTTGAGTTTTGCCCTGATAACATTTACCACTAAGAACAACCGAAAATACGGTATATGGAGAAACAGGGCATTCAAGCCCGTTCTCTTCATGGGTCTTATGAAATTCGGGCTTCCCGGGGGAGTCCATTTTTTCCTTGACATGCTGATCTTTGCCTTTTTCGTTCTCATGGTGGGCAGGATCGGCAACACCGAACTTGCCGTCACCAACCTTGTACTCTCCATAAACAGCCTCTCATACATGCCCATGTTTGGATTTTCCATAGGACTGAGTACCCTTGTGGGCCAGGCCATGGGAAAGGAGGAGCCTTTAAAGGCTTTGGAGGCGGCCAGGTCAACCATTCACATTGCAATGGCCTGGGTGGGATTTCTGGTTCTGATCTTTCTCTTTTTTCCGGAACCCCTCATCACTCTGTTCCTCTCAAATACCCTTACAATGGCGGAAGAGAGAGCAATCCTGGAGATGGGCACGATTTTGCTTAAATTTGTATCTGTATATCTGTTTTTCGATGCCCTTGTGGTTGTAATTACCGGTGTCCTCAAAGGTGCCGGGGACTCGAGGTTCATAATGTTGAGCATGCTGGGTGTGGGAACTGTTTTTCTGTTTCTGCCTTTGTGGATAGGAAACATCAAACTGGGAATGGGGCTCTACTTCTCATGGTCCTGCATCACCCTATATCTCTTTGTGCTGTTTTTGGTGGTACTGTTGCGGTATCGCAGTCAAAAATGGATGAATATTCGGGTGATAGAACATTATTCAGCTCCTGTTCCGTATTCAGCTCCTGTTCCTTCCCCTGGAAAAGCCCATGATTGAAAAGAGAGCTATAAATGAAATATTTTAAACATCATCACATTTTTTTATCCAGGATGCCAAATTCATGAAAGAGAGACAGGTTCGTAAAAAAAAGGTACTTGAGATACCTTCATGGTCATCCGGTCCCGGGGAGATAATCTTCCGGGAGAGGGATTGCCGGCAAAAGAATTTAGGGGACAGGGATTGTCGGGAAAAAAATTTACA
>JADGBO010000200.1 GCA_015231465.1 Desulfamplus sp.
ATCCGAAAGGAGGTTATGCAGAGGACTTCATCCATTTTGAAGATGGCATCATTTATAGCCACCGTGGATGTGCTTCTCTGTTTTGCCCATAATGCCGAAATAAATGGTTACATTCGTCCAGGAAGCTCCTTCTACATAACCGGGAGATTAAAAAACTCATCGGAAAGGTTACGGAGAGAGGATTTACAATAATCCCCCTTAAACTCTATTTTAAGAACGGAAAGGTAAAGGTGCAGATATGCCTTGCCAAGGGAAAGAAGCTTTATGACAAAAGGGAGAGCATCAAAAATCGTGATGTGCAGAGGGATATGGACAGAGAATGGAAAAAGTAGGGCAGAGACCTGTGCGTTACCCCTCTCTCCAAAGTTGAGAATGCCGAAATTATTTTATATTTTCGGCATTCTTCATTTGTAATCCGTGATTCAGACAATTTCAAAAAAGTGTAAAGTGTTCTATAGATTATAGACATCGGCACCATTGATTATGGTGATCCCCTTATTTTTCAAAATTTCTATGGCCCTGTCCAGATCATGGAACCGGAATATCATTATGGCATTTTTGCCCTGGGGGTTGGCAAAGGCATACATATACTCCACATTTATCCCTTCCGAAGTGAGAGGATCAAGGACATTATTGAGCCCGCCCGGTGTGTCATCCACCTCAATGGCCAGAACATTGGTCTTGCCTACGGTGAATCCCTCTTTTTTGAGGGTCTGTTCAGCAGTCTTGTTGTCGTTTACAATCAGCCTGAGTATTCCGAAGTCTGTGGTGTCTGCAAGGGAGAGTGCCCTTATGTTGACATTGGCATCCCTTAGAATGGCTGTAACCTCGGCAAGCCGCCCTGCTTTGTTTTCCAGGAAAATGGATATCTGTTCAACTCTCATATTTCTATTCCTTTTTTTGCAATGTTCAGATCATTTTTTCCGCCGGTCTATTACCCGAACAGCCTTACCCTGGCTTCTCTCAATGGTCTTGGGTTCAACAAGTTTTATCTTTGCAGAGACTCCAAGGTACTCTTTTATATCACTGGAGAGTTTTTTCTCCATGTTCTGGAGAGTCTTTATCTCGTCGGAAAACAGCTCCCTGCCCACCTCCACCATTACAGTCAAGGTATCCAGGTTATCTATCCTGTCCACAACAAGCTGGTAGTGGGGCTGGATATTGTCGCTTTTCATGAGAACACTCTCAATCTGGGACGGGAACACATTGACACCCCGGATTATGAGCATGTCATCGGTGCGGCCGGATACCTTGTTCATGCGTACATGGGTTCTCCCGCAGATGCAGGGCTCGGGATTCAGGGAGGTTATATCCCTTGTCCTGTAACGGATGATGGGAAACGCCTCCTTGGTGATGGAGGTGAATACAAGCTCTCCGGTCTCTCCATAGGCAAGGTTCTCCCCTGTATCCGGGTCTATGATCTCGGCAATGAAGTGATCCTCGAAGATATGGAGACCCTTCTGGGCTTCATGGCACTCAATGGAAACCCCCGGGCCCATGATCTCGCTGAGTCCATAGATGTCGATGGCTTTCAGGTGCAGTTTGGTTTCCAGATCCGTACGCATATCCTCGGACCAGGGCTCTGCCCCGAAGATGCCGGACTTGAAACTCAGATCAGCGAAAGATACCCCCATCTCGTCGGCAACCTCGGCCAGATGGAGAATGTAGGACGGGGTTCCTGTCAGGATTGTGGGTTTGAAATCCCTCATTATCACAATCTGGCGCTTGGTGTTACCGCCGGAGACAGGAATAACCGAGGCCCCCAGCTTTTCGGCACCATAGTGGACACCCAGGCCGCCGGTGAAGAGTCCGTAACCGTATGCGTTATGGACAATATCATTGCTGGTGGCCCCCCCGGCAACGAGACATCTGGCCATGAGTTCCGACCAGGTCTCAATGTCCCTGCGGGTATATCCCACAACCGTAGGCAGGCCGGTGGTGCCCGACGATGCGTGGATACGCACCACATTTGCCATGGGAACGGCAAACATGCCGTAGGGATAGTTATCCCTCAGATCCTGTTTCACGGTGAAGGGAATCCTCCGGAGATCATCAAGGGTCTTGATATCGGAAGGGGTTATACCCGCATTTTTAAAGGTCTCTTTATAGAATGGAACAGTTGCATGTACCCTTTCAAGTGTTGTTTTTAAACGGCTTAACTGTATGGATTCAAGAGCTTCCCGGGGCATGGTCTCGAAATCCATATTAAAAATAGACATTGATTGTAACTCCTTTAAAAATTGACCGCACTATAAAAAATCAAATTTACGAGATCATCAAAAATTAACTGTCAAGATCGCCTTTAAATTCAGCCTTACGTTTTTCGAGAAAAGCCTGGGTTCCCTCCTTTGCATCCTGGCTGGCCATGCAGAGACCGAAGGCATCGGCTTCAAACCGGCATCCGGTTTCAAGGTCCACGTCCTTGCCGCAGAAGATGGACTCTTTGGCTGCCCTCACTGAAACCGCCCCTTTTTTTGCAATGGCCCGGGCTGTTTTCATAACCTCCTCCATGAGGGATTCCGGGGGGCATACCTTGTTTACAATGCCATAGGAAAGAGCATCGGCCGCGGAAAAGGTCTTTCCTGTGAAGATAAGCTCCCTGGCAATATTTGTTCCCACAAGGCGGAGTAAGCGCTGGGTTCCTCCAAATCCAGGAATCAGCCCCAGGGTTATCTCCGGAAGACCAAAAACAGCCTTTTCAGAAGCGTAGATAAAATCGCAGGCCAGGGCAACTTCAGTGCCTCCGCCCAGGGCAAAGCCATTAACCGCTGCAATCACCGGCATGGGAAGGCTTTCAAGTCTGGAGAAGAGTTTCTGCCCGGTTTCGGCAAACCGTTTGCCAAGGAGGGGATTCATCTTTGCAAGTTCCGAAATGTCGGCTCCTGCCACAAAGGCCTTCTCCCCGGCACCTGTCAAAACAAGAACCCTGATATTTTTGTCAACTTCCACCTTGTCAAGTACCGTGGCAAATTCCTGAAAAAGGGCCTGGTTCAATGCGTTGAGGGCCTTGGGTCTGTTAAATGTCAAAGTGGCGATCTGGTCGTTGATTTCAAAAATTAAATTTTCCAATGTATCCATCCTTTTTTGTTTATGAGTCTTTAGCTTTACCGTGGAAATAGCCATTTGTTTTCATTATCCGGGGTAGCCGGAATCCGGCATGAAGGTTTAATTAAAAGCCCGGGGATGGCGGTTTAATTAAAAGCCCGGGGATCAGTCTCCTTTATATATTTTTCAACACCGTCAATGATGGCATCACAAAGGGCATTTTGGTAGGCATCATTTATCAGGCGTTTACACTCCATGGGATTACTTATAAACGATGTTTCAATCAAAATCGAAGGCATGGTCGCACCAAGGAGAACATAAAACGGAGCCTGTTTGACACCGAGATTACGAATAGCCGAGTATTTTTTAGATACTCCCTTGACAAGGTAATCCTGAACAATGGCTGCAAGCCTTGATGACTCATTGATCTTGGCGTTTTTCATAAGATCGTTGAGGATGGACTGCAGATCGCTTATGTTTTTCCGGGATGTGGCATTTTCCCTTGCTGCGACGTTTATGGCACCCTCATCGGTTGCAAGATTGAGGTAGTAGGTTTCAAAACCGGTCAGTGTCCTGTCCCTTGCTGCATTACAATGAAGGGATATGAAAAGATCGGCATTTTGGGTGTTGGCAATGGCGGTTCTCTCTTCCAGGGTGAGATAGACATCCTTTGAACGTGTGAGAATGACATTGCATTTCAGGCGTTCCCTCATTTTCCTGGCAAGTTTCAGGGCAATGGATAGGACAACATCCTTTTCATAAACTCCTTTAAGATAGCCAATGGCTCCGGGGTCCTTTCCCCCATGGCCAGGATCGATGACAATGGTTTTTACGCCGAGAGCAAGCTGTTTGGCAATGGATGATGCTGTTATCTCATCGGCATTGGAGCCTATTGTGGACAGCTTCTCGGGGGGGATGGGAGTTTCCGGAGGTGCCCCGGGAGGCATTGTCACGGCCTGATCCGATTTGGCCTGGGCCACCTCGGAATGCTCTCCCCAGACATCAATAACCATCCTGAAAGGATCGTTCAAGGAAAATATCTTGTAACTGTCAAAGGATTTAATGTCAACCACAACCCTTACGGAATGGGGTGTGTTCTGGCCGGCCCTTGCACTTATGAGGAGATGGTCGTTGATAAACGTATGGGTGGGAACATCTTTTCCCAGGACGGATCGTTCAATATCCACATAGAGCCGGGGAGGTTTTTTCAGGGAGCTGTCCTCTTTGAGAAGATGGTGGGTATATGGTCTCTCGGCTCCGGAATCAATTACCACACGGGTGTAGTTGGGGGTTGACCAGTAACGGAGCCCTGTTATGAAGGCATCTCCGTGGGAATTGACCCGGATAGTGTCCCTGGAGGTCTTGTTATAAGCATACCGGTTTGACCCCTCGGGATCATGGTCAACTTCCCAGGCCGGACCCCTGTCTATATTACTGTCTATATTGTTGTCTCCATTGTCCCCTGTTTCATCCACCCGGGGGAGTTTCCGGTGTTGGGATGTATCCCCTTTTCCGGCATGGTCTTGGCCTGCAGTTGTTTTTGGGATTTGGTCCAGGTCATCTTTCTCTCCATTTTTAAGGGCGTATCTCTTTACTTTTGCCTCATAAAAAGGGGATCGCTTCACAGGAACAGCCCCGGATGGAACAGGATGAAGGTTGGATGAATCTCCAATATTCTCATCCCTTTTTTGGTCTTCCCTTTTTTGGCCATCCCTTTTTTGGTCTTCTCCGGGATGTGATTCTATTGAGATATCTTCCGAATCAATCAACGATGCCTGGGAAGAGTATGGCTCAACCATCTCTGGTTTCCCATCTCCATGGGCTTTTTGTGAAATATATTTCAATCCCCTTTTCTTTTTCACCGGAGCGGCATCCACGCTGGATAGAGCAGCATGGGATTCCAGGTTCTCCTGATCCCTGACCATGTTTTGGTTCGTATTATGACTGAATTCATTTGCTGGTTCCTGGAGCGAACCCCTATCCTTACCGGTTTTTTCAAAATTCACTTCTCCGGATTTTTCCGGCGGCAAGGTGTCTTCAAATTTTGAAAGCATATCCGCTTTTGAAAGCATATCCGCTTTTGAAAGCATATCCGCTTTTGAAAGCATATCCCTTTTTGAAAGCATATCCCTTGCCCTGGTACTGTAGGAACTTTTGGGGTATCGTCTCAATATTCGATGGAGAAGATCAATGGATTCATTTTTATCGTCTTCCAGACCGGATATTTCATAAAGTTCCATGCGAAGCTGTGCGGCACGAAACATTCCGGCCGATGCCCAGGGATTGTGAGGTTCTTTTGTATAAACACTTTCATAGAGACCAATGCAGTTAAGCCAGTTATGTCGATACTTAAAAAGATCCGGGCTGTTTTTCATCCTGTAATAGCAGCCGTCGGCATAAAAATATCTATCCCTCGGTGTTGATGCGAAAGCAGGAGAAGTATAGAGTTCCCCTATAAGGACCACTCCCATAAATAGAAGGATAATATTTTGCAATAGATTTTTTTTCAACATAACCAATCTGTAATATTAACCACTCCTGTGCCAAGGTATCTGTAACAGTGCAAGGTACTAAAAAAGCTCCATCTGTTCAGCAATGCCATCTTCTTTATCCAGTGACCTGCCCTTTTTTCTCTTGCCTGATAGTGATTTCTCCCCATTTCCAGGAGGGATGTCGGTTTTAAATTCATGGGATGTAATATGTTCAAGGGCACCATGGGCAGGAGCTGTTCCATTTTGTTCGATGGTATTGAGTATCTCTTTGGCCCGGTTCACAACATCATCCGGCACGCCTGCAAGTCGTGCCACCTGGATGCCGTAACTTTTGTTTGTGGCTCCCTGCACCATGCGTCTTAGAAAAATAATATTGTCGTCAAACTCCTTTACTGCGATATTGTAATTTTTCACCTTGGTTTTTAGGGCTTCAAGGCGGGTCAGTTCATGGTAATGGGTGGCAAAAAGGGTTTTTACCCCCCGTCCCCCCTGGAGGTCATGGAGATATTCTGCAACGGCCCAGGCAATACTGAGTCCATCAAAGGTGCTTGTTCCCCGGCCTATCTCATCCAGAACAACCAGGCTTCTACTGGTAGCGTTGTTTATTATGTTAGCGGTCTCCTCCATCTCCACCATGAATGTACTCTGGCCCTGGGATAGATTGTCAAGGGCACCCACCCTGGTGAATATCCTGTCCGTTACGGGAATAACTGCCCTGGATGCCGGCACAAAAGACCCTGTCTGGGCCATGAGTACAAGCAGAGCGGCCTGGCGAAGCACCGTTGATTTGCCGGCCATATTGGGACCGGTTATGATCAGAAGCTGGTGATCCCTGTCGTTGAGCATTATGCTGTTTGGTACATATCGCTCACCATCCATCATCTTTTCCACAACTGGATGCCGTCCATCTATTATGGAGAGAGTCCTTAGATTTTCATTTGAATCCCTTCCACAGG